>DASVLC010000220.1:0-14000 GCA_036385045.1 Thermoanaerobaculia bacterium | reverse complement strand
GTTCCTCGGAGTTCCTCGGAGTTCCTCGGTTCCTCGGATGTCTGTAGCGCAGGCGTCCCCGCCTGCCGTATCGCGGATGTCCTCGTCCGCACGCGGGCGTCTCGCCCGCCGTACGCCGCCCCTTACTGAAGGTGCCCGGGCCCGAGCCCGCGCCCGCGCCCGGCCTTTGACGCTCAAAATAGAAATCTTTGGTTAGACTTCCACAACGATGCATTTTGTCTGTCCCACCGAAGCCGATACCGAAGCCGCCGGGCGCGCGATCGCCGGTACTCTTGCCGCGGATGCCGTGGTTCATCTCGTCGGCGATCTCGGCGCCGGGAAAACGTTCCTGGCGCGGGTGATCGCCGCGGAGCTTGGTGCGGATCCGCTCGAGGTGGCGTCGCCTTCGTTTGCGATCGTGCACGAGTACCCGCGCGAAGGAGCTCCGCCCGTGATCCACATCGACGGTTACCGGCTCTCGGGGAATCGCCGCGAATGGCTCGAGATCGGGATACCCGAGATGCTGGGCGGCGCGGGCGTAAAACTGATCGAGTGGCCGAAGCGGGAGTTCGAGGAGTTCGAAGAGTCGCACATCGAGGTCAAGATCACCGTGCGCAGCGACGGCGCGCGGGAGATCGAAGTCAGGTGAACTTCGTGGGTAACCGTTGTTCGTTCTGTCCTGTGAGTAATACGAAAGGCAGCCTCCCACCAACGGGCTTCCGGCGGCTTCCAATGACATCGTCACCGCGTAGCGCCGTAGGCGCGGTTGACCTTAGCCCAGGACGAAGTCCTGGGAAGACGTCCGATCATAAACAGTCCCGTAGGGACGATTGAACGCGAACCTCAATCGTCCCTACGGGACTTACCATTCGATCGCAAGGTACCCAGGACTGGCGTCCTGGGCTAAGCTCAATCGCGCCTACGGCGCTATCCGATGGCGACACCTTCTGTCATCTCCGTCAGTCGCGGCGCCGCGCGCCGTGCCCTTGCTCGGGATTACAGGGGGATGACAGGCCTCGGCCCCCCTGGGGCCGCAGTCTCCGCTTTCGACGGATACAATCCGCTGCGATGAGCGAACCGAAGATTACCCCGGCAGTCGTTGCATCTCATGGGATCACTCCCGATGAGTACGAGCGGATCGAACAGATTCTCGGCAGAGCTCCGAACTACACCGAGCTCGGAATCTTCTCGGTCATGTGGTCGGAGCACTGCTCGTACAAATCGAGCCGTGTGCATCTTCGCAAGTTCCCGACATCCGGGCCGCGTGTGATTCAGGGGCCTGGAGAGAACGCGGGTGTCATCGACATCGGCGACGGCTGGGTCGCGGCGTTCAAGATGGAGTCGCACAATCACCCATCGTTCATCGAGCCGTACCAGGGAGCCGCGACCGGCGTCGGCGGCATTCTGCGGGACATCTTCACGATGGGAG
This sequence comes from Thermoanaerobaculia bacterium, assembly GCA_036385045.1. Lineage (GTDB taxonomy): Bacteria > Acidobacteriota > Thermoanaerobaculia > Gp7-AA8 > Gp7-AA8 > QHVT01. Next base: position 12,592 of record DASVLC010000220.1, on the reverse strand, counting down.
CACGACCCATTGCCTCACTCGACTCGCTTCGCTTCGGCTCGCTCGACGCTCCTCGGATGCGCTATCTCGTCGACGGCGTCGTACGAGGGATCTCCGGCTACGGCAACTGCATCGGCATTCCGACCGTCGGTGGCGAAACGTCGTTTCACCCCTCGTACAACGGCAACATCCTCGTCAACGTCTTCGCCCTTGGAGTCACGAAACGCGAGAAGATCTTCAAGGGCACCGCGAGCGGTGTCGGCAATCCGGTGATCTACGTCGGCTCGAAGACGGGACGCGATGGCATTCACGGCGCGACGATGGCGTCGGCCGAGTTCGACGAGGCGTCGGAAGAGAAGCGGCCGACCGTGCAGGTCGGCGATCCATTTACCGAGAAGCTGCTGCTCGAGGCGTGTCTCGAGATCATGGACTCCGACGCCGTGGTCGGCATCCAGGACATGGGGGCGGCCGGGCTCACCTCGTCGTCCTTCGAGATGGCTGGACGCGCGGGCACCGGTGTCCGGATGCATCTCGACGGTGTGCCGATTCGAGAGACCGGCATGACGCCGTACGAGATCATGCTGAGCGAGTCTCAGGAGCGAATGCTCATCGTGGCCCACAAAGGCCGCGAGGCCGAGGTGATCGGCGTCTTCGATAAGTGGGATCTGAATGCGGCCGTGGTCGGGGAAGTGACAGATGACGGGTTCGTCCGTCTCTTCTGGCATGGCGAGGAAGTGGCCGCGATCCCAGTCGAGCCGATCTCCACGGAAGCACCCGTGTACGAGCGGCCTCTGGCCCGACCGGAGTACGCCGACCGCGTGGCGCCGCTGCTCGATCGTACGAAAGAAGAAGACAGCGACCTGACCGGAACGTTGATGCGACTGGTCGCTTCGCCGAACCTCTGCTCGAAGCACTGGATCTGGGAACAGTACGACACGACGGTCCGTACGAACACCGTAGCCGGTCCCGAGGCGCGTGATGCCGCGGTCGTTCGCGTGAAGGAGACGGGGCGAGCGCTTGCGATGACTTCGGACGTGAACCCGGTCTACTGCTATCTCGATCCTTACGAAGGCGGCAAGCAGGCCGTAGCCGAGGCGGCGCGGAACGTCGCGGTTTCAGGCGGCCGCCCCGTGGCAATTACCGACTGTCTGAACTTTGGTTCGCCTGAGCGGCCCGACATCATGTGGCAGTTCGCGGAGTGCATCCGCGGCATCAGCGACGCATGCCGCGAGCTCGACACGCCGGTCGTCTCCGGAAATGTGTCGTTCTATAACGAGACGGAGGGGAGCGCGGTTTATCCGACTCCGACCGTCGGCATGGTCGGAATTCTCGAGAGCGATCGCGACGGATGCGGGTTGTTGTTCAAGGATCCCGATCTCGATGTGATTCTGTTAGGCGAGACGCGCGAAGAGCTCGGCGGATCGGAGTGGCAGCAGATGTTCGCTCCGGACGAACTCGCCCTGCCACCGCGAGTCGATCTGTCGCGTGAAAAGTCGCTCGTCGAACTGTTGCTTGCGCTGCACGGCGAGCAGCTCCTCGCCAGTGCTCACGATCTTTCGAACGGAGGCCTCGCCGTCTGTCTTTCCGAGATGTCGATGGGGGGCGTCGGGTGTCACGTCGACCTCACCGGTCATGCGGACTCGCTCGACGCCACGGCGTTGCTGTTCGGCGAGTCGCAAGCTCGCGCTGTCGTTGCCTGTACCGCCGAGCAGCGGGAGCGCGTGCTGGCGCTTGCCCGTGAGCACGGTGTCGAGGCGCGAAGGATCGGGTATACCGCCCATGGCGTGTTCGTCATCGAGCGGAGCGGAGTCCATCTGGTCCGCATCGCCGCCCCGGAGCTCTCCCGCATCTGGCGCAATTCCTTCGCCCTGCTCCTCGGCGGGGATACGATTGATGAAGTGCTCCGAGGAGTCGGGGAAGAAGCGCCGGACGTGATGGCGCACTGACGGGGCTCGGCGGGTTCGGGGGGCGAGACGCCCCCCTGCGGACGAGGACGTCCGCGGTACGGCGGGCGAGGACGCCCGCGCTACGAACGGCGGAGACGCTGCTACGAACGACGAGGACGGCCGTCTTATGCGCCTCGCCGGAACACGAGGTTTGTCGCCCCTCTCCCCGCGATTTTAGCGGGGAGAGGGTGGCCGAAGGCCGGGTGAGGGGCTGCGCCACACGCCGATGCTCGTGCATCGCCCATGGGCAAATGCAGGGTGACCGTGCGGCCCCCCTCATCCGCCTTCGGCACCTTCTCCCCCCGCAAAAAGACGCGGGGGGAGAAGGGCAACACTACAGACATGCCCGGCGGTTGTCGGCGTGGAGCGGCACGCGCGACAGGCCACGAACGAGCAAGCTGTGCCCCCAGCCTAACCGCTCGGATCGGCCTGCAGCTTGTCACGCCAGGTCGATGGCGCCAGGATCGTCGTGCCACGACGCTTCACGCGGACGTCGAGTTTGTGTGTGCCTGGACGGAGGCCATCAGGACGACGGAGCTCGATCTCGTAGTGTCCGGAAAGTGTCCGCTGCAGCCGTTCGACAGCGATGCTGGGAAAGTTGTGCGTCTTGAGGTAAAGCCCGCCCGTTTCCTCAGCTGCTTTAGAGAGTCCTCTCTGAAGTTCGTGATAGTCGGCGTCGGTCGTGTCGAGCGCGAAGATGCTGACGCGGGCGGCATCGAGCGCCTGCTGCGTGATCCGCCAGCGTGGACGCATCCAGACGACGCCGCCCTTGTCGCGCTGACCCAGTCCCCAGCCAAGCAGGAGCAGGGACTTCGGTCCCGGTATAGGGGCGAGAGCATTGGCGATGAGTCGCAGTGCGTCTTCCGAGTTGGTGAGGCGACGCATCGCGTCACGATCGAGCCGGGACGTGAGCGACGGGTTGGCAACGATCGGTGGAGGGGGCGGGTGATCCGTCAGGATCGTGCTTCGGAATGCGTCGAGCACCTGCTGTTTGTCGCTCGTCAGGTCGAGCCGGAACTTGAGGTACGAGTCGAACGAGAAGACGGCGATACGGTCTTCGGGTGCCAGGCTTTCGATGAGCTTCTCGGCGTGATGCCCGAACTGCATATGCCCCGCGACCCGCACCTTGTTACGTGCGAAGTCGGTCTGCACGAAGATTACGAACAGGCGGCCGGGCCGCACCGTACTCTCGACTGGTGGGGAGGCGACTTGCAGTTCGCCTGTTTCGACAAGGACCGGTACATCCTCGGTAGAGCCGATCCAGCTGACCGATTCCACGGCAGCCCGGCGACCCCCGATCCGGATGTCGAAGTCGTCCGCCGCGAGACCGAGGAGCGGTTCACCGTTCAGGTCGGTGACGCGGACATCCAGAAGAATGCGTTCGACGGTAAGAGAGTCCTGGAACTGGGCGCCTGCGGTACCAGCCGCGAGGAGAAGTGCGATGACGGTCGCGAAGCCACGCATGTGGAGAGCATACAATCGCCGCTCGAAAGGAATTCTCCATGCGTTTTCGCGCCGTGCTGATCGCCCTGCTCGTGGCTCTTCCTGCTGCCGCCGCCTCATTCGACGGGCTCTTTCTCGACAAGACCATGAGACTCGACTATTTCCACACGGCAACACCCGCCGGAGAGGAGATCGTCGCTCTCGATTCAATCGTTTCCGACGGCGTCTGGTCCGGGAGCCGGACACGCCTTCTGGATACCCTCAACCTCGGTAAGTACTACTTCGAGGTGATCGACCGGGCAACGAATCAGGTCATCTTCTCGCGCGGCTTCGCCTCGGTATACAGCGAGTGGGTCACGACGCCCGATGCGAAGAAACGGCCAGCGACCTTCCACGAATCCCTCAGGTTCCCGTGGCCGAAGAACCCCGTGCAGGTCGTTCTGAAAAAACGTGACGAGGAGAATTCTTTCCAGCAGGTCTGGTCGACGGTAGTTGATCCGAACTCTCGTTTCGTGAACCCGGCCGATCCCGAACCGGCTGGCCGGGTCTGGTCGCTGATCGAGAACGGACCGCCATCGACGAAGGTCGATCTGCTCATCATTGGCGAAGGCTACACGGCGGCCGAGATGCCGAAACTTCGGGGAGATACTGAGAGACTCGTCGGTAAGCTCTTCGCCACCGAGCCGTTCAAGTCACGCAAGGGCGATTTCAACGTGCGCGTCCTCGAGCTCCCTGCCGCGAAGAGCGGTGTGCACCGGCCGCGTACCAGTGATGACCGGCGGACCGTCACCGGAGTTCAGTACAACATCTTCGACTCCGAACGCTACATCCTCACGCTCGACAACAAGGCGTTGAGGAATGCGGCGTCATCTGCTCCCTACGACTTCATCGAGATCCTGGTCAATGAAAAGCAGTACGGCGGCGGCGGGATCTTCAATGACCAGGCAACGACTTCGGTCGACAGTGGATTCTCCGAGTACGTGTTCGTTCATGAATTCGGTCACCACTTCGCGGGACTCGGCGACGAGTACTACACCTCGGATGTCGCCTACGAGACCGGCGGTGTTGACCATCCCGAGCCGTGGGAGCCGAACGTGACCGCGAATGGTACGAACCCGAAGTGGATGGAGCTCGTGACGCCCGGAACTCCTCTGCCGACGCCATGGGACAAGGAAGCGTTCGAGAAGCGGCAACGCGAGTATCAGGCCGAGCGGCGACAGCTGCGCGATGCGAACGTTCCGGAAGAGAGAATGGACGAGTTGTTCCGCCGTTCACAGGCGACTGAAACGAAGTTCCTCGGTTCGCAGAAGTATGCCGGCCGCGTGGGGGCGTTCGAAGGGGCTGGGTACGAGGCCAAAGGTCTGTATCGCCCCGAGGCCGACTGCATCATGTTCACGCGCAACGAAGTCGGTTTCTGCGACGTCTGTACACGGGCGATTCAGCGGGTGATCGATCTGTACGCCGAGTGAGCTGAGGCCCGCGATTCCGGCCTGGCTGCAATCGCGGGTAGAATCCGCTCGTCCGTGTCTCTCACTCTGATCACAGGAACCGCAGCCGACGTCTTCGACGGTGAGCTGGCGGCCGCCGTCGATTCCGAGCTTCGTGCGCGTTTTGCCGGGCTGGCGCCGCCCAGCGATGATCGCTACGAATCGGAACCGGTTGCGCCATCAGCCTGGCGCGAGCTCCAGCAGAAGGTTTTGCGGACTCTCGAGTACGCTCCGCAGATCACCGCGATTGAAGCCTACCAGGCCGTCTATCTTCCGCAGCCACTCGAGACCGTCGTCCATCTGCCCGTCGGCTCCCTGGCTGATCCGCTGCAGGTCGGAAGTCTGCCAGCGCTCGTCGAAGAACTGGTCGAATACGCAGGTCGCAGGTCGCTTCCTACCGATGATCTGGAGCTGATGCAGCTCGGAGTTCGGTATCTCGAAGGCGATGCGACCGAAGATCTCGACGTGCAGATGTTCGTTCAGCTCCTTCTCTCCGCCAGACAGGCGCTGGCTCGCAATCAGTCGCTGTGGGTCGTCGTGTAGACGCAGAACCGGGACGCAGGCGTCCGATGGCTTACAGCGTTCGCGACGGCGGCAGCAGCGACTTGTTGATGTCGATGGCAGCGATGGCGCCATCCGCGGCGGACGTGATGACGAGTTGGGCTCCAGGGACGAGGTCTCCGATTGCCCAGACGCCATCGATAGAGGTCCGGCGGTGTTCATTCACTTCGATATCCGGCCGTTTCGGGTCAACGACACAGCCGAGGTCTTCGGCAAGCAGACAGGAGCGCTCGACCCGAATGTTGAAGAAGATCCGCTGCAGGGGAACGCACTCGCCGGACTCGAGGACGGCACCTCTCACCTTGCCGTCGTCGCCCTCCAGAGCGATGATCCGTTCTGCCTTCACGGTGATCTGCTCCGCGAGAAGCTTGCTCTGTTCTTCTTCGTCCCACTGTCGTTCCTCTCCGTGGGTGAAGATCACGAGATCGTCTGACCATTGCAGAAGTTTGAGTGCAAGACCGACGACTCCTTTGCCCCACCCGATGATGCCGATGCGCTGATCTCTGCACTCGAATCCGTCGCAATCGGGGCAGTGGTGAACGGTGCGTCCGTAGTACTCCTCAATCTTCGGGATGTCGGGCAGCGTGTCACGAACGCCATAGGCGAGGACGACGCGGCGGGCCTGAATGTCTCCCTGCTGCGCGGTCGTAAGGCAGAACAGATCTCCGTCGCGTTGCACGCGCGTCACGTGATCGTCGGCGAACTCGACGCCAACGCTCTTCGCCTCCGAACGTCCCCGTGCGAGGAGGTCGGACGGAGAGATGTCGTGGTGGCCGAGAAACCCGTGGATCGCCTTCGTCGCGTAGTTGCGAGGCTTGCCGGCGTCGATGAGGAGCACTCGGCGCCTGTAGCGTCCAAGAAAGATGGCGCAGGTGAGTCCTGCCGGACCACCGCCAATGATGACTGCATCATAAGGAGGCTGCTGGTTCACTGATGTCCGCCCGCGCTGCTGCGGGCCGGACTCTGCAATGCTCCTTCCACTCTGATGGAAACGTTGGAGGCGGCAACGGGTGTTGCCGCGCCCGGACGTCGTACCCACACCACCACGGTGTAGATGCCGGGGCCATCCGGGAACGGCACAGTAAAAGAAAACTCGCCCTTCTCGCCGAGGAAGAAGTCCCCGCGATGGCCTCCGGTGTACTCCCGTCGGACGATGTGGAGGGTGCCGTCTTCGCGCCGGGTGTAGTCGGAGCGGAGACGCGGCAGATACTCTTTTCGTGAGGCGGGGAGTGCATAGCTTTCAATCGCACTCGCCGCGCGGGGGGCCAATGGTCCGGGGAACGGTTCGTGATGCACGGTGATCGCCTCGACCTTCGCGTCGCCGACGCCACGCCCCGCTGTGCTGACGACGTCCGTGAGGTTTGCCAGACGAGGCAAGGGACGCGTCCATTCCACATGCCGCCGGAGGAACTCCTGCACGAAGCGGAACTCTCCGCCCCGCCACGCGAGGCCGATTCCGACGTGAGTCGCGTGAGGATCGAGGATCGCCCGACGATGACCGTCATCGGGAGGCTTCTCGGCCATCATCGCCTCCTGCGACCGCCGGATCATCTCGTAGAGAGCTCGCTCCGAGAAGACATACGAAGCTGACCAGGCGGCGGCATTTTCGGCGACGGCATCATTCCCACCGGCGAATGAATAGCGCATGTACGGCGACAAGCCATCGGTCGTGTAATGGCCGGTCGTGCCGTTCCGGATCTGCTGGAGGCAGTAAGCGTCTCCCACCTGTGAGGCGTGGACGTCGAGTGCGACGGGAGGCAGTCGATGTTTCAGTCGGTCGCGGTTGATCAGGTTGAGCGCCTGCGTTCGCAACGTCGTCATCGTCTCGGCGGTGTCGGCCGAGACGGCAGGGGACGCGAGAAGAAGCGCGGCCAGGACTATCGCGACGCGTCGCATTGGAAGAGCGATTCTAGCGTGCGAGACACTCATCGCAGAGGGAGCTCGACGACGATCCGAAGCCCTGGATCGACATTTTCGGCACGAATGCGGCCTCCGTGCTCCTCAATTGCTTTGCGCGCGATGGCGAGGCCGAGGCCGGTACCGGTCGACTTGGTCGAAAAATAGGGATCGAAAATTCTCGAAAGAACTTCGGGAGGTGCTCCAGGTCCGTCGTCCTCCACCGAGATGACCACCCTTGAATCGACCGCATGGCTGGCGAGCCTCACGTGCTTCGCAGGCGTGGCCTGGAAGGCATTCTCGATCAGGTTGGCGACGGCGCCTCGAAGAAGCCGCTCGTCTCCTTCGAACTGCCGAGGTGTCGATGGTGCGATCCCTGCCTCGAACTCTATCCCGCGCTCACGGCTGTTCGAGTAGCCGGCGGCCAGGTCGGTAAGAAGCTGCCGGAGATCGATCGTCCGCCGCTGGACCTGACGGAGCGAGGCGTAGTCGGAGAACTCCTTCGATGTCTCTCGCAGCGTTACGACCTGGCGAAGAATGTTCTCCACGGCGCTGCGTACCGCTTCCGGGAGCCGGGGATCCTGACGGTCGGCCACGGCCAGCAGGTGTTCGGCCGTCAGCTGGATGGGTGTGAGCGGGTTCTTGATCTCGTGGGCCACCTGTCGTGCCATCTCGCCCCACGCTTCGAGGCGATTCGATCGAAGGATCTCGGTCACGTCCTCGGCGATCAGCATCTCTTCATCGCTGTCGGGAAGCGGAACGATCGAGAAGCGGAAGGTGCGGTCGTTGCCGTCGACCGGAAGCTCGATCTCCTCGGATTTCGCACGGCGTGGCTCGTGGGTCGCAAGGAACTCCCGGACCCGGGCGAAATCGGGGTCGAAGCGGAGCGGGGGAGTGTCTGGCGTTATGCCGAACAGGCGCCGGGCCATCATGTTCGTCGCCTGAACGTAGAGATCGCCGTCCAGGACGACCACGGCGGCATTGATGTTCTCGAGGAGAGTCTGCAGGCGATCGCGTTCGTGCCGAAGGTCGTCCTGCTGCTGCCGGATCGAGTGAGCCATGTCGCGGAACGTCGTCACGAGGAGGCCGATGTCGGGATCGGTGGTCGGCGTCGTAGCGACATCGAAATCGCCGCGCGCGACACCGCGGGCTCCTGCGACCAGGCTCTGAACAGGCCCTGTGACTCCGCTGGCGATGCGGAAGGCGACGGCTGTAGCCGCGAGTGCGATGAAGACGAGAAGCAGATAGATCGTCGTTGCCAGGTCGTTGACCTGCGATTCGATCTGCCGCCCCTGCACGATGAACGGGAGGGCAAGCGTGTAGCTTCGCGTCGTGCCGAGGTTCACCGGGCTGTAGATCTCGACGTACTGGGTCTCGCCCGATTCGCGACGGGCGAGTACGAGCTGGCTTCCTCCCAGCACGAGGTCGAGATACACGTCTCCTGGCAGCCGTTCCGATTCGACATGCGCCGCGAACAGGTCACGACGGCTCGAGGCCATCAGTTGTTCGCTCCGGTAGAGATGAAGGTCGTGACCGATTACACGCGCGAGCCAGCTGAAGATCTCGTCGTCGAGCACCTGCTCCGGCTCGGCGGATTGCGCGCCGATGTAGTCCTCGACGACTCTCTGCGCTGCGGTCAGCGCGTTCTGCGCCCGCTCGAGGTATTCGGTCTCGAGCCGCGTCGCCAGATAGGCGCGGACGAACAGGACGAAAGCGATGAGCGGCAGGAGGACGACCGCCGTGATGTAGATCGAGGTGCGGGCGCGGAAGTCGAGCCCCGACCCGGAGCCGTCACCCGAGCGGCGCCAGCCGCCGCGGATGACCGCCGAAAGGCGCTCACGCGACCGCCAGGCGAGAAGGGTCGCCAGAGCGAGGAGTGACCAGGCTGCCACCCCTCCCGCGCGGCGCGCCTGTTGTCCCGGTGTCGGGATCTGCAGCGGAAATGCATAAAGAGCGTTCTCCCCTCGCCGCAGGTAGATGGCGTCGGCGGCTTCGTCGGCGGACTGCGTCCAGACTCCCGTCCCCGGCTGGAGCTGCTCGTAATAGGTGGCTGGATTTCGTGAGAGACGATACGTGGCAGTGCTCTGAGCTCTGCCGGCGGAGTCGTAAACCGCGGGCTCGCGCTGCGGATGCAGACCGGTCGAGTGGTCCGACGTCGCTTCGAAGAAGTCGCGATAGATGTCCGCGGATGCCGTAGCTCCCGGGTCCGCCGGGTTCACCACGTGAACGCTTCCGATGCCGATCGTCGTTCCGATGACCGCGATCTCGAATTCGTGATGGAGAAGTACACGGCGGATGTTGCCGACCTGGAGAACCTCTCCTCCCTCGCTGGCTGCCTGCTCGTCGAACTGCGGAAGTCCGACTCCGAATCGGCTGATCGGAGAGCGAGTGAATTCGTCATGGATCGTGATCACCGCCGGCACACCCCAGCGCGACAGGTCGGACCGCAGCCAGAGAGCGTACGCAAGGTCTTCCATGCTCATCCGGCGGTAGTCGTCAGGCAGAATGCGTGCGAGGTCGATCCGGGTGAACTCGCTCTCGAGGGTGGTGGCGATCATCGATCGCAGCTGGCCCGACTCTCCCGCTACGAGCGGTGCGTAGGTGTTAGCGATGAAACTTCTTGCACTCTCCCTCCCGAACAGCTCCAGGGGCACATAGACGACCGCGGCGACGATGATGGCGGTCGCAGCAATCCGGAGCGGCGCGTTGCGTCCGCCGCGCCGGACCACGATGCGCGCGAGCAGAGTCGTGGCGATGGTCACCAGACCGAATGCGAACAGGAGCATGGCGGCGAGGAGCACCCCCTGAGCCACGCTCGCGGGGACGACGTGGTCCGGAAGTGCCACGACGCGTGAGTTGTCGACGAAATTATCGACCAGCCGGATGTATCCCCAGGCCGCTGCCGCCGTCAGCGCAGCGCGCAGGAGGATGGGAATCCGCAGCAGCAGCGGCTGGGCGAGCGCGACGATGCCCAGCAACGTGGCGGCCGTGAGCAACAGGTCCAATGGAGATTTGCTGAGAGGGCCCAGAATTCGCGACCCATAGGCCTCGAATCCGAAGATCGCGAGCGGATCGTTCCGTGGATCGAGCGGGAGCAGGGCGATGCGGGCAACGATCAGGGCCAGCCCTGCGCCACATCGTTCTACCCATGGCCATGCTCTTCCGCCGTGCCGCGCCCCGCGGAAGAACAGCAGCCCTGCGAATAGAGTCCCGACCGCCAGCAGAAGTGCCGCGGCGTTAATCCCCTCGGCACCGAGTGCGTCGAGCACTTCGAATCGGAGATGGGGGCGAACATCCACCCATAGCGATGAATCCTCTTTCTTCGAAACCAGGAATCGCTGGGTGCCGCTTTCCTGACGCGGGAAGCCGCCGTGATAGAACAGCGACACCACCCACGCATCGTCACCATGAAACGCACGCCGTTTCGGTACGTTCTCGATCCGTTCGAAAACCTGAACCGTGAATCCCTCGATCGTGCGTGAGCGGGTGACGTAGAGATTGGTGACGTCGAACTGATACGTCCGGTTCGCGGGCGCACGGTAATCCTCTCCCCACCAGGCGACCGGCTGCGCCGATGAGTCCAGAATGCGTGCACCACGGCCGCTCTCCGCGACTTCCGCCGAAACGATTCCGAAAAGTGCGGCGCGATCGGTTTCACGCCCTTTGATACGAAGGGAGATCCTTGCCGCGGATGCATCGAGATCGCTCTCGAGGCGGGCGACGCTCCGTCGTACTCTCTCCACGTCGTGGTGCAGATGCGCGGCGAGCTTCTGGTCAAAAGAGGCGGCCGTCGCATTCACGCGCCAGAGAGCGGCTGCATCGACAACGGCGACGAGCAGGAGAACAACCGCAGCGACGGGCAGGGCCGGATGAACAGGCGTGCGGCGACGGCGCGCGAGCAGAAGAAGGACCAGGGCCAGGCCCGCGAGCAACGCGGTTGCGAACGCGACTGTGGTGTTCGCGCCGCCATAAAGACGAATCGCCGTCGCAAGAGCGACGGCGATCCATGCGTACCTCATAAGAAAGACGGGTGTCAGTTGCTGCCGGAGCGAACGGATGCGACCGCCCAGCGGCCATCCTTCTGCTGCAGCGTGATGTAGAGATCGCGTGCGCCATCAGCGATCGTCCAGCGCGCCTTGATGTGATACTGACCCTCAGCGCGCTGGCCGCGGGCGCTCACGCGCTCGAAGCCACTCGGCTTCGCCTTGTTGAAAAGGCCGTCGAGCAGATAGGCCGCCTGATCGCGTCCGAAAAACCCGCTCTTGTCGGCGAGGCCCGGGAACTGAAGCATCACCTGCTCGTCCGAGGCGATCCCCGACACGATCGCATCGACGTCGCCGCTACCGAACCCTCTTTCGAGGTTCGACATCGCCGCGTCGAGGTCGCGGAACTGCGCCGACGCGACCAGCGGGACGAACAGCAGTACGAAAGCGATTCGTGTCCAGACTCTCATGGTTGTCTCCTGTGTGTTCTTCACAACTGTCCGGGTCACCCGGTTATTCTAGTTCAGTCAATGACTTAGCTGTATCCCCGAAAGCACGATCTGTCCTCGCGTCATGACGGAGTCCCCGGCGTTCGGCCTCGGCCCGGAAGTCATCCGGCAGCGGAGCCCCCACCCGAAGTGTCTGACCTGTCAATGGATGCAGCATGACGAGCTCGGCCGCATGCAGCATCGGCCGTGTTGTTCCACTCTCTCCATAGAGCCAGTCCCCTGCCAACGGATGACCGATCGCGGAAAGATGAACGCGGATCTGATGCGTGCGTCCCGTCTCGAGATGGATGTCGAGGAGTGTACCCGTCTCCTTCGCGACCAGTGGTGTGAAGTGCGTGATCGCCCTCCTGCCGTCTTCACGCACCGCAAACTTGATTGCACCAGCGCGGGCGATCGGCGCGTCGACTGTCTGTCGCTCGCGGAGCTCCCCTTCACAGATCGCGAGGTATCGCTTTCTGATTCTCTTCTTCTCGAACTGCCGCGTCAGCCGGACGTTCATATCGCTCCGCTTGGAGAAAAAGATCACGCCGCTGGTTCCTCGATCCAGCCTCTGCATCAGAAAGATCGGAGAGGTGTACTGCCGGACGAGATCCTCGAGATAGGGCTCGTCCGGCTCGTACATGCGCAGCTGTACCACGAGCCCGGCAGGCTTGTTCACGAACAGCAGGGATTCGTCTTCGAAGAGGATGTCGAGCATGGGATCCGTGAAGCCTAACGTGTGGAAGCCGGATGTGGGAAGGTTCCTCGGGGTTCCTCGGGGTTCCTCGGAGTTCCTCGGGGTTCCTCGG
>DASVLC010000219.1:0-5006 GCA_036385045.1 Thermoanaerobaculia bacterium | reverse complement strand
GCCTGGCGGTCAGCCCGCCGCTTCGTATGCGGTCCTGATCCAGTCAATCAGCTCCTTGTCTACTTCCTTGATATCCGTCAGCTTGATTTTGTAGTTGCACATCTGCCCGGCAGGAAGCGCCTGCAGACGATCGGTCGCCGCCAGACCCTTCACGTTGATACCGACCTCCACCCGGCTGTTGGTGGCGGGGCCGATCATGGCGAACTGCTTATTCCGACGATAGCTGACGTAGGTTTTCTTTGGAGCCTCCTCGAAGGTTCCGAACTTCCGGATCTCGACCATCAACTTGTCGTGGATCGGCCGGAGCGCGCCTTTGGGGCCTGCATACAGGCCGTCCAGCACCTGGTCCGATGAAGGCTCACTGGCAGTAGTCTGGTCATCGGATTTGAGCGCGAGGTGAACGATCGTATTCGCGTCACCATGCCCCATCCCCAGCTTGGTTTTCAGCATGGCCACCAGTTCGCCATGCTTGGAAAGACCGCTCGTTCTGACCAGCTTTGTCAGCTCATCCAGTGACTTGCCGGTTCGCTTCTCGATGTTCTCCAGCTGAGTCGCGACGGCCTTCTTGAGGTCTGCCATCGTGTTGCCCTCCTGAGAGTTGGTCACCGAACTACTTTTTCTTCGCGAAGATGGTAACCCCGTCGATCCCCGCGAAATCCGTATCGGTGGTAATTAGTTGCGCGTCGTTCGTCCGTGCGGCTGCCAACATGATCGAATCCGCCATCGCCAGTCCGTGTGCCAGACTGAGATCCGCTGCGGTCAGGGCCAGTTCCTCGGTCAGTTCGAGTATGCGAGTCCGCTTCATCGCAGCGACTGCCTGTAGAGCATCTTCCTCGGATCTCTCACGCTTGATCCACTTGTAAACCTCATAAATCGCTGTGGTTGGGGTCAGGACGCTCGTTGTGCTTCGCAAACGCGACGCGAACTCCTCGGCGTGCGGACCGTCCGCGAAAAACTCGATCCAGCCGGAAGAGTCGATGACGATCACACGCGATCCTTCTTTTCCCGGAAGCCTGAGGTCTTAATTCCCCGGACGAACCCTCGCATCGACGAGAGTGGTCGTTCAGGCACCAGCGTAATCACTCCGCCTTTTGCGATCACCTGGAACTCCTGCCCGGGCCGGATTCCGGCGTGAGTTCTCACGTCCTTTGGGATCACGACCTGATACTTGGAAGAAACTCGTGTTCGTGCCATATGTCACCCGATGCCTCATATCGATCGTCATATCGTAAAACGATTAACAGGAGAGAAGCAAAAAACGAGAGCATCACTACCCACGTCACCCCGAGCGTGGGGGTGGGTGGGCATCCGAGTGGCCTCACAGGCTACGTACTCCGTAACGCGCGGGCCAGGTGGATGCGCCCTCCCGTCGGCATTCTGCAAATGGCCCTCACATGACCACGTCCCTGGCTCACACCAGACTCTCCCCCCGCTTCCTCGGCCGGACCACCTTGAAGTAGTAGTACGGGATTCCGGTGGCAGTCAGCGCCAGGCCGACGATCGAAGGGATGAACGCTGTCAACAACGTGATCACGAAGAAACCGGCGTAGACCACCAGGATGATGATGACGCTCCAGGGGTACAGCCAGGCGCGGTAGGGCCGTCGAACGTCGGGGTACTTCTTCCGGAAGACGAAGATGGAGACGAAGACCATGACGTTGAAGATCGTCGAGGTTGCCGAAAAAAAGTCGATGATCATCTCGTACGAATTCTTCGCGGCGATGGCGAAGGTCAACAGTACGCTCGCCCAGATCGCCTGACCGAGAAGCGCATTGTTCGGGGTCCGGTACTCGGGGTGCAGCCGAGCGAAGCCGTCGAAGAACATCCGGTCCCGCGACATCGCCTGCCACGTCCTCGCCTTGCAGAGAATCTGCGTGCTGACGTTGCCGAAGGTGTTCAGCATGATCGCGATCGAGATCAGAATCCCGCCCGACGCGCCGAGCGCCACCTCCATCGCCCGGGTTGCGACCTCGGGGGAACGGGCGATCGTCTCCGGAGGGAGCTGGAAGAGATAGGCGGCGTTCGCTCCAACGTAGAGAAGCATCACGCCGCCGATTCCGATGAAGAGCGACAGCGGCAGGTTCCTCCGTGGGTTCTTCACTTCCTCGGCGATATACGTCGCCCCCTCCCAGCCGCTGAATGCGAAGAAGCTGTAGCGCATCGCCGCGCCCACCGCGAGGATCGTCGATCCGGTCCACGCTTCGGGGAAGAGAGGATTCGTGAAGTTGCCCCAGTTCCCGGTGTCCCACGAGGTAAAGGCGACGCCGATGATCCCTCCCACTGCCACCACCTTGATGCTGCCGAAGAAGGTCTGGATCACACCGCTGAGATGGACGCCGAAGAGATTGATCGTCGTGAGAAGCCAGATCGTGCCGAGGGCGACGGCGTAAACGACGGCGCGATGCAGGGGCGCACCGGCGACGATGGTCCAGACCGCGTTGAGGTATTCACCGAAGATCAGCGCCACCGCCGCGATCGACGCCGTCTCCGAGACGAAGAACATCGCCCACCCGCGGAGGAACGCCCAGAACGGGCCGAACGAAAGTTTCAGGTATTCGTACGGTCCGCCGGAGCGCGGCATCATCGCCGCGAGCTCGGCGTAGACGACGGCGCCGAAGATCGTCACGATCCCGCCCAGGACCCAGACCAGACCGAAGAGCGACGTGCTGCCGACCAGCGCCATGATCGGGGCCGGCGTGCGGAAGATGCCCGAGCCGATGATCCTGCTGATTACGACCGACACCGCCTCGACGAGCCCGAGGTCTCTCTTCAGATCGGTCTCTTCGCCGAATGGATCGTCGGGGCGAAGCCCGATTACCGGCGTCTCTGCCGCGTTCGTCGATTGCATGGTTCGTCAGTGTCCGGATGTGCGCGGCATACGGTATACGAGAAACGCGCGAGACGTGCGTCTTCACCTGCCGAAGGACCGGGTGAGGGGCCGCGCAACCGCCGTGCGCGTGGGCTGTGAGTCGGGCGCCGGACGCCTCACTAGATCCAACGCCGCACACGCGACCGATACGCCAGGTACTCTTCCCCGAACTTACGCTCCAGATACTGCTCCTCGCGCAGAACGATGCCTCGGTTCAGCACCCAGATCACGGGTAACAGCAGCACCAGCGGCACCCAGCCATTCACCCAGAGCGCGACGCCCAGGTAAACGCCGATCGCCGCGATGTACAGAGGGTTCCGCGAGTACCGGTATGGTCCATCCGTAGCCAGCGCGAGGGTTGGCCGCGTCGGCAGCACGTTCGTACCAACGCGTTGCATCGCGAGATGCGATAGATGCGCAAGTACTCCCGCCGACACGAACACGACGAAGCCAAGCACGCGAGCTGGTACGACGGGAAGCATCTGAGTCGTCCAGAGCATGTAATGGATGAGGATGCCGGCAATCAGCGTCCCGCCGACGAGCACCGGCGGAAGGACGACGATATCGGGAGCATCAGCCGATCGTTTCAGTCCGAACACTCTGTCACCCAACGTTCCAGCGGTTCACCGTCGCGAACCGCAGGTCTATCAACCGCCAATGCTACATCTCTCGGTCGATACCCCGGACGTCACCCCGAGCGGGCGGGTGGGCAGGCATGCGAGGGGCCCGGCAGGCTGCGTACTCCGTAACGCCCGGGCCAGAGCGAGTGCGGCTACTTCGCCTTTCAACTGACGCGCACCGACACGTATCATTGACGCTCCCCCGCAGCCAGATCACACGGAAGCGAGAATGCATTCATGACCGGACATCGAATCTACACAACGAGTGTCGCGAGCGTGTACCCCCACTACATTACCAAGGCCGAAAAAAAGGGACGTACGAAAGCCGAAGTCGACGAGATCTTCCGGTGGCTGACCGGCTACAGCCAGACGGAGTTGGAGGCGCAACTGGAAGCGCGGACAGATTTCGAGACCTTCTTTGCAAGAGCTCCTCAGATGAACCCTGCACGGAGCGCCATCAAAGGCGTGGTCTGCGGGATCCGCGTCGAGGAGATCGAAGAACCGCTGATGCGGGAAATTCGCTACCTCGACAAGCTGATCGATGAGCTCGCGAAGGGGAAGGCAATGGAGAAGATCCTCCGCGGTAGTTAGTCAGCCGATGGCCGCGCCGAACAACCGCCCGACCAGTGCCGACACGCCCATTGCGAACGCACCCCACAGAGCCACTCGCAACGCACCCCGCCACATAGCTGCCCCTCCGACGCGCGCGGCCACTGCACCCAGCACGGCCAGCAGAGCCAGCGCACTCGCGGTGACGAGCGTCGCGAGTTGCCCGCGTGGCACCAGCGCTGACACGGCCACGGGCAGCAGTGCGCCGACCGCGAAGGTTGCCGCCGAGGCGAGGGCCGCCTGGAGTGGCCGCGCCGTGGTCGCCTCGAAGATACCGAGTTCATCCCGCGCATGCGCTGCCAGTGCGTCCTTGCTCATCAGCTGCTCCGAAACCTGAGATGCCAGCGATGGCGACAGGCCACGCTCCACGTAGATCGCAGTCAGTTCGGCGCGCTCGGCCGGTTCATCCGCGGCCAGCTCGCGGCGCTCGCGCTCGAGATCCGCACGCTCGGTGTCGGCCTGGGAGCTGACCGATACGTATTCGCCGGCGGCCATCGACATCGCCCCAGCCACGAGACCGGCGACACCAGTGATCAGAACCGACGCGCGAGGAACGCCTGATGCAGCTACGCCAACCACCAGGCTCGCCGTCGAGATGAGACCATCATTCGCCCCTAACACGGCCGCCCGCAACCAGCCAATGCGCGCCATGCGATGTCGTTCAACGTGCCGCATGTGATGTCCCACGATACTGGAGAAGCCGGTAACCCGTCTGCCGTTTCTGCGGCTCAGCACCGCCTGCACGAGCAGAGCGTGATGCCATTCCGTCCACGGTTACTGGAGCACGCGTTTCGGCCATCGGTCATCTCTGAGGCGGCTGACGTTATTCTCGCCGTAGTCGTTTCAGCGTTCGCGGTCGTGCTCGTACACTAAAATGTCGGCCGGACAAGATCGGGATAACCGTCATG
>DASVLC010000218.1:0-10822 GCA_036385045.1 Thermoanaerobaculia bacterium | reverse complement strand
CGCCGGAGCGGGCTGCGAGGGCTGGGCGACGGGAGGCGTCGGACGGGTTGGTTCCGGTTCCGGCTCTCTCATCTCCCTCAGCTTCTCTTTCGCGCGCGTCAGGTTGGCGCCGATCGGGCCGAGGTCGACCTCGCCCGGCTTCTGCGTCTTCTCCAGGTCGGCGATCGCCTGCTCGTAGTTGCCGAGGTTCAGGTTCGCAACACCGCGGTAGTAGTAAGGGTGATAGTTGTAGAAGATCGTACCGTAGGCCCGCGCTTTGTCGCTCTCGTTGGGGTTGCCTTTGATCGCAGCCGTCATCTTCTGGACGACGACGCTCCAGTTCCCTCTCTTGACGGCGGCGATGCCCTGGTCGTAGTCGTCATACCAGGAGGCGTTCGCGACGCCGGCAGAGAGCGCGCTTACGAAGAGAGAGAGGACGAGGGCTCGGTAGTTCATGGCTTGGTGAGTTCCTTGGCGATGGCGTCGAAGTCGACGCGGCTGAGAGGAATGTTCTGCAGGGTGGACTTCCCCGCCTCGATCTGTACGTCGACGGTCTTCTGCCCCCCTCCCGGCCCGCTGACCGTCACACTGTAGGCTCCCGGATCGAGAGGAATGCGAGCCGGAGTCGAGCGGATTTCTTCGTTGAGCGCGACTTCCCGCTGATCCGTCTTGCTGACGATCGATTCGAGATCACCCCAGGGAGATGCGGAGAGGAGCAGCAATCCCTGTCCCGGGGCTATCGGCGTGGCGGTGGTACTGACTTCTGCCGTCGAGGGAGCCGCGGTCGCGGTTGCGAGCGGCTCCTCCACGGGCGACTTCCGCAGGGCGATGAAGGCTCCGATGGCGATCACGAGAACTACCAACGCCGCGATCGCGGCGATCATTGCGACGTTCTTCTTCGGCGCAACCGGACTCTGCGTACCCGGCCCCGTCGAAGGGGCGCCGCCACCCATGGTCGTCTTCGGTTCGAGCGTGGTCGGCTCGGCCGATCCGACGTCGAAACGATCCATGACCGTCGCGTCGTTGTTGCCTCCCATCGTGCCGGGCGACATGCTTCGTTCGATGACGGTCGCGTCGTTGCTTCCCCCCATCGTTCCGGCGACAGGTGCCTGCCGCGTCTGCTGCATGCCGGTGGATCCCATGGTCGGCATCGGAGCGCCGGGGGTGAACTTCGGAAGGTCGGCAAGCGTCTGCGCGCCGGAGAGTGTGACGAGCCGCTCCCCGACCCCGTACTTCTGATCGGGAGGGATGGAGCCGCGGATCGCCTCTAGTGCATTGGCGAACTCCGCCGCGGTCGCATAACGCTGATCGCGGCTCTTCTCGAGAGCGCGCATGATGATCTCTTCGAGCTGCGCGGGCACGCGCACTTCGGGATTCATCTCGAGGATCGACATCGGCTTCTCGGTGACGTGCTTGAGGATGTAGCCGTGAGGATTGGTCGCCTGGAAGGGAGCGCGGCCGGCCAGCATCTCGTACATGACGATACCGAAGGAGTAGAGATCGCTCCGCGGATCGATGTGTTCGTCTTCCTTCAGGAATCCCGCCTGCTCGGGCGAGGCGTACTTGAGCTTCCCGAGGAACATGCCGGTCTGCGTGAGTCCCTGTCCCCCATCCCCCTCGGCGAGCTGTTTCGCGATACCGAAGTCGATGACTTTCACAAGCAGCTTTCCGTGATGATCCTGGGAAAGCATGATGTTTTCGGGAGAGATGTCGCGGTGGATGAGGCCCATCGAGTGAAGATGGTCGAGCCCCATCAGCGCCTGCGCGGAGATCTCGACGGACAGACGCGGAGGGACCGGACCATTGTCGGCGATCCACTTCTGGATATTCGTTCCGTCGATGAACTCCCACACCATGTAGTAGGAGCCGTCTTCGAGCTGCGCGAAGTCGTAGAGCATCGCGAGGTTGCGATGCTTGATCATGGTCGAGGTGCGTGCTTCCTGCAGGAATCGCTGGAGGCCCTGATCGTCGGCCGCGACGTTGGGGCGCATGATCTTGACGACGCGGAGCTCGTTGAGGTGGATGTGACGGACCTTGAAGATCTCCCCCATACCACCCACGCCGAGTCGGTCGATGATCTGGTACTTGCCATCGAGGAGTCTGGCCGAATAGGTGCGCTGGAACAGCGTGACACGCTCTCCGCACTGCGGACACTGTTCGCTTTGCGCGTCGAACGGCTGTTTACATCGGAGGCAGTTGATCTGATTCATCTGAGGGAACTCCGTTCACAGGGCTTGCTCAATGGTCACGCAAAACATAACTGCATGCCGGGTCGGCACCGAAGCGGACGACATCCCCCGGCTTGAGGACGACGCGCTCGATACGGGTGTTGTTCACATAAGTACCGTTGGCTGACTGCAGATCTTCGAGGACAGGCTCGACCCCCGCGATGGTGATGCGTGCGTGCCGACGGGACACTGCCGGATGCGTCAGGACGATCGAGCAGGTGCGGTCACGGCCGACCATCACGCTGTCGCCCGCAATCGAATGCTTCTCCGCCGATTCCGGCTTCGCATGCACGAGAGCCCAGTGACGCGGGTATTCGTGCTGCGCGTCGTCGGCCGCGGCGGGGGATATGGATGGAGTGGCGGCAGAGGCGGAGCGGGCGGTGGGCCCGAGCGGCTGACGCACCGTGAATTCCTCGAGCGCCTCGAAGAACTCGCGCGCCGATTCGTACCGCTGATCCATCCGCGGTGCCATCGCCTTGAGGACGATCTGCTCGAGCTCACTGTCGATCTCGGGACGCAGCTGTGATGGCTGCGCCTTCTCGCCGCGATAGATCGCATCGATCAACTTCGGCAGCGAACGGCTGTTGAAGGGAAGCGTTCCGGTGAGCATCTCGAAGAGGACGACTCCGGAAGAGTAGACATCACTCCGGGCTCCAGCGTCTTTCGGCTCACGGATCTGTTCGGGCGACATGTAGTGCGGTGTGCCGAGGAGAAATCCCGACTTCGTCAGGATCGTCTGGCCCCCGCCCCCGCCGGCTTCCTTGATCTTCGCGATCCCGAAATCGGTGACCTTCACGGTGCCACTCATCTCGCGGATCAGATTCGCCGGCTTGATGTCGCGATGGACAATCCCTTTGCCGTGGGCGTAGACGAGCCCCTCGAGCAGGCACTGGCAGATCCCGATCGCCTCGTTGATTGGCAGGGCGCCGCGATCGCCAAGGAGTACGTCGACGGGCGTTCCCTCGACATACTCCATCACCAGCACCGCGCCGGTGTCGTTGTTGATGAATTCGTAGAAGCGGGTGATGTAGCGATGCCGCAGTTTCGAGAGGATCTGCGCTTCCTTGATGAAGCGTTTGCGCGCGGTGACGTCACCGGCGAGTTCCTCGGTCATGACCTTGAGCACGACCGGGAAGCCTGCCGGGATCGAACTGTTCGCGCCGAGCGCGGAGCCAACGTAAACGTGGCTCATCCCTCCTTCGCCGATCTCGCGGTCGATCCTGTAGTTTCCTATGGTCGTGCCGATCATTTCAGCAGCCCCTCGTCATCCCAGTGAAAGCCGTCTCTGCAGAGCGGCATGAAGAGAAAACGTTGCGTACCGATCCGGATGACATCCTGCTCCACCAGATCGCGACGCGGTTCGATCTCGGCCTCATTCACATAGGTACCATTCGTCGAATTGTGGTCCATCAGAATGAAGCGCCGCTCCTCGGGGCGGAACACCAGATCGGCGTGATGCGTCGATGCGAGGTCATCGTCGATGAGAATGTCGGAGCGGCGGTCGCGGCCGATCACATTGCGTCCCATCCGAACGGGGTAGGACTCGCCACGCCTCTCGCCGCTGAGGCCGATGAGCCAGCCGACTACGAAGCGCTTGGGCGAGACGGGACCGAATCCGGCAGCGACCGTCCGGTCCATCGTCTGAGGCAGCGGCGCGGAGACCACGGGATTCGCGCCGGTGACGGGTCGCGTCAGATCGCGTGATGGGGCAGCGACGGCAACCCGAGACGCAGGCTCCGCCTCCCGCTCCCGCGGGAACGGATCGTCGCTCACTTCCTGCGGACAGTACGGACAGAGATCCCACGACTCGTCGATGAAATGCCCGTTGTCACACCGCTTGTCAGCCAAGACTGCTCCTCACACATGAAAGGCAGCCGCAATGGCATTGCGCCCACCAAAATGGATGATGTCGCCATCTTCCAGATATCGCTTCTCGATCTTCTGATCGTTGACGTACGTTCCATTCGAGGAATTCCTGTCGATGAGCAGCACTCTGCCATCGATGGACACGACCTCGGCATGGAGACGCGAGACCTTCGGATTGTCCAATACGATCTCACAAATCGTCGTCTCACGCCCGATCCTGATGCCTGATGCCACGAGCTTGAGCTTCTCTCCCGCGCGAGGCCCGCTGAGTATCGTCAGGCGTCCGAGTTCGCCACCGGCCGGCTCAGCCGCCCCTCGCGGCGAAACCTCGGTCTCGAGCGCCGGCAGCGGAGGGCCTGCCAGCTGGAGCTTCCGCTCCGGCGAGCGAAGCATCGCGACGCCGGTGATGAGAACCGCCGCGAACGCCGTGAGGCCGAGCAGCGAGACGGCCACCGGATGAACCTTCCAGGGCGGCAGCGCATCGATTGCCCGCTCCGCATCCGACGCGAATCGAACGAGATCGGGCGAGTTGGGGAACAGACGTGATGCGCGCGAGAGTTGCGTCCGCGCCTCGAGCCACCGCCCGCCGGCCGCGGCATCGAGAGCGGCACGGTAATGCCGGTCGAAGTCTCCCTGCGCACCCGTCGGAACCTGCGCCTCGTTCAGAATTCCCCTCGCTACGTTGACCGGGACGAGGAACTTGATCTGCTCAGCGTTGGCGTGCCCCCACGTCGAGACTCCGATTACATCGCCGCGGCGATTGACCGCCGGCCCCCCCGAGTTGCCGCGATAGATTGCGACGTTCGACTGGAACACCGGCACGTTCGCGACGTTTCTCCTGATCGCTGTGATGGTGCCGGGGTTGAACGTCGCTTCGAGGTCGGTGTCTCTCGACAGCCATCCGCCGATCAGCTCATCGCTGCTGCTCGCGACCGCGGGATAACCGACCGCCCAGATCGACTCGCCCACATGCGCCGCCTCCGAGTCGCCCAGTCTGAGCGAAGGGAGTCCCTTGCGCCCGATTTCGAGGACCGCGAGATCGCTTCCACGCTCGTGGAGCGGCGGCGAGTAACGCCGGATCGTGTAGGGCAGCGTCTCGCCGTTGGAGAGCTCGATGCTGCGAACCACCTGCATCTTCTCGATCCGCCCCGCGCCGGCCAGAGGCTCGACGAAGCGGTCGAGTGCCTGATCTCTATGAATCGCTCGGAGCGTTTCGATCGGAAAGTGCTGGACGAGGGCGGCGATCGCACCATTCCGTACCAGCTCGCGCGAAAGCGCAGCGCGGTCGCGTACCGGGGACACGACATGCGCGCTGGTGAGGATCAGCCCGTCGGGATGGATGATGAAACCGCTGCCTGACCCTCCCGCACCCGTCTCGACGCTCAACTCGGAGGGCCGGCCCGATTCGGGAGGAATTCGCGCTCCGCGTTCATATCCTTCCGCTCCGAGGAGCGCATCGAGTCGTTCGATCGCCGCGGTGGGATAGCGGAAGTCCGCGGTGGCTAGAGCGCTGACTCGGACGACTGCCGGCTTGACGGCGTAGGCGATTCTTTGAGCCTCGTCCAGTTCCGTCACGCCACGCCGGCAACCACCAGTCATCAAGAGCGCCCCCGTCAGCAGCGGTACGAGGATCAGGAACTTCCCGGGGCGGCCCATGAGATCACTACTGCGCCCAGTAGAACCATGCTCCTGCCGCACCGAGTGCGAGCACCAGGACAACCATCCACCGGACCAGGGAGCCCGATCCCTTCGCCTCCTGTTTCGGGCCGGCGTCGTCCCCCGGAGTGTCCGCCGAAGAGGTACGAGATGCGGGAGCCGGCGCCGCTGGCTCTGCGTCGCCGGCTGTCTTCACGGCGGGGGCTACCGGAGTTTCCTTTGCTGCGGGTGCAGACGCCGGCACAGCGGACGATGCCGTCTTCTCGAACGGGTTAGCCGTGACCGCGGCGGGTGATGTCGGTTCCGGAGGCGCGACCGCCGTTGCTCCTGCAGCAGCATCAGAGACGGCGGTCATCGGAGCGGTGACTGCGTTTGCTGCGGCAGCTGCCGCTGTGGATGACTCACGCTCGGGAACTGGCTTCACCGGTTTGGTTGCATCGGGATCGAGAGACGGCGGAGGCGAACTGCGGAGAGGTGGAGCGCTGGCCGAGGGAGGCTCATCCTTCGACTCCCTGACGGTATCGTCGAACTGGGAAACCTCGGCGGCGGAGACCGGATGCGTCTCGTCGAGCGTCTCTTCGCTGGCAGGGTCTCTTCGTTCGACGCGGGCAACGATGAGAGTGACGTTATCGGGCGCACCGCGCGAGAGCGCGCGCTGCAGAAGCTCGTCGGCGACTGCTTCGAGATCGCCGCCCGAAAGCTCGTTCAACTCCTTTTCCTTCACCAGCCCGTGCAGTCCGTCGCTGCAGAGGATGAACATGTCACCCACCTGCAGGTCGATCGGTCCGAGCACGTCGATCTCGACATCTTCGGCGACACCCATCGAGCGCTGAAGGACATTCCGGCGGGGATGCGACTCCGCTTCCTCAGGGGTCAGCAACCCCTCTCGCATCATCGTCGCCACGAGGGAGTGATCGTCGGTCAGCTGCCGGATCCCCCCCTCGCGGATCAGATAGATCCGGGAGTCGCCGACGTGACCGATCCACCCTTTTCCCTGATGGACGGCGAGGACGGAGGTCGTCGTTCCCATCCCGCGCAGCTCCGGATTGCTCTGCGCTTCACTGAAGATGCGGTTGTTGGCGCTCAGCAGCGACTCGCGCAAAGCCGAGCCGATGTCGGGCGCATCACTGCCGAGGAATTTGGATTTCACCGTTTCGGTAGCCAGCTTGGAAGCGGTCGCACCTCCACGATGTCCTCCCATCCCGTCGGCGACGATCAGCAGCCGGCCGCCCGGACGTGAGCGTCGCTCCTCGAGCGGAGTCGTGCAGGCCCCGAAATCCTGATTCTCGGAACGGACCAGTCCTACGTCGGTACGCAGGACCGCGCGGATCGCCAGGAGCTCCTGGTCGAGGACTTCTGATGTTGCTTGCTCGCTCATAAGGGAGCTACCGTCCCTGGTCTAAAAGCTTCGATGAGGTCTGCTCCACCGGTACAGCATCCGGGTGCCTCGGTGTTCATGATGCCGCGAAGCGCCCATTATAAACACCCCGGGGCCGTCAGGTCAGCTGAAGAGTTCAGCGGCTCCACGAAGTCACGCGGAAGACCTTTTTGGAGAAGAAGGGAAGATCGAGGGAGAGGTCGGTATAATTCAGCCTTCGCATGGAACAGATTCAGATCCAGTTCGTCGATCTCGGCGTGCCGCGCAGCCTCACTCTCACGTCCGAACTTTCGATCGGACGTACCGAAGGTAACGATCTCATTCTCAATCATCCATCGGTGTCGCGTAAGCATGCGCGCATCGAAGAGCGCGGCGGCAGATGGTGGATTCTCGACCTCAACTCGACCAACGGCGTCAAGATCAACGGTGAGCTGACGGCGGAGGGACCGATTCGCGCCGGCGACACCGTGCTGGTTGGTTCCGTGCAACTCGACCTCCGGGGAATGCCATCGGTCGACTTCACCGCCGACTCGATGTTCGACAACCCCTCGGGCACAGTCATCCGGCGGATCTCGGACTTCAATTCCGAGTTCGGGCTCGATGTGGCGGAAGTCCAGGCGGAAGCGCAGCGTCCAACCACGGGCCGCGTCGCAGGCGAGCCCTCGGTAACCCGCGAAAAGATCTTCCAGGTCCTCGTGCAGGTCGCTAAGTCGCTGCTCCAGACCGAAGAGCTCAACGAGATGCTCCAGAAGGTCATGGACATGATCTTCAAGTACCTCCCTGTCGAGCGTGGCCTCATCATCCTGTTCGACGACGACGGCAATCCGGTTCCCAAGCTGACGAAGTTCATGGAGGGAGCAGACACGGGAGACATCCCGATCTCGCGAACGATTCTGACGATGGTCGCCGAGCAGCAGGTCTCGCTGATGACGTCGAACGCGCTGGAAGACTCGCGCCTGCTCGGTGGAAAGTCGATCGCCATGCACAACATCCGCTCGGCGATGTGCGTGCCGCTGTGGAACCGCCAGCGTGTGATCGGCGCCGTTCAGGTCGACTCGGGGATCCATATCGGATCGTTCGAAGAAGAAGATCTCGATCTGCTGACCGCACTCGCGAACTTCGCCGCTGTAGCCATTGAACGGGCGCAGCTGGCCGAGAAGATCGAGCATGAGCGAAAGATCCGCTCACGCATGGAGCGCTATCACTCGCCCGGCGTGGTCGACGAGATCGTCAAGGGTGTCGTAGCGGCTGATGAAACGGACATCAAGTTGACCGAGGTATCGATCCTTTTCGCCGACATTTCGGGATTCACCACCGTCTCGGAGACGAAGAAGCCGGAAGAGATCGCGTTCTTTCTCTCCCACTTCTTCTCCGCCGCGGTAGATGCGATCTTCGCGTACAGCGGCACGCTCGACAAATTCATCGGCGATGCGGTGATGGCGTTCTTCGGAGCACCGATCCCTCAGGACGATCACGCGGACCGTGCCGTGCTCGCAGGTCTGATGCTGATGGAGCGGGTCGACCTCTGGAATGCAGAACGTGAAAAGGAAGGCCTGCCGGCGGTCCGCGTGCGGGTCGGCATCAACAGCGGTCCGGCGGTCGTCGGCAACGTCGGCACGGAGAAGCGGGTCGACTACACGGTGCTCGGCAGTTCGGTCAACATCGCTTCGAGGCTCGAGAGTGGAGTGGCGAAACCGGGCCAGCTCGTGATCTCACAGAACACCATGGACCGGCTGGTCGGCAGTTTCCAGACAGAGTCGCTCGGCGAGTTCGCACTCAAGGGGCTGCAGCAGAAGATGCCGGTCTTTGCGGTCACGAGCAGCGAGATGGTCAAGAAGACCACGCGCTCGGAAACGTACTCCCCGACGACTCCCGCCGGAGCGTAAGCCTGCTTATTAATTCCGGGAGTCCAGGAACCGGGCTCGGATCCGGGAAAGGCGCGCGTGACCCGCAATCGAGCCTGTCATCCCGAGCGGGAGGCGGGCGGGTGGCGAGGGATCCCTGAGTCGACGACCCTACAGATTCGAGCGCCGAGCATGCTTTGGCTCATCGGCGATGCGCGGTGGTGGGGGCTCCGGCAAGGGATCCCTCTCCGTCCTCCGCCCCTCCCGCCAGCCACCCACCCCCGGGGCTGCGGCGGCTCGGGATGACAGGCATGATCAGGCGTAGCCTCCCGTGGTCTCGGTCGCCGTGACACCCGTACCGAGCCCGTGCCCGAGCCCGAGCCCGGCTTTTGACTCACCAGACTCTTCCGATCAGAACCAGCAGGCACCTACCAGTCCCGTCCGGAACTTTCCCCCTGGTTCGCGCGTTGTATAACGACTGCCGTCATGCCGCGCATCCCCTCTCTGGCCCGGACCATCCTGCAGCCGCTCGCCATCGCGATCGTGCTCGGACTCGTGGTTCGCGGAACCATCGAGATCTACTCGATCCCATCTGCCTCCATGGCTCCCGCGCTTCTTCCCGGCGACCAGATCCTCGTCACCCGATACCTGCGCGGTGAGCCGCAGCGCGGAGATGTCGTCGTCTTTCACTCGCCGCGCGTGCCGGGTGAGGTCCTGGTGAAGCGGGTGGTTGCCGTCCCGGGGGATCTCGTTGAATCACACCTCGGCCGTAT
Source organism: Thermoanaerobaculia bacterium (assembly GCA_036385045.1). GTDB lineage: Bacteria > Acidobacteriota > Thermoanaerobaculia > Gp7-AA8 > Gp7-AA8 > QHVT01. The sequence continues at coordinate 1,098 of DASVLC010000218.1, read as the reverse complement.
CCGCGTCGCGGGGCACACGCTCCCGGAGCCGTACGTCCTCCGCCAGGGGGCGACAGGCTCGATCGAGCCGCGGCAGATCGCTCAGGGAGAGTACTTCCTGCTCGGCGACAACCGCGACGACTCGATCGACAGCAGAAACTGGGGGACGGTGCCTCATACGATGATTCTCGGACGCGTCGAAATGGTGCTCTGGTCGGTTTCGTCACCCGGCACCGACGACGCTCACGCCGCAGCAAGGTCGGGACCGAACGCCACTGCCCGACCGCGCGGCCTGCGTCTCTTCAAATGCATTCACTGAACTGTTACTCTCACCTCTGGAGGTCCAAACATGGTCCGCAATCGTCACGAGCGGGGTGAAGGTCAGCTCGGTTGTCTCATCGGTCTCGTACTCCTGCTGGCGGCAGGACTCGTCGCCTACAAAGTCATCCCCATCAAGGTCAAGGCAGCGGAGATGCGTGACGTCGTGATCGACGAGGCAAGATCGGCTGGCCAGAACCGCGATCCGCAAATCATGAAGGCGATCCTCAACAGAGCGAAACATCTCGAACTGCCGGTCACCGAGGACAACGTGTCGATCGTGCGCGGTAGCGGAATGATCCGCATCGACGTCAAGTACACGCTCGAGGTCGACTTCCCCGGCTACACCTATGTCTGGAACTTCCATCACAAAGCAGAGAACCCGCTGTTCTAAGGACAACCATGACCATCACGATCAAGATCAGAGATAACGGCCCGTACCTCATCGAAGGTGATGACTTCCGCCTCGTCGATGCAGCCGGAAACGAAGTCCCCCTGACCAAGCGGGCGCTCTGCCGCTGCGGCGGGTCGACGATGAAGCCTTTCTGCGACGGCACCCATTCGAAGATCGGCTTTCAGGGAGCCAACTCGGCCGTCGAGGAATCCAAACCGTAGTCCTCCTCGAGGATGAAGATCACATCCTCCCAACCAGTCAGCAGACAGGTCGACGGCAGCCGCGTATCGCGGCTGCCGTCCGCATTTTCACCGCCGGTCACGAACTCTGGCCACTCGTCCATTGCCTGATACCTCCAGGCCGAGGCTCTGATTCAGACCGCGTTCCGGCCGTCTCCAGAGAGGAAG
>DASVLC010000217.1:0-2098 GCA_036385045.1 Thermoanaerobaculia bacterium | reverse complement strand
CACAGAACGGGCAACGGCCGCCGTCTGCGCAACTCCGTAATCTCAGAAAGAGAGCGGGTGACGAGAAGATCGATCCCGGCGTCTTCGGCGATCTCCGCGATCGCAGGCGCCGTCAGGTCAGACTCGACGTGAATCTCCACTGATGTGGCAAGACCCGAGGCCGATCGCTTCAATGCATCGAGGGTCGCGGTCGCGGCAGCATTCAGTTCAGCTAGCGCTTCGGGTGTGAGCCATCCCAGCCATCCACTCCCAACGCGAGCGACGATCAAAAGGAGCTCCGCATGCGGAGCCACACGCGGAATCAGATCGAGCGCGGTGTGAGCGCCGTCTTCGAGATCGACCAGCAGAAGGACGCGGCGGTAGTTCATACGCAGGAGCTCCGGATCGGTACGTCAGCGCGCCGGAAGGAAGTGCCGGCCGGCTCGACCACCTGCGCTTCGATGTTCGCTCCGCTCTCGTCGATCTCATACAGGTTGAAGCCCGCTCGAATCGCATCGTTGGGATGATCGAGCGCGGCTCCGCTCGCGCCGACGAAGTCGACCGCCCCCACACGACATCGCACACGAATGTGCAAATGGCCGAAAAGCACGAGTCCTCGGCGCAACCCCGCCAGCGTTTCACGGAGTGAAGCGGCATCGGCCAGGCCATCACGCAACTGGAACAGACGTGTTCGCGAGTCGACCGGCGGATGGTGAACGAGCATGACCGGAACCCGGCTGGCGACTTCGGGGTGATCGAGAATCGCGCGCAACGCGTCGAGCTGTTCGCCGCCGAGATATCCGGCGGCGATGAAAGGAGGCCGAGGAACGGCACTCGAGAGACCAATGATCGCCACCTCTCCGCGGAGTTTCACGAACGGGTAGTTGCCCGCTGCAACGGCGACGCTCAGTTCGGGCAGATCGCTTCGCACGAACGCGCCGAAGTGGTGCTCGAACCTCCCCTCACGACTGATCCTCGGAAGGTACAGATCGTGATTGCCGGGAACCACGGTGATCTCCGCGCCACCGGTGCGACTCTCGAAGAGGCGGAGTGCTTCGTGAAACTCGGCTTCGAGCGCGAGATTCGTGACGTCTCCGGTAATGACGAGATGATCCGCACGAGACGCGGCATCGAGAACGGCCTCGAGGTACCGCCTCCGGTACACGCGTCCGCGTCTCAACCGCGTGTTCGCCCACCCCGCAATCCGTTTGTTGAAGATCATCTCCCGCCACTCCATCCCCTGCGGCGGGAACACGTGCGTGTCGGAGATATGCGCGATGCGAATCATCTCTACTCCCGATCGCCGAGCTCGGTAACCCGTTCCGCGGGACGCAACGCCGCGACGTATTGATGTGGCCAGTGATCGGCCATCGTGTAGCGCTGCGCGTCGCGTTTCCGCGCCGGCGCCAGCATCGCCAGAGTGGCGCGCGATGCCTCGCGGAATCCGGCGAGCTGCGCCGTCATCTCTTCGCGCCGATGCCACCGGCCATCCGCGTAATGGAACTCCTGGCCGAAATGCTGAAGCGATCCCCAGACCCTCGGCGGAAGTGAAGGGATGATGTCTCTCCCGCGGACGTGACGGAACAACTTCGGTCCCACTGAGGCCTCGATCTCGGGAGGGGGAGCGCCGGCGACGAGCGGCTGGCCGAAGGTGTACACGGCGCGCAGCTTGTCGCGTAGAACCCGATGTTCTTCCTGACCTGCGAGGCCGAGCGCGAAGAGCACTGCCATGGCTCCTCCGAGACTATGCCCTGTGATGTACAGCGCCTCGAGTGGATACACAGTCTTCGCGCGCACATCCGTAAGTGGCTCTCCGCGCGCCGCCGCGTGCAGGAGCTCGAGCACCTGCCATCGCGTCGCCCGCACGTTCCGGTAGAAGCCGGCGTGCACGGTGAGCCGTTCATTGCCGAGCGCGATCGTGTGGGAACCGACGTCCGCATCGCCGAACCAGTTGCCGAGATTCGACGGCTCCGTTCCGCGGTAGCAGAGAATGGCCACGCGGCCGCAGCGGCTCTGCAGAAGGTAAGCGGTCGAAAAGATCAGCATCGCGTCGACCGTCTGTGCGACGCGAACGCAGACGCTTTCTCCAAATCCGAGGCGACTGGCCATCATCGCCACC
>DASVLC010000216.1:0-5498 GCA_036385045.1 Thermoanaerobaculia bacterium | reverse complement strand
CCGGAACGAAGGATTCATTGATTTCCGCGGCCAGCCGTGGATCGCGAAACACTTCGGCATCCAGTTCGTGGCAGGGAGCACACCAGTCGGCGGTGAAGTCGATCATGATCGGCTTGCCGACGATTGCGGCGACATCAGCGGCCCGCTCCATCGGCACCCACTCGATCAGGTCGTGCCGTGGCTCCGCGGAACGCGTAGTCTGATAACCGATACGCGCCAGCAGCAGCAATAGCGCCAGTACGACCAGCCAGAGCGGAACAGCCCTCTGACTGCCGCCGCGGAACAGATCAGTCGGCGCCATACGGCACCTCTTTCTGCCGGAACATGAGACATGCCAGGACCAGCGCGATCGCAGCGTTCGACGCGATCAGCAGCAGCCAACCTCCGTCCAGAGTCCCTGGTCTCTCCGGAAAGAGATTTCGATCGATCCAGATGATCGCACGAACGATTTCCGGGTGATCTTTGACGAACGCCGCCGGCACGGCGAAGAACCCTCGGCCGAGCTGCGCAAACGCCTCCAGCATCGGCGGAGCCATCGAAACGCCGATCATCCCCGCCACATACAGGGCCACGTTCATATAGGCGCGAACGACGCTACCGAAGAGGGCCAGCAAAGCGCAGACGAGCAGGACCTGGGCCGAAAGATTGACCGCCACGGATGCGGTGGCTGCAACCCCACTTCCTCCTCTCATCGCCAGCCGGAAGATGATCTCGACTCCGGCGAGAACGGCAACAGCCGCCCAGACCGCGAGCACAACGCCGGCGACGCGTGAAAGAAGGTAGGGAGAACGTCCGACCGGTTTGGTCAGAATCAGCTGAAGTGTTCCGGACGAGAACTCAGGACCGATCAGCGTTCCGCCGAGTGCCACGCTCAGAAGTACAACTGCCCCAGGCCATCCGAATCCCGACTGATCGAAGTGCGCCGCCATCGCTGCCAGCAAGCAAAGCAGCGAGATGCAGACCAGATATGCCGGACTGAGAACCAGGCGGCGGAACGTTTCTTCGATCACGACCCGGTTCATCGCGAGCCCCTGAAGATTCCTTCGAGGTCTGCAGTCCGCGGACGAACTTCGACCACTCCCGCGCCGCTGTCCGAAAGCTCGCGAACCAGTTCCGCGATCTCGCTCTCCGTCTCGACACTCACGGCGACGAGATCGGCCTCGGGCGCGTTCCCCGCGATTCGCGCGATGGTCTCTGAATCGTACGAGCCGGCGAGGAGCCGGATCACGATCTCGATCCGGTCGACGTGCCGCAACGTCTCCTCGTGACTGATGACTCCCTGCTTGAGGAAGAGCACCCGATCGCACACCTTCTCGACCTCGGCCAGTTGGTGCGAATTCAGAAGCACCGCCGCACCTCGCCCCTTCTGCTCGAGGATCAGATCGCGCACCTGCAACACGCCATTCGGATCGAGACCGGAGGTTGGCTCATCCAGGAAGATGTAAGACGGTTCGTGAATCAGTGCCTGACACATCCCGACACGCTGGAGCATTCCTCTCGAGTACTGCGACAGCCGTTTGTCGGCCGCGTCGGCGATCCCGAGACGCTCCATCATCGCCCGGCCACGCACGCCGACGTCCGCTCGCGATATGCCCGCCAGTCTCCCCATGTACCGGAGGAACTGCCATCCGGTTGCCCGACGGTCGAAGTTCATCCGCTCGGGAACGAACCCCGTCTGCCTGCGCACATCGAGATCGTCATTGGGTCTTCCGTCGATCGTGATCTCGCCCCCCTCGGTGTGGAGGAAGCCCAGCAGACACGACATGAGTGTCGTCTTGCCTGCGCCATTGGGACCAATCAGTCCTACGACCTCACCACGCCGGACATCGAGATCGACACCCTGCAGCACCAGATGCTCGCGGCGGAAGGAGCGGAACGACTTGCGCAGGCCGCGGACTCGGACGCTCATTGCTGTTTGCGTGCGCGAAGGCTCGCCATGATCTCGTCGATCCTGGTCTTGTGAAACATGTCGACCATTCTCTGGATCTCGTCATCGGCCGCTTCCGACAGGTCGCCCGTGTAAACCTTCTTCAGAGCTCCACCGAGGTAGACCTTCGTCTCGACTCTCCATGAAGGATTCGAGAAGAACTCGGTCTGAATCGTCAGCTTCTTCTCCCCGACGTCAAACGCGTCGAGACGTCCCATCGGAGGCGATTCGGGTTCGCGCATGATGTCGAGTTTAGCGCAGAGGACGTTGAAGAACGCGGACGCAGCCTCACCGCGGTCTGCGGACACTCCGCCGGCACTTCGCTTCGGCGCGCGATTCGATCTGCCGGACACGTTCACGGGAAAGGCCGAGGATTTCGCCGATGTCGCGGAGAGTCAGTTCGTCGTCCTGCAGGACGCCGTAGCGGAGCTTGACGATCGTCTTCTCCTCGAGAGACAGCGCTTCGATCGCATCCTGCATCGACGCGTGCTCCTTGAGGTGCTGGAGATGCGGAAGACGTGTGGTATCGAGCTTCGGAGAAACGCTGTCCTTCCGATCCTCGAGCTCGTACCAGTAGCGAAACCAGGCACGTGGATTCGGATTCGTATAGAGCAGCAGCACCGCCAGCTCACTCTCGGTGATCTTCAGCTGCTCACACACTTTCCGCTTCGCGGCTTCGAGAAGGGAGCTGACGTTCCCCACCTCGCGATTGAGGAACGAGGCGACGTCGGCAACCGAGCGCGGGATGTTGTCGCTGACACCGTGGCGCAACGTCAGGACCAGCCGCTCCTTGGGCGAAAGCTCATTCATATGCAGCAGCAGCTCTTCGCGGCGCGACTGCTCCTGCATCTCGTCTTCGGCCGAAGGAATCGTCGTCTGCTCGATGAGATCGCCGAACTCGGTTCTGGAATCACCGTCAAGTTCCGCGCTCAGCGAGTAGTTGTCCGCGTTGGCCTGCAGAAGCGTCTGCACTTCCTTCACCGTCACGCCGAGGTTCTTCGCCAGCTCATCCGGAGTCGGGATGTGATTCCCCTCGGTGATCGCCGTCGCGATCGCGCGCTCGAGCCGGTACATCAGATTCGCGCGCTTGGGCGGGAGCCGGAAGGCTCCCGCCTGCTCGGAGAGTGCGTGGAGAATCGCCTGACGGATCCACCAGACGGCGTAGGTGATGAACTTGACGTTCTTCTCGGGGTCGAACTTCTTGGCTGCCTGAATCAGTCCGATGTTGCCTTCGTTGATCAGATCCAGAAAGAGGACGTTCGAGTTCCGGTAGCGTTTCGCGTAGGAGACTACGAACCGCAGGTTCGCCTTGACCAGTTCCTCGAGGGCTGCCTTGTCGTTCTGCTGTACGAGGTAGCCGAGCTCGCGCTCACGCTCGGGGGTCAGACGCGGAATTCTCGATATCTCCTGAAGATAGTGGTTCAGAAGATCGTGTGACTCCTCTCGCTGCTCGTAACGGGCCATGGCTCGAAGACGAGCATTCTACACTGCCGAATACCCGCCACATGTGATCAGCGGCGCGCGGTGAATGTGACATTCCGCGGCTCGTCACCGAGTTGCCGGGCGATGACGTCCGCGTCGACATCCACGCGCACCAGCACCGTCTCTTCGCCATCCTGCGCCACGATGATGAGCTCGACTCGATTCCCATTCGGGTGCGGTCTGGCGTAGATGAAACTCCGGTCGCCGGACTTGCGGGACCACACCTGCACGAGAGGCTGGAAGCCGGGCGCGATCTTCGATCTGACGAGCGAGCTCAGATGCTGACCGTCGAGGCCACCCGTCCCTTTGAACGTCACCAGCTGAAAGTCCCGTACCCCTTGCGGTTGCGTGACGCGGACCGCTGCGCGAGCAAGGCCGAGGAACGGAATCCAGACTCGTTTGACTCCGTGCTGCGCATCGATCGCACGGGCGATCGATGCGAAGTCGGCGTAGAGCGGAACAGTCAGCGATACGGCGAGTAACGCGGCGAGCAGGCGCTTAGTCACGATTCTTCTCCGAGATTCTCGGGATGCCGAACTGCCCCTCGAGACCTGCAAGACGGTCGATGTCGATCGGGCCCACGATGTTCACGACGGTGAAGCTGCGCGGCTCCGCGGCGATGATGACGAGCCCGGTGATCATCTCGCCACGCATGTCCGCGAAGATATTCACGCTCTCCTTCTTCTTGCTCCGGACGGTGACGAGCGGCTGCCAGGTCGAGCCCAGCTGCGACCTCAAACGATCGACGAGGGAGCGGTCATACTGTCCGTCCTTCGCGAACTCGTAGCTGCGGACGTAGATCCCCTGCAGCCCGTTCACCATGTCGCGTACCGCGCGCTCATCGGAATCCTTACCGGAAAGAAACTTCGCCGCCAGCTTCAGCATCGCGGCGTCGAGTGTCACGTCGACGACCTCGTCCGCACGATCGGCAAGCCCCGGAAAGTCGAGATTCAGCCTTTGTGCTGCGGCCGGAAATGCAATTGCGAGCATCAGAATCGCGGTCAGTATCACTCTATGCATTGGACTTCTCCTCGGTGATGGACTCGTGCGAGTCCCTCCGTTGTCAATAATCAGTTGTCGACTTCGCCAATGGACGACTGCTCTTCGGTCCGATCCGTTCCGATGGCACGGACTTCCTGCTGGGCGTAGCGGACCTTTGCGCCCGCGATGCGCATCGCGAGCAACACCTGGTCCCGTGCAAATTCACCCTCGATGCGGCGCTGCTCCGCGATGTGATGCGAGGCGTAGCCGGCGAGAACCGCCGCGAGCGTCACTGACGCCGCAACGGCGCGCCATCGACGGCCGTGATCAGTGGCCTTCGAGACGAAGCTCGATCGGGCGTCGTCCTCTTCGATCCGCGCAAGCACACGTCCCGCAAAGCCGGGCGCCGGCGACTTGCGTCGAAGCGTGTTTCTCAGTTCGTTGTCGAGGTTCATCGGGAGCTCTCCAGTCGTTTGCGCAGCGACCGCAGCGCACGGTGCAGGTGACTTTTCACGGTGTTGACAGGAACCTCGACGATCCGGCAGATCTCCGACGGGTCGAGGTCTTCCTGGTAGCGCAGCGTCAGCACGACACGCTGCAGTTCCGGCAGCTCCCCGATCAGGCGTTGCAGCGTCTGGTCGAGAAGGGGGTCACGATTCCTCTCTCTGGCGGGAATCTCGCCAGCTTCTTCGAGGCTGACGGGTCTGAGACGGCCGCGTCGTGAGACATCGATGCAGCGCCGCGTGGTGACCTGCCGCAGCCAGAAGACGAGGTGTGAAGGTGACTCAATCGAGGCGAGATTCCGGAAGAGCTGCAGGAAGACGTCCTGCGCGATCTCTTCGGCCCGGGAGCGGTCCCGGAAGAAGTTCCAGGCGAGGCTGTAGACCATCGCCTCGTGCTGCTCGACGATCTCGGCGAAGGCGTCGTGATCGCCCTCGCGAGCCTTCACGAGTGCAGTCGGAAACTCGACCAGTTCCTGAGCGATTGCCGTCATCCTGAGGCTATATACGCAGGATTCGGGAAATCGATGCAGGAGGGGGTCTATGGGGGTCGCGCGGCCTCGCGCGATCCCCGCCGGCCTCCGGCCGGCGGTGGGCTTTGCATGCGC
>DASVLC010000215.1:0-3691 GCA_036385045.1 Thermoanaerobaculia bacterium | reverse complement strand
CCACCCGCCCGCCCGCTCGGGGTGACGCCCCACGCCACTTGCCCGCAGCACTTCGCTATCCGCCGGCTCGGGGTGACGTCACACGCATTTGCCCTCGCACCACCTCGCTGTCATCCTGAATCGCCGACGCCCCGGGGGTGGGCGTGAGGGTGTGAGGGGCAGAGGACGATGAAGGACCCCCTCATCGTGCGCGACGATCGACGGGCGATGGAAACTGCCCGGTCGCCGACGAGGGGGTCCTTCGACCGTCCTCCACCCCTCCCGCCCACGCCCCCGCCCCCGGGGTTCCGGCGGCTCAGGATGACAGGCGCGTTCTTGTCATCATTCTCAGTCGGGGCGTCACGCCGTTGCTGGTCGCCAAGAAACTCCCAGTGTTTATGCGGGTTTCAGCGCGTGCGGGTGAGGCCAGTGCCGTTGCGCGCGAAGGCGCGCAGGACAATCTAGCCCCCGGCTCGGCCGGGGGAAAATGGGCTGGTGTATCGGTGCGGCCGCGAAGGCGGCCGCCACAACGCGTGCACCCTCATGTGGTGACCGCCTCCGCGGTCACGAGCCAGGGAGCAGCCGCTTTCCCCCGGCAAAGCCGGGGGCCAGATTGTGGAGTGCGCCTTCGCGCACAACGGACTCGCGTTTCTTTCTCTCAGTCGGGGCGTCACGCCGTTGCTGGCTCGGGGTGAACAGGCATGCTCCGCCCGGGTTCCTGGTCCGCCGTTCGTGCTTCGTGATCCCGCTTGTGATCCCCGTGCCCCCGCCCGACTTCGTCCTGACGCTGCACGGCCCGAAGACCTTCCCTCGGCCCTCCGCCCTCTCCCCTCGCCCCTCTCCCCTCTTCACCCTTCACCCTTCACCCTTCACTGCTATCCTCCCCACGGTTTCCTGATGCTCGACTCATTTCTCTCCCTTGCTGAGAACGATCCGGCGGCGGCGGCGGTGATTGACGCTGCCAGCGGCGCGACAACTACCCGGCGCGAACTGGCCGGACGTGCTCATGAGCTGGCTGCCGAGTTGCGGGGCGCGGGGATGACGTCCCGTGATGCGGTCGCCATTCAGCTGCCGAACTCGGGCGATTTCATCGCCGCGGTTCTCGCTGCGATGACTCTCGATCTGGTCATCGTACCGATCGATCGCGACTCTCCTGAGACGGAGCTTGCGGCGACGATGAGTCACTTCGGGGTGCGCGGGATCATCCATCGGCCTGATCGACTCGCCACCGTTGTATCGACCCGGAACGTTGACGTCAGGCCGAACGTGCCGGCCGATGCCCGTCTGATCAAACTGACCTCAGGATCGACGGGACTTCCAAAGGGAATCGTCACCACGGAGGCAAATCTGCGGGCGGACGGAATCAACATCTGCCGGACGATGAAGATCGGGTCCGACGATGTGAATCTCGGTGCGATCCCTTTCTCGCACTCCTACGGATTCTCCAATCTCGTCACCCCTTTGCTGATTCAGGGAACTGCCGTCGTCGTCACAAACGACTACCTCCCGCAGACACTGCTCGACCATGCGAACCGTTACCGCTGCACCGTTGCTCCGCTGATTCCGATGGTCTACTCCCATCTGAGGTCAGCAGCACACGGAGAGTTCGAAACGATCCGCACGTTCATCTCGGCCGGTGCACCACTGCCCGCTGCGACCTCGAAAGCATTCCGTGAGCGGTTCGGAATCGATATCCAGTCGTTCTACGGATGCAGTGAGTGCGGTGGCATCTCGTACGATCGTCGCGGCGCGGCGGTCGAGCGTGGAACCGTTGGCGCTGCGCTGGACGGCGTCACGCTGCTGACCGACGGTGCGCGGCTGAGCGTTCGGAGCGATTCCGTGGCGGCCGGCTATCTGATCAACGCCGACACATTCGAGCCGTTCGGCGGAGATGTCTTCATCACCGATGACCTCGTTGCGGAGCTCGATGGCGAAGTCGTCCTGACCGGTCGCGCCAGCGAGATGATCAATACGGCGGGGAAGAAAGTGAATCCTCGGGAGATCGAGACGATCCTGCTGCAGATCGAAGGGGTGCGCGAGGCAAGAGTCTACGGGGCTGAAGCGGGAGCCCGCGGCGAAGTCGTCGCTGCTGCGATCGTAGCGACCCCGGAGGTGACGCGGGAACTGGTGCGTGAGTTCTGTCTCAGCCGGCTGGCGCCTCACAAAGTGCCGCGCATCGTGAAGCTGATCGACGAGCTCCCTGTCGACGGCCGCGGCAAGGTGAAGCGCACCGTGCTCGAAGCCCTCTGACTCAGGCGTCGGTCGGACGTGCGACCCCGAGGGCCGCTGCGCGTTTCGCACGCCGTCTTGATCGCCATCCAATACCTACGAGGTCGATCTCAGCCTTCACCCACAGTTTCAACCCGCGCAGAACCATTCGAAATGCGGCAAGGTCGAGATTGAAATAGGCCTTGATGCGGCGCCCGTCATTCCACTTCCCTCCCTCCCCCGCGGCGCGCCTGGCCTCGGCGATCGCCTTGAAGCGGCGGTTGTACAGACGCATCAGGTGGTAGCTGATGAACGCGGGCTTCGGCCCCAGCACCGGCATCCAGTCGAACCGCTTGAGGAGCCGGTACGCGGGAGTGACGACGAAGATGTAGTACTGGGCCGTGTCGATGAGGAAGGCGGCAGTGAGGAGATCCGACTCTCCCATGTAGTAGTACTTGCCCTTGTAGGCCGCACGGAAGAATCGCCAGTAAGAGCGGATGAACGTTTCGTTATGCAGCGTGATCCTGTCGGTGACATCTTCTTTCGCGGCATCGAGCCGAATGACCTCGACGGTCGCCTCGACGGAGAAGGCCGCATGGTCGAGTCCGGGAGAGTAGTAAGGATCGAGAAACGCGGCCGCGTCTCCGAGGAGCGCCCAACCTCGTCCCATGTACTGCTTGGTGCAGTAGGCGAGGTGAGAGTAGAAGCGGAGATCGTCGAGTCGCGGTTCCGCCCCTTCGAGAATCTCGGCAAGCGAAGGGATCGCCTTCAGGAACGCGAGAAAGTCTTCCTGCCGGTTCTGGCTGTGATGCAGCCCGATCAGCCGCTTGTCGAACACCAGACCGATACTGGTCTCTCCGTTGCCGAGCGGGATCACCCAGATCCAGTATCCGTAGCCGGTGTAGTGATTCGTCGAGAGACGCCGGGAACCGACGTTGCCACCTGCAAGGCCTAACCGGACAGCAAGATCGTCGATGTTCCGCACGTTCTTCCACCGGCACCAGATCGCGGCGGTCGGATGCTCGTCGTTGCGCTCGATGATGCCGAGCTTTCTGCCGACGAGATTCACCTTGCCGGTCGCGTCGAGCAGCCAGCGACAGGAGATCTCGCGCGTCTCTTCACCGCTCTCCACGGTGACTCGATGATCGAAGTCGCCGATGACGACGTCACGGACGCGCGCGGGCCTCAGCAGTTCGGCTCCCTCGCTCACTGCCGTCGCCAGCAGGTGCTCGTCGAGCGCATCGCGGCGAAGCTGGAAGGAAGGGATGGTACTCCGGACGAACGGACCCGATTCGCTGGCGTTGGTGTGGCCTGTGACCTTCGCGTTCGAGAACCAGTAGCGCAGCCCCTCTTTCGGCAGCTGCTCGGCCTCGAGGTGGTGCCACATGGCGAGCCGGCGCGTGAGGAACATCGCCGACATCTCCGTCGTCGCCTCGCCGACCTTCTCGTCGAAGGCCTCAGCCTTCTCGACGACCAGCACGCGGAGAGACGGACAGTCCCGCCG
>DASVLC010000214.1:0-51975 GCA_036385045.1 Thermoanaerobaculia bacterium | reverse complement strand
GACGTGGTCGGCCGTCTTGATGACATCGAGGTTGTGCTCGATGACGACGACGGTGTTGCCGCGATCGACGAGGCCGTGCATCAGGTGGAGAAGCTTGGAGACGTCGTCGAAATGAAGGCCGGTCGTCGGTTCGTCGAGAATGTAGAGCGTCTTGCCGGTGGCTCGCTTGGCGAGCTCCTTTGCCAGCTTCACCCGCTGCGCCTCGCCGCCCGAGAGAGTCGTGGACGACTGGCCTAACGTGATGTATCCGAGACCGACCTCGTCGAGGGTGCGAAGAATGTTGGCGATGCGGGGGACGTGACGGAAGACGTCGAATGCCTGCTCGACTGTCATCGCGAGAATCTCTGCGATCGAGAAGCCCTTGTACTTCACCTCGAGCGTCTCGCGGTTGTAGCGTTTCGCGCCGCAGACATCGCACTTCACGTAGATGTCCGGCATGAAGTGCATCTCGATCTTGATCTGGCCGTCGCCCTTGCATGCCTCACAGCGGCCGCCCTTCACGTTGAACGAAAAGCGCCCCGGGCCGTAACCGCGCATGCGCGCCTCGGGTGTCGCGGCCATCAGGTTGCGGATCTCGCCGAAGAGCTGGGTGTAGGTCGCCGGATTCGAGCGCGGGGTACGGCCGATCGGCGACTGGTCGATGTCGATGACCTTGTCGATCAGATCGAGTCCGTCGATTCGATCGTGCGCGCCAGGGGTATCGATCGCATCGTAGAAATAATGCGACAGCGACTTGTAGAGAATGTCGTTGACCAGCGTCGACTTTCCCGAGCCGCTCACGCCGGTCACGGCGATGAAGATTCCGAGAGGGATCTCCACATCGAGGTTCTTCAGGTTGTTCTGCCGTGCGCCACGAATGACGAGGCGGTTCTCACCGAGCGGCCGCCGCACCTCAGGCACTTCGATCCGCAACTCCCCGCGCAGGTACTTGCCGGTGAGCGAGCTCGGGAACGTACGCACCTGCTCGAGTGTCCCCTCGGCGACGATCTCGCCGCCGTGCACGCCGGCGCGCGGGCCGAGATCGATGATGTGATCCGCCGTCTCGATCGTCTCTTCGTCGTGCTCGACGACGATCACGCTGTTGCCGAGGTCGCGCAACTCCAGCAGCGAGTCGATCAGACGGCGGTTGTCGCGCTGATGCAGTCCGATCGACGGCTCGTCGAGCACGTAGAGGACGCCCATCAGCTTCGAGCCGATCTGGGTGGCGAGGCGGATACGCTGCGCCTCGCCGCCGGAGAGGCTCGCGGCGTTGCGGTTCAGCGTGAGATAGCCGACTCCAACGGCGTTCAGGAAGCCGAGCCTGTCGCGGACCTCCTTCAGAATCTTGCCGGCGATCGTCTCCTCGCGCGTCGAGAGTTGGACCTCGTGAAAGAACGTCGCGGCCTCGCTCAACTGCCTGGCGACGACCCGGTCGATCGGCTCTCCGGCGACCGTCACGCTCAGAGCCTCCGGCTTGAGACGCCGGCCAGCGCACTCCGGGCACTTCGCCTGAGTCATGAACCGCTCGATCTCCTCGCGCATATCGTCGGAATCGGACTCGTGGTAGCGCCGCTTCAGCATCGGCACGATGCCTTCGTACTTGCCGTTGTACTGGTACGCGCTGTCCGAGCCCTGGAACTCGAACTTCAGTTTCTCTTCGGAGCCGTAGAGGATGCAGTTGCGAGCCTTCTCCGGAAGCTTTTCCCACGGAGTCGTCAGCTTGAACTTGTAGTGTTTCGCGATCGTTTCGATCTGACGGAACCGCCAGTTCTCCGCCCCTTCCTTCCAGAGCGCGATCGCTCCCTCGGCGAGGGTCTTCGTCTCATCGGGAACGATCTTCCGCTCGTCGATTTCGAGCAGGAGCCCGAGGCCGGAACAGCGGGAGCAGGCTCCGTAGGGGGAGTTGAAGGAGAAGAGGCGGGGGGTGATCTCACCGATCGAGACGCCGCAGTCGGGACAGGCGTAGTTCTGCGACATCAGCTCTTCGCGCTTGTCGTCCTGATAGAGGATCTTGACGAGACCTTTGCTGACGCGGGTGGCCGTCTCGAGCGAGTCGGCGAGACGCTGAGCGATCCCTTCCTTCACGACGATGCGGTCGATCCGGATGTCGATCGTGTGCTTCTTCTGCTTGTCGAGTACCGGAGGGTTGGCGAGCTCGACGTCTTCGCCATCGACGACCGCATGGGTGAAGCCTTCCTTCACCATCTGCAGCATCTGCTTGCGGTATTCGCCCTTCTTGCCGCGAACGTAGGGGGCGAGGATCGTGAACTTCGTCCCGGCAGAGTTGTGGAGCAGCCGGTCTACCATCTGCTGGATCGTCTGCGGTCGGATTTCCTGATGGCACTGCGTGCAGTGAGGAATGCCGATCGAGGCGTAGAGGAGACGCAGGTAATCGTAGATCTCTGTAACGGTCCCGACCGTGGAGCGAGGGTTGCGTGAGGTCGTTCTCTGCTCGATCGAGATTGCGGGCGAGAGCCCTTCGATCGAGTCGACGTCCGGCTTCTCCATCTGCTCGAGGAATTGGCGGGCATACGCTGACAGCGACTCGACGTAGCGCCGCTGCCCCTCGGCGAAGATCGTGTCGAAGGCGAGGGAAGACTTGCCCGACCCGCTGACTCCGGTGATCACGACGAATTTGTTACGGGGGACGACGACGTCGATGTTCTTGAGGTTGTGTTCGCGTGCACCGCGGATGACGATCGAATCCATGTGAAGGAACAAGTTAACTCCGGATGGGGTGGAGGTGTTCCCGTTCTACGGCCGGTAGAGAGAATGATCGTCTGGCGGACTGCGGCACGTCGGAACTCCGCCGGGTAAACGTGCCGAGGGAGTTCTCGGTACCCTGCCATTCCACAGGACGTAGATCGCATCGGAAAGCCGCTGTGCTATAGAGAGCCTGACGTGCCTGCCGTCCTTCTTTATCTCGTCTGCGCACTCGTCGCAATCCTGCTGGTCAGTCGTTACCTCAGCCGGATGACGGTGGCAGCTGCGATCGTGCTGATACTCCTCCCGTTGTGTTTCACGGGACGGGCTCTGCTGACAGGGCGGGTGTACGCGCCGCTCGATCTGGCATATGAGTCGGCCCCCCTTCAGGACTATGCCGCTGACTACGGAATCACGCGGACCCACCACGGATGGCTGTCCGATCTCTCGATGCAGATGATTCCGTGGCGTCATGCGGTAAGGGGTGCGATCGCCAGCGGCGAGTGGCCCCTGTGGAATCGATTCATGCTGTGCGGGAGCATCCTCGCGGGCAATATGCAATCGGCACCGTACGATCCGCTCCAGCTGGTGTCGCTGCTGCTGCCGGAGGAGCAGGCTCTGACGTTCGGCCCCGCGATGACGTTCTTTCTGGCGGGACTCTTCACCTTTTTGTTCCTCCGTCTGCTCGCCTGCCGGGAACCGGCGTCGCTGATCGGATCGGCGGCGTACATGTTCAATGGACTGCTGGCATTCTTCGTCGGCTGGCCGCTCGGGCGTGCGTGGGCGCTGCTGCCTCTGGTATTGATCGGCGTGAGGCTCCTGGTTCGAGAGTCGAGCGTCCGCGGAGCGGTTGCCCTGACGGCCGGATTCGTGCTGGTCATCTTTGCGGGCCATCCCGAAACGGTGCTCCATGTCGTCACGATCGGAGCGATCTACGGCATCTACGAAGTGATCGTCGGGTGGACAGGGTTGCGAACGGCGCTGCGTCCGATCGGGCTGGCCGTCGTTTGTGGCGTCCTCGCTCTGTTGTTGACGGCCGTCTCACTGCTGCCGTTCGCGGCAGTCGCAGGAGAGACCTACGAGCATCTGATACGCAGCACGATCTTCGCCCCGGGAGAGTTGCCCGTCGAGCCTGGCGCCGTGATGCGGCGGGCAATGGCGTCGCTTTACGCCTTCGTCGGCGGACAGCCTCAGCGAAATGTGCATGTGGTTGGCGGCTTTGATCCGACGACGATCCGCGTCGGAAGCATTGCGCTGAGCCTCGCCATCTGCGGCTTGTTCTTCTCCCGGCGACGTGAGCGCTGGCTGTTCGTCGGAATCGCGATCGCTGGAGTGTGGATCGGTCTGAACGCGTGGCCGTTTGCACATCTGCTGCATCGGGTTCCACTCTTCGACATCGCCCTCAATGAGCGACTCGCGTTTGCCGCTGCATTCGCAATCGCGGTGCTCGCAGCGTTCGCTGTCGATGCCTGGCCGAGAGACCTGAAGAAGGGTCTCGCATTCGCGGCAGTCGTGGCAGTTGTTGCCTTGCTGCTCGCCTGGGGCGTCATCTCCATACGCGCTGAACAGAGAGCCGCCGGAATCTCGCGGGAGTTTCTGATCGAGATGACGCTCGCCGCTCTGGCGCCGCTCGCGGTGCTCGTGCTGCTGCTCGCTCTGAGGGTACGTCCTCAGATCGCTTTGCCACTCGTTCTCGCACTGCTACTCGGCCAGCGGATCGTTGAAGATGGAGCGATCTATCCGGCGCACCACGCGAGTGCTTTCTACCCGCAGGTGCCAGTGCTTCAGCACATGCAGAACGACAGCAGCGGGCCGTTCCGGGTGATCGGTCTGGGTGGGGCCCTGATGCCGGACGCGGCGGCCCTTTATGACCTGGAGGATGCGCGCGGGTACGAAGCGATGACGTTTCTTCGGCTGTACGAGAGTTACAGGTTCTGGTCCGAGCACCAGGGCTGGTACAACCGCATTGATGACAAGAGCAGACCGTTCCTCTCGGCGCTGAACGTCAAGTACGCGATCGGTTCGATCAAGGAGCAGCCGGACGAGCAATGGAAGCTCGTGATGGAAGACCGGCAGACGCGACTGTTCGAAAACAGTCGAGTTCTTCCCCGGGCCTTTGTGCCATCGCGAGTGCTTTATGCACGCGACCCCGACGCCATTCTTCAAGGGATGCTTTCGATCAGCGATTTCGGTGAGGCCGCAGTGATCACCGCCCCCGAGGAGGAGAATCACGATTCACCGAACGGACCGGGCTGGCTGATCACCCGCCGCTCGGGCTCGCTGCGCTACGACATCGAGGCGAAGATGGATGGCGCCGGGTGGATCGTTCTCTCGGAGACGGCATGGCCTGGATGGCGAGCCTGGGTCAATGGCAAGCCGGTTCGCACGCGCTTCGCCAACCATGCGTTTCTCGGAGTGTTCGTACCTCAGGGGGAGCACACCGTCCGGCTCGTCTACCGTCCCACCTCTTTCGTCATTGGAAGGTGGATGTCGGGGCTTACCCTACTGGCGATCGGGATCTTCTTTCTGCTGCGGCGATACCGATTCAAGAAGCCAGGCGCCGTAGGCGTCTGAAGTAGCTTCGATCGGAAGGACGACGAACTCGGGTACGTCATAGGAGTGCTGCGCGAGGAGAGCGTCGCGCAGTGCATCGACCCGCTCGTCGCTCGTCTTGATGACGAGGAGTTGCTCGGCATCTTCGCTGACGCTTCCTTCCCATCGATAGATCGACACGACGCGGTCGATGATGTTCACGCAGGCGGCGAGGCGTGCCTCGACGAGGCTTCGTGCGAGAGAGCGCGAGTCGAAGCTTTCGGCGACCGTAGTGAGAACGATGACGGGTTGCGGCATGGGGGTTTCAGTTTAGCTATCTTTGGGTTTTGAGAGTCAAGGACCGGGCTCGGGCTCGGGCCCGGGAGAAAGGAGTGAGTGCGCAACCACAAACGAGCCTGTCATCCCGAGCGGGAGGCGGGCGGGTGGCGAGGGATCCCTGAGTCGACGACCCGGCAGAAAGCACCGCCCACCCTGGCGCACGATCAGGGGGTCCTTCGACCGTCCTCCACCCCTCCCGCCCACGCACCCGCCCTCGGGGTTCCGGCGGCTTCCAATGACACAGGTGCGTGTGCACTTGTGGGTCGTCGGCAAGGGATCCCTTTCCGTCCTCCGCCCCTCACACCCGCCCACCCACACCCGGGGCTCCGGCGGTTCGGGATGACAGGAATGGGTTAGGCTCCGTCCCCCACGGACGATCCCTCCTCAGCGTCACCCCGAGCGGGCGGGCGGGAGGGCATGCGAGGGGCCTCGCAAGCTGCGTACTCCGTAACGCTCAGGGCCAGACGAGTGCACAGCCCAACTCACGCCACCGCGCCTCCGCGCGGAACCCGAGCCCGCGCCCGGCTCTTGTCGTTAAAGTCGTGGCATCGTCTATCCTTACTTCGGTGTTCAAGAAGATCTCCCTGGCTGTTCTTCTTCTGCTGGTCGCGTGGCTGGCGTTCGAGTGGATCCGCTTTCCGAACGTGAAGAAGCTCGCGACGAGCGAGCCGGAAACCACTGCGTTCATGGAACGGCGCAAGGAGTTGCTGCGGTCTCGCGGTCAGAGCGACGAGCTGGAGTGGCGATGGGTGCCGTACGAGCGCATCTCGTCGAACCTCCGCCGTGGCGTGCTGGTCGCGGAAGACAGCTCGTTCTACGAGCACGAGGGAGTCGATCACAAGGCGATGCGCGAGGCCTTCGAGCGCAATCTCAAGCGGAAGAAGGTCACGCACGGCGGCTCGACGATCACGCAGCAACTGGCCAAGAACCTCTACCTATCGCCTTCACGGAATCCTTTGCGCAAAGTGCGGGAGTACCTGATTGCGCGCTCCATGGAGCGAAACCTCTCGAAGAAACGGATACTCGAGATCTACCTGAACGTCGTCGAGTTCGGAGAGCGCGTCTACGGCGCCGAGGCAGCAGCACGCCACTACTTCGGAAAGCCGGCGGCATCGCTCACTCTTCGGGAGGCCGCGCTGCTGGCCGGTTCGCTTCCGAATCCGCGCGTGATGAATCCGGGGAACCCGAACAAACGACTCCGCTCTCGCCAGCAGATGATCATGTCGCGCATGAAGCGGTGGGGTTACCTGCTCGAGCAGGACGTCCTGACCGAAAAGAAACCGGCGGCAGCGGCTGAGGAACCTCCGCCGGAGCCCGAATCGACGGAGATTCCGGATGAGATGACGGACCAGGAGCTTGCGCCGCTCGACCCGGAACCGGTAAGTGAAGAGCCGCTGGTCGAGCAGCCTCCGATCGAGGAAACGCCCGAGCAGCCGCCAGTGCCTGAAACTTCACCCCCGCCGCCGACGAATACTTGATTGACCGGCACGAGCTGGTCGGGAGGATTTCAATGGACCAACACATCAGGATCATCGCGGTGCTCTACATCGTCCTCGGTATCCTCGGGATGATCGGCGCCGTGGTCGTGCTCACGATCGGAGCGGGCACCGTGGCGACGATCCTCGCGGAAAACCAGGATCCGGACAGCCAGATCGGTGCGGCGTGGGCTGGCGGCTGCATGACGTTCGTTGCGGCGCTGATCGGAATCATCTCGCTTCCGAGCATCATCGCCGGCTGGGGTCTCTGGAGACGGAAATCGTGGGCCAGGATACTCACGATGATCCTCGCCGTGCTCCACCTGCCCGGCTTCCCTCTCGGAACGGCAATCGGGATCTACGCCCTGGTCATCATGCTCAACGACGAGACGAGGGTTCTGTTGAACGAGTGAGGAATACGCCGAAGGGCGGCCGAAACTTGAAACGGCTCGCCCTTCGCGCCATACTCCTCCATCCCCTCATGTACGAACGCTCACTACACGACCCTCCTCCGCGTCCCGCCGCTGGCAGTTCGTCCAGCCGGTTCGCCGGGAGGGCCCGAAAGCGGACCGCACCCCCCTGGAGCTATCGTGCTGAGGCTCAATCGGTTACGGACGAGCGGTCGGGAGTGGTGCGGGTCTTGCCCTCTGCTTGCCCTCAGATGAGCGGCAGGAGTACTGGACAGACGCTGGCGTCGAGATTCTTCCCGGACTACCGTGTGATCTGCGATTGCCAGCAGCACAGGAAGGACCGCCTCTGGCGGCGCGGAGCCGGGTACGCGGCCCGCACCCTCGCAGTGCTGATCAGTGTTCCTCTCGCCTTTGCGGCTTTCGACTTCCCCACGTCGGCCAAGAACCTCAATCTTGCTTCTTTCGGATCCGCCAGAGCGGTGGCACCCGAGCAGCCGAAGATGCAGGCTGCAGCGAGTCCGCTGACTGCCGCGGAAGAGTCATTCTTCGAGGTGGCGACGTTCCCGGTCTTCACGACTCCGAGAAGCCGCGACCAGTTCATCTCCGGGGTCGAGGGCGACATTACGCTCGAGGTTTTCCGTGAGGAGTACTTCCGGCAGCACGTCCCGTATGGCGCGATCATTCATCGCGAAGCGAGACGGAATAACCTCGCGCCGGAGCTCGTGGCCGCCATCATCCAGACGGAATCGAACTTCAAGCCACACCTCGTTTCCTCGAAGAGCGCGCAGGGGTTGATGCAGATCGTGCCCGGCACGGCGCGCATTCTCAACCTCAGCGATCCCTTCGATCCGGAAAAGAACATCGTGGCCGGCACCCGCTATTACCGCTACCTGCACAACCGGTTCAAGAACCACACACTTGCTCTCGCCGCCTACAACGCGGGTGAAGGAAATGTTGGTCGTTACGGCGGCATCCCTCCCTTCAAAGAGACACAGCAGTACGTGGTGAAGGTGAACAGGGAGATGCGACGATACCGCCAGCGGATCGAGAGCAGCTACGCTCGGACACTTCTTCCTGACGGCTTTTGAGCACAAGCTCGAGCTGATCGGGGCATACGCGTCGCTTTTGCACGCGATAGACTTCCGCGGTGGCCTGCCTTACTGACGATCCGATCGATACTCGAGCCCTGACCGACAAGCTCATGCGCAGGTCAGATGGCGCGTGCGTCGTGTTCGAGGGGGTCGTTCGCGAACAACACGAAGGAAAAGCAGTCGAGTCGATCTTTTACGACGCCTACCGTCCGATGGCGGAGAGGGAGATCGAGAAGATTCGCCTCGAAGTGGAGCGCGAGTTTCCGAGTGTCGCGGCCGGCGTTCTTCACCGCCTCGGTCACCTCGCGGTCGGCGAAGTCTCGATCGCGATCGTGGCGACGTCTCCGCATCGCGCAGAGGCGTTTGCCGCCTGCCGGATGATGATCGACCGAATCAAGGAGACAGTTCCCATCTGGAAAAAAGAGCGCGGTCCCGACGGGGAGGAATGGCTGGGATGGCAGGGTCGAAGCTGATGCGGCATGCCGACCACCGGGGCGATGATGGCGCGTGAGGTGAACGCGGTCCCTGCCGCGAGTCTGCTGGTGCTTCGGGGAACGAATCCATTCGAGGTCCTGATGCTGTTGCGGCACGAGCGGAGCTCCTTCGCACCGGGAGCGTGGGTCTTTCCCGGAGGCATGCTGGAGGATTCGGACGTCGCACTAGCTTCCGAGATTGGCGGAGAGTCGGAAGTTGCCGCGATGCGGATTGCAGCCGTACGAGAGACGTTCGAGGAGACCGGTGTCTGGATCGGTCGCAACGTGACTGACGCAGAGACGAAGCGCCAGCGGCTTCTGTCCGGTGAACTCTCATTTGCAGATCTTCATGAAGAAGCAGGTCTCGATCTCGAGCGTCTGGTGCTGACTTCGAGATGGATCACGCCTGAGGGGCTGCCGAAGCGATTCGACACCTGGTTCTTCGTCGCAACAGTGGATGACGAGACGGTGGCGACGCCCGAGGAGAGAGAGGCAGTCGAGGTGCGGTGGGTATCCCCGTCCGAAGCGCTCGAGCAGAACCGTCGAGGGAAGATGCCGATGATTTTTCCAACGCTGCGAAATCTCGAAGCGATCGCCGGGTTCGCGCGCTCCAGCGATCTTATCGACGCGCGACGAGGTGCTGAGATTCACCCGATCATGCCGGTTCTCGTCAACGGCCGGCCGACTCTTCTCTGATGGCGATGGACGTTCGCTCGATCACCGCACCGAATCCAGGAGCCTTCACGCTCGACGGCACCAGAAGCTGGCTGCTCGGCGAGACGGCGGTGCTCGATCCCGGGCCCGACATCGAGAGCCACATCGCGGCGCTTCTCGAAGCGCTTCCCCGGCTCGAAACCATTCTCATCACACATCGCCACGCGGACCACGCGCCTGCCGCGATACCTCTCCGCCGGATGACGGGCGCTCGTGTGATTGCGCCTGCGGGAGTTCTCGACGACGAGACAGTCAGTCAACGAGTTTCCGGCGGCGAGGAGATTGTGATCGAGGGAGCCGTGGTCGAGGTGATCGCGACGCCTGGTCACACGCGTGAGCACGTGTGTTACCTCACCGACGACGGTTCTCTCTTCAGCGGCGACACGATCCTGGGCTTCGGAACGACGGCTGTCTTTCCTCCCGACGGTCACATGGGCGATTACATGCGATCGCTCGAGCTTCTGCGAAGGCGGGCGCCGCGGCGGATCTATCCCGCGCATGGTCCGACGCGTGAAGATGCCGTGGCGCTGATCGACGAATACATCGCACATCGTCTCGAGCGTGAACGCCAGGTAGTCGAAGCGCTCGATGCCGGCCTGACGAGTGTCACCTCGATGCGCGAGCGGATTTATCCTGACCTCGATTCCCGTCTCGCTGCAGCGGCCGGGATTCAGCTCACCGCGCACCTGATCAAGCTGCGCGAAGAGGGACGGGTGGAGGGGTGGGAAGAGTAGGGTCCCGTTCGAAGTGGCAGACTGTCACGATGGGAAGCACGACGAAGGAACGTCTCCTCTCCATTTACCTGCGCACACTCGAGCTCTGTGCGCCGGAGAATCTCGTCCGCGCGAAGGTCGATGCGTCGATGCCACGCAATGTCGTGGCGATCGGCAAGTGCGCGGGCTCGCTGCTCGATGGAGTCGCGGCTGTACACGATATCGAGCACGCCTTCGTCGCGATGCCGCACGGGTATCGTCTTCCTCTGAGCGCTGCCGAGGTCTGGCTCGGCGGGCACCCGGAGATGACTCCGGCCAGCTTCGCCGCCGGACGCGCGCTGCTGGAGTTCGTCGATCGTTTCGACGACATCCTGTTTCTGGTTTCCGGTGGTGGGTCCGCGTGTGTCGAGGCACCTCAGGCTCCATTCACTGAGCATGAAGTAGCGGAGGCGAACGCCAGACTCGTCGCGTCGGGCGCATCGATCGCCGAGATTAACGCGGAGCGTCGTCGACGTTCGGCGATCAAGGGTGGGCGGTTGCGATCACGCGTTCGCGGACGGGTGGTAACGCTGGTCTACTCCGACGTCTCGACCGGCGCGCTGCACGACGTCGCCTCCGGTCCGACGATCGATGATTCCGGGCAGGCGATCCTCATCGCAGACAATCGGACGTTGACACGAACCGCTGCTTCCCTGCTTGGAAGCGCGGCCGTCGAGCTCGACGATCAGGTCGAATGCGATGTCGACGAGGCGGCGGAGAGGCTCGCATCCGCGGTGAGATCGCTCGACCGCGGGCAGGTTCTGGTCGCGGGCGGCGAGCCTACAGTGGTCGTTCGCGGTGCGGGACGTGGCGGCCGCTGCAGTGAGCTTGCTGTCCGATTTGCAATGCGAAGCGGGTCTGCAGCCTTGTTTGGAAGTTCGGACGGACTGGACGGTAACAGCGGAGTTGCTGGGTTCCTGCTCCCCCCGCGTTCTGCTTTCGGACCGGATCCCGGCTGGACCGAGCGCCTGGAGCAGTCGGACTCTTTCGCGATTGCCGCGCAAGTCGGTGAGCCGATTATGATTGCGCCTGCAGGGAACAATCTGCGCGACCTGTTTCTTGTGGCTCGTGATTAGCAAGCGCTGCCGCGTGGTCACCGTACCTACGAATGAGCGTCAACGATCCCGGAAACCCGCTACTCCCGCCGTCGCGGGAGCAGGCCCACCGATCAGCGCGAGAGCGCCAGCGTCGGGGGTCTAAGTGGGGCTGCCTGAAAACGATGTCGGTGGGCTTGGTCGCGCTGGCCGTGATCGCGGTTCTCATCGTCAGCATCAGCTGGTGGTATCTCGGGACGATGAGCTTCGCTGAGTTTGTCCGGCTGCGGATCGAGCGGACGCTCGAGGGCCGGCTCGGTCGCGAGGTGACGATCGAGAGCGTGGAGATCATTCGGTCACGGCCGCAGCGAGTCATCCTCCGCAACCTCAGGATCGCGAACGCTCCCGGTGGTGCAGCGCCGGCTTTCGCACAGGTCGCAGAGGTCGAGATCGCCGGCGGCATTGAATCGTTCTGGCGCCGTGAGGTTCGCGTATCGCGGGTCGACGTCCGCGATCCGAAGATGTGGTTCGAAGTTTTTCCTGAAGGAGCCTCGCTGGTTCACAACTTCCCCCGCTGGCAGACAGGCCCGCCGCGGAGCTTCGAGATCGTCCGCCTCGAGATCGGAGAGCTCTTCGTCCGCGGAGGTGAATTCAGTTTCAACGATCGGAGACGCAATATCGTCGCCGAAGCTGCAGGCATCGCTTCCGACGTGACGATCACGCGCGCCGAAGGGCTCTACGCAGGAGTCATGTCGAGCCCCCGTCTGCGGGTGCGCCTTCAGGACTATGAGCCATTTGATCTGCAGATGCGCGGAGGCTTCCGCTACACGCCCGGCATTCTCGCGCTCGAGTCGATCGCGCTCCGCGGTGACGACATCGAAGCGTTCATCTCCGGAAAACTCGACCCGCTGACCGAGGGCGCGTACGACC
Organism: Thermoanaerobaculia bacterium; assembly: GCA_036385045.1. Classification (GTDB taxonomy): domain Bacteria; phylum Acidobacteriota; class Thermoanaerobaculia; order Gp7-AA8; family Gp7-AA8; genus QHVT01. The sequence goes on along the minus strand of DASVLC010000214.1, from coordinate 39,543 downwards.
TTCGCATCGCCTCGAAGCTCGGCCTCGAGAAGGTTCGCGAGATTTTCAGAGTGGACGCTGTTCTCGAGGGATCGATGGCCCTCGACACGCGGTTGCAGGGATCTCAGGGCGAGTTCCGGATGACGGGCGGCTGGACGGCTCCGCGCATCCTGGCCGATGCCTACGAGCTGAGTGACGCCCGCGGCACGCTGGATCTCGACGGCGAGAAGCTGGCGCTGCAGGTCGAGAGCGCAGCGTATGCGGGCGGGACGATCAAAGCGGACTACCTGCTTTCGCAGTACGCCGAGCCGTACCCGATGAAGGTGAATCTCGGCTATGACCGGATTTCGATCGAACATCTCTTCAGCGACTGGGGGCTTCGAGGCACCGGCCTCCGCGGCGCTGCGACAGGAAGCCTGAACTACCGATGGAACAAGAACGACCTGCTCGACGGAAGTGGCGAAGGAACGGCGCGTCTCAGTCGCTCGGTGGCCTTCTCCGAGGCGCGCTATCCGGTGCCTGTTGCCGGATCGACCGACTTCGCAATCGAGCGGGGAGTCGTTCGCTTCCGTAGTGCGCAGCTCGAAACAGAATCTTCGAACATCAACTTCGCCGGCACTCTCGGAATCGAGGGGATGGTGATGAATCTGCGGGCGGATGTTCGCAGTACCGATTTCGCCGAGCTCGATCGGATCGGTTTGAACTTCGCACACGCCGCCGACAATCTCGAATATGGACTGCTCGGCCTCGGCGGGGCCGGAACCATCACGGCAACGCTTCGCGGACCGCTCGAGCAGATACAGGTTGCAGCGAACATCTCTGGCAGCGGGACTCGCTATAGCGATGTTCTTCTCGGAGACGCAGAAATTGCTCTGACGTGGGACGGCGCCCGGGACCAGCTGGCGTTCGAGGATGCGCGCTTCACGTACCAGGGAGGCGTACTCGTTCTCAACGGAACGGTCGTCTTTCCGGACAGTGGACCGGGGCCACGTTTCGATCTGGCAGTCGAGGCCAACGGCTATCCGGCACAACGGGCGATCGATGCCATGGGCCTCGAACTGCAGATCGGACCGGGGATTGCGACCGGCCGGATGCTGATTGCCGGCACGCCCGAGAATGGACGCGCGACCTTTGCCGGCCTGACCATCCGGCGGGCCGAGGCAACCCTCGTTCTCAACGGTTCGATGCAGTGGCTGCCCGGCGAAGGGAACGTCGTCTTCGATCTTCAGATTGCCGCCCGGAACTTCCCCGTCACCGACATCGCAACATTCTTCGAGTTCGATGTTCCGCTCACGGGAGCTCTCACCGGCACGCTGAACCTCACGGGACCGAAGTCATCCCTGGAGGGAAGCGGCAGCGTCACGGTGAGTGAAGGCTCGATCTTCGGAGAGCCTGTCGAGATGGCGTCGGCAGACATCGAATTCACCGCCGGACGCATGCGCGCGACGAGTATCGTCGTGCAGTCAGCGGCCGGCGAGCTTCGGGGCGAGGCCGAGTTCGATCTCGGCACCGAGCGTTTCAGCTACAGCATCACTTCTGCATCGATCGATCTGTCGCGGCTCGAGGCTCTCTCCGCCATGCGCACACTTCTCGGCGGACGGGTCATCCTGACCTCCGTCGGTGCCGGCTCGTTCGACGCGCCCGAGCTGATGGTCGAAGCCACACTCACCGATGCAACGATCCAGGGGCTCACTCTTCCCGAAGGGACACCGCCGCCCTCCTTCTATCTCGCGATACGTGGTGGGCAACTCATCGTCAGGGGTTCGATCGGTGACATTGTGAGCATCGAAGGGGGAGGAACCGTCGGCGACAACCTTTCGGTCGACGGCAACATCCGCGTCACGATCGCGGATCTTGCCCGGGCGCTGATGCTGTCTCCGCAGACAGCAACTCTGCCGGGGAGCGGAACTGTTGTCCTCGATCTTCGTCTCGGCGGCCGGCTCTCACCGATCGAAGCGCTCGTCGTCGAAGCAACCGCTCCCGTGTTCGAGGTCCGCATCGCCGATCACGAGTTCACCACTCCCGAGCCACTGCGCATAGCCCTCAGAAACGGCCGCATCGAGTTCGACTCGTTCGAGCTTCGCAGACCCGACTCGACGTTTGCGGTGACCGGATTTGCTGAAGTGACCGGCGAGCGTCGTCTCAACCTCGATGTGAGCGGCCGTATCGAGGCTGCCCTTGCACAGCTCTTCATGTCGGACGTCCGCGCCGATGGCTTCCTCGACTTGAGCGTGAAGGTCGACGGAACGATGACGAGTCCGAACGTGGTCGGTGTGGCCGAGGTTCGAGATGCACAGGTGCGGTTCGCCGGCTTCCCACAGCTCATCGATCAGATCAACGGGCGGCTGCGCTTCCGTGGTGATCAGATCCTGATCGAGTCGTTGCGGGCGACCGTAGGCGGAGGCTCAGTGGTGGCCGGCGGGTCCGTTACGCTCGACGGAATGCAGATGCAGAGCGCGCGAATTACGCTACAGGGCAACAGCGTCGCGCTGCGCTACTACGAAGGAGTGACGGTCGAGGGTAATTTCACACTACTCCTGACGGGAGGCTCTGAGGGCGCTGTTCTCCAGGGCGACATCGATGTCACGCGAGGCCTCTACTTCCGTGACTTCGATCTGCAGCAGACTCTCCTCAATTTGATTCTTGCACGCGACCGTGTCGCGGCCGTGTCGAGCGCGACATGGGAGGATCGGCTGGCTCTGCGACTTCGGCTGAACGCCCCCGACACGCTCGCGGTGCGCAACAACATCGCGGACGTGACGGGTAGCGCTGTCTTCGATGTAACCGGAACTCTCGCTAACCCGGTCGTTCTCGGCGAGCTCACACTCGACGAGGGTGGCAGCGTCCGCATCCAGAACATCGACTATCGCGTCGTTCGCGGTACGGTTGCATTTCAGAACCCTTTCCGCATCGATCCATTCTTCGACGTGACCGTCGAGGGTAGAGTGAGCAGCGGTGCGACCGACCTCGAAAGCGGTCAGCTGCAGATCACCGTCAACCTGACCGGCACTCTCGATCGGATGACCCCGACGATCACGAGTGATCCGCCCGCCAGCGACATCACGCTCTTCTCGATCCTCGGTTTCGGAGGGCTCGGAGGAAGTGGGCCGCCCGGAGGAGTCGGGGTTCTCGGTCAGTCGCTGCTCTATTCGAGCCTCAGCAGCCTGATCGGCTCGCGCGTCTTTCCGTTTGTCGATGCGTTCACCTACGACCCCGGCAACCTCGACGCCGGCGGAGCAGGACCACGCGTCACGTTCGAGAAGAGGATCTCGAACAGCGTCCGCTTCCTGCTCGTTTACAACCTCGCGAACAACCAGAATCGCGAGGTGATCGAGTGGATGGTCAATCCCGAGTGGACGCTTCAGCTGGTCCGCGACATGACCGGCGACTACCGTCTCGACGCTCGTGTCCGGAGGCAGTACGAGGCGCACTGGCGCATTCGTGACGAAGAGAGGCAGTTTGCCCAGGCGGCGGTCATGGTTCCTTCAGGGACACAGGCGGGCGAGATGGCAGCTGCAGCGAGCGCCGTTGCGACCGCTCCGCTCCCGGCCGTGACGGCCGTCGATCCGTTGGCCGCTCGCGATCAGCTGATCGAACGAATCGTATTCCGTGCGGACGCGGCATTCGAGACTTCGGCACTTACCGACGAAGTGCCTCTCCGATCGGGCGAGCCGCTCACGATCAAGGGAGTTCAGTCATCGATCAGAAATCTCTTCGGGACCGGAAACTTCCGTGACATCCGTGTCGATGCCTCTCCTGGTGACAACGGAGTCGTCGTCACCTTCTCGCTCTACCTGCATTACCGCGTAGGCGAGATCGAGATCGAGGGTCTCGGCCGGACGGACCGCACTCGTGCGCGGCGCGACCTCACACTTCGCACGGGTCAGATCTTCTCGCTCGATAGCGTAGACACGAGCGCCGAGGCGATCGAGTCGATGCTCAACCGTCACGGTTACCTGGAAGTCACCGTCGATCCGGAGACGGAATTCGATCGCTCGCGCAGCATTGCTGACGTTTCGTATCAGGTGACACTCGGCCCGCGCGCCACTGTCGCTGAAGTCATCATCGAGGGCGACCTCGCGCCGTTCACCGCCCCGGAACTGATCGCCCAAATGCGCAGACGACCGGGACGAACGTTCCACCTGCTCGATGCACGCGATGACGCCGGCCGGATGCAGACCTTCCTCGTCCGGCGGAATTACCGGCGGGCTGATGCAACCTTCGTCGGTCACACGTATGACGCCGAGAACGAAGCCGTCACACTGCGTTATCGCGTGGACACAGGGCCTCGCGTGCAGGTCGAGGTCGCCGGGATCAATCGACGCGCCGTGCGGCGCTGGCTTCCTTTCGGGCGCACTCAGGAGTACAGCGAGGATGTCGTCGACCGCGCTGCGAGCCGGATAACCGAAGGGCTTCAGCAGCGCGGTCACTACCTGGCAACTGTCGACACCGAGAGCGCTCAGGAAGACGGCCTCTTGACGACCACGTTCCATGTCGATGCCGGCCCTCGATTCCGGCTCGGAAGTGTGGAGTTCGTCGGGAACGAGGTACTCCCCGAGGACGAGCTTCGAGATGTCGTCGAGACCTTTCCCCGAGGAGGTTTCCGCCGCTTTCTCCAGACACTTCTCCGTCGGCCGATCGGAGTCACACGAGAACAGCTCGCCGACGACCGCAACGCGATCGAGTCGTACTACCGCCTGAGTGGATTCTCAGAGGCAACGGCCTCGACCCCGATCGTCACGCCGCGTGCGGACGGAACCCTTCATGTAGCGTTTCCTCTCTCGGAGGGACCGCAGACGATCGTTTCCAGCCTGGCAATTGAAGGTCCCGAGGCCTTCAGCAGGAACGAGATTCCGCGCCAGGGTCTCGAAGAGGGAGGACCGCTCAATCCTCAGCAGCTTCAGGACGACGTGGTTGCACTGCAGACGTTCTACGCGGAGAAGGGCTACGTCGAGGTACAGGTTGCGCCGCGAGTCGAGAGAAGTGAAGACAGACGAACTGCATCCGTCACCTATGTGATTACCGAAGGCCCGCAGGTGAACATCGGGAACATAACCGTTCGTGGCAACAGCTATACGAACCGCGAGGTCATCACACGGCAGTCGGAACTCGAACCGGGTGACCCCTTCAGCTATACCTCAGTGCTCGAGGCGCAGCGACAACTCTACCGCCTCGGCATCTTCAACCGGATAGAGGTCCTTCCCCAGCAGACCGGTACCGACGTCACCAACCGCGACATCGTGCTGCAGGTCGAGGAAGGGCGGAATCTGACGCTCACCGGCGCGGTCGGTCTCCGGCTCGCGCGCGCGACGGAGGAAGGAGGGGGGAGCGAGTTCCGCGAACGTCTCGCCGCCGCAGCCGCACACCGCAACCTTTTCGGCACCGGCCGCTACCTCGGAGTCGAGGGGGTCTACAGCGGACAGGAACAGGACGCATTCATCACCTACCGCGAACCGTTCATCAGCCGCTGGAACGTTCCATTGCAGGTTCAGCTCTTCCAGTCGGACGACAGCACACGTCGCGGTACCCGTATCCTGCAGCGAGGTGCCTCTCTCGAGGTAACGAAGGTCGCACGCCTCCAGACCCGATGGTCGCTTCGCTACGAATACAGGATTACCGACTGCGTCGGTGGTGAGCTCTGCGCGACGATCGATGGGATTCCGGTCGAAGGACTCGACCGCTCACTCCTCGACATCCAGATCTCGAGTTTCACCCCGACCTTCTTCTGGGACACGCGCGACGACATCATCGACCCGCGGCGCGGCTTCTTCACGAGCGCGTCGATCGAGTACGCGTTCCCACTCATCTCAGCCGACGCGAACTTTCTGAAGGAGTACGTACAGGGCGCGTGGTTCCGGCCGCTGAGCTCGAACACGGTCCTGGCGCTCTCGGGGCGCATCGGCCTGATTCAGCCACTCGGCGGCACGACGTCGAACGACGTCCCACTCTCGGAACGATTCACGGCTGGCGGGGAGACGACGCACCGCGGCTTCGCACTCGACCGGCTTGGCGATCTCTGTCGCGAAGCTGACACGACACCTATCGCCGGATGCATGCCGACGCTGTATCAGCGCGTGGAAGACGGCGCGTTCGCAGGTCCTCTTCTGCCGATCGGGGGAAGCGGTCTGCTGCTGCTGAATGCGGAGTACCGGTTCCCCGTCTTCGGCCCTGTCGGTGGTGCGATCTTCGTCGACGCTGGAAACGTCTTCGCTGAGGACACGATCCGGTTCGACAAGCTTCGCTACGGTGCGGGGATCGGAGTGCGCTACCTGTCTCCTGTCGGACCACTTCGCTTCGACATCGGGCGCCCGCTTGATCGCCGTCACTACGACAACTCGTTCCAGTTCTTCCTGACGCTCGGCTACGCGTTCTGAGGCGCTGAAGCGTTAACGTCTCTCGAGCAACGTCATGAGCGCATGAAAGGCTCCGGCGCGTCACTATAGGTCAACGTCCCTCAACGCGATTTCCGCACCCTTCGACTCGCTACGCTCGCTCAGGGCAGGCTCTTCTCCCCCCGCAAAAAGCGCGAAGGGAGAAGGGCAACGGTGGCATGGGCGAGCAAGGACCAACAGAAGGCGGGATAAGTCAGAACGACGTTTCAACCGAGTCGGCGGCCGCCTGGGCCCGTTCTTCTTCGAGACGAGCCAGCCTGCTGCGCAGTTCGGCAACATCGATTTGCAGACGCGACAGTTCGTCTTTGACCGCTTCGCGGGCGATCTCCTGCAGCTTTGTCGTTAGCTTCTGCACCTGATCGGACTGGAACTGTGTCAGCTTACTCAGCGGTTCACCGAAAACATCCTTGAGGAGTTGCTCGAAATCCTGGGCCATGATGGAGATACTCCGTGCGAAAATCGGGCCCGCACAATGGAGATCCGCTCGTTCGCCGACTTCTGGCCCTACTACGTACGGGCGCACGTCCGGCCGGAAACCCGCATCCTGCACGCGATGGGATCGATCCTCGCGCTCCTCTGCGTCCTGCTTGCATTCCTCTATAGCCTCTGGTTTTTGCTGGCAGCTCCGCTGATCGGCTACGGCTTCGCCTGGTACAGTCACTTCTTCGTCGAACACAACCGGCCTGCCACGTTCGGCCATCCGTTCTATTCGCTCGCGGCCGATTACCTGATGCTCTGGAAGACATTCCGAGGAACGATGACGGCCGAAGTCATCCGGTACACGGCGCAACAGGAGTGATCGAAAAGCAGCGTTGAGACTCCGCACGGCCGGCCGTTGCCCGGGCGGGAAAACTCCCCCTTGATATCATCCTGCCCGGGGAAGGAGCACGGCATGCCTCTGCTCGAAGGAAAGACGGGGATCGTATTCGGCGTCGCCAACAAGCGATCGATCGCCTGGGCGATCGCTCAGGCGCTGGCGCGCGAAGGAATGAAGCTCGCGTTCACCTACCAGGGTGAGCGTCTCAAGGAGAGCGTCGGCGCGTTACTCGAAACGATCCCGGACTCTCTCCTGCTGCCGTGCGATGTGACGAATGACGAGGAGATCGAGAGCGTCTTCGCGACCGTTCAGAAGGAGTTCGGCGGTCTGGACGCGCTCCTCCACTCGGTCGCCTACGCGCCGAAGGAAGATCTCGAGAACGATTTCGTGAAGACCTCGCGCGAAGGCTTCAAGGTAGCGCACGACATCTCAGCTTATTCGCTCGTAGCGCTCACCCGCGCCGCCCTGCCGTTGTTCGAGCAGAAGGGTGGCGGCTCGGTGCTCGCCCTGACTTACTACGGAGCTGAGAAAGCGGTCGAAGGCTATAACCTGATGGGCGTCGCCAAAGCATCTCTCGAAGCGAGCGTCCGTTATCTGGCAGCCAACCTCGGCCCGAGCAACGTCCGCGTCAATGCATTGTCTGCCGGCCCGGTGAATACTCTGGCCGCACGCGGGATCAAGGGCTTCAGCACCATGCTCAAACACCATGCGGATCGCGCACCGCTGCGGCGCAACGTGGAGTTGGAAGAAGTCGGCAGTGCCGGTCTCTTCCTCCTCTCACCGATGTCGACGGCGATCACCGGCGAGGTGATGTTCGTCGATTGCGGCTACAACATCATCGGGCTCTGAAAGAGCCGCCGCTCAGATCTTCGGCTCTCGTTTCTTCGCGGGATCGTCGGGCGGATACTCCACGTCCGTCCGAATCCCGACCCGCTTAGGCTTGCGGGTTCCCGGAAAGCCGCTCGGCCTCCCGGCAGTCTCATTGTCGCGGCCGTGGCCGGGCGCGCCGCCATCCCAGAAGCCCTGACCGTCCATGTTTTCCCGCGGATTTCCCATCGTTCCACCTCATCCGTAAATGTCTGATTTATCAAGCAATTGGCACCTGCTTGGCAGTGGAGACTACTGCATGAAAGGAGACTGAATGGTTGATAATGTGAACCCCACCACGCAGTTCCACCCGTACCAGCCGATGACTGACACTCCCCACGCTGAGGCTCGCAAGCCCGGTGCCCTCGAGGGAGTGTTGTCGCGGATCGGGCTCGACAATAATCAGATCGAGGCGCTCAACGGAAAGATGCGCGACCTCCACGTTCCGCAGCAACTCGAAAGCGCAAGGACCTGGGTGCGCAATAACGGCGGCCTCGCCCTCGGAGGTCTGGCGGCCGCGGTGATCGGCGCAGGGCTGCTCAGCCGCCGCCCCAGACGCTGACTGTGACTGATGAACCCTGATCGAATGCCGGTGCACACGCACCGGCATTTTTCATGGCGTGTGCTGCGTGTATTGAATCCGCACTTCGGTACCGATCAGACGGCCGCGAACATGCACCGTCGCGCGGACAGGCGTGACGCCGGTCGTCTCCCCTTTGGCCTCGATATCGAATTGAGCGCCGGAGGTCTTGGTCATTCGACCCTCCATCCTTCCCTGGGAGTCGTCGAGCCGCCCTTCCTGCATCGTGCGGCCGGGAGAGGCGAGGTCGACAGCAGCCAGCTCCGCTCCGTTCTCGGCAAGGGTCAACGCCACGATCTGCGCACGGAATCGGCGCGCCTCGGCCAGTTCGCGTGACGAGTCGAGCAACAGCAACTCGATCAGCGCGAAATAGAGCACGGCGAGAATCATCGCCGCGATGAGTGCATAGCCTCGCTCTCTATTCGTGCGCACGCGGCTGCAGGATCTGATCAATGGCCATCCTTCCTTTCGCGTCTCGTGCCGTAATGCGTACTCCGTATGGCCGGCCGGGAATCCCAACCGCGTCGATCACCACCTGACTCGAAAAATCAGGCGGAACCCCGCGAGCGATCCACTCCTCTGCGACACCGACGTTGTACGCACGCCGCCGCACCTCGCCAGGCTTCGAGAAATCCCACACGATGGTCTGCACACCGCCGTTCCCCTGAATCGACTCCAGGATGAGAGTGTTGGGTGACATCGTGTAGCCGTCGTGCTCCGCGCGGTACGGGTCGCTCCCATGAGCATCCATCACGTCCCGCTTCAGCTTCGAGAGCACGATGCTGACCTGCGGATGCCGCATGAAGTTCACAGGCAGCCGCTTTTCATAGAACCGCATTTCCGAGGTCAGCACCAGCAGCACCACGAGAAAGAGGCCGAAGACCGACATCGTGACCACGACCTCGATCAGTGAATAGCCTCTGGCCCGGCGCCTCACCACAGGTTCGAACCTCCCGTGTCGGCGCGTACCAGCGCGAGGCGTGCCTCTCTCTCACCGTTCCGCCAGCGGATCGTGAGCGTGACGGTCTTCAACCCATTACCCGCGGGATCGACCTTCACGGCCGTTCCGAACGGCGTCAGCGGCTCGAGTAGTACGGTATCGCTGACGAATGCGACCGGCTGCGCCTCGAGAGACGAGTAGTCCATCCTCCGGCGATACTCAGCCTCGTTGCCCAGCGCCTGATAGGCGAGGATCATCTCGCTCGCCTGCTGAAGTCTTCTCGTCCGCTCGACGAACGCGGCGAGCGACATCGTGATCACGAACGTTAGGATGAGGAATGCGATGAGAACCTCGATCAGCGAAAACCCCCGCTCGCGTCGCATCACTCGATTGTATGCGGCAGCCGGGAAAATCCGGTTCTGCAAGCTGTTAGACTCCGGCACCTCATGACCGGCGCTCGAAGCGCACGGGATCTCCTTCCGAGCCGACACTGATGAAACTCCGCTTCGCTCCCTCACCTACGGGCTTCCTCCATGTCGGAGGCGCCCGCACTGCAATCTTCAATCTCCTCCACGCCCGGCGGTACGGCGGAACGATGTTGCTCCGCATTGAGGACACCGATGTGGAGCGCTCGAAACAGCATCACGCGGAGCAGATCGTCAGCTCGCTCCGCTGGCTCGGAATCGACTGGGACGAAGGACCTCTCTACCAGAGTGACCGGCTCGACCGCTACCGCGAACGGGCCGAGGAGCTCGTGGCGAACGGTCGCGCCTATCGCTGCTTCTGCACGCTCGAGGAGCTGGAGGCGGATCGCGGCGCAGCCGAGCAGAGCGGGGCGGTGTACCGCTATTCAGGCCGCTGCCGGGAGCGTGCTGATCCTCACTCGCCTCAGCCCGCCGAGGCACCGCATGTCATCCGGTTCCGAGTGCCCTCCGGTCCCGTCGAGTTCCACGACCTGATCCGCGGCAACGTGGAGTTCGACGGCGATCTCATCGACGACTTCGTCCTCATTCGCTCAGACGGAAACCCGACCTACCACCTCTCCGTTGTCGTCGATGACGTCGACATGCAGATCACGCTCGTCGCCCGCGGCGAAGATCATCTGTCGAATACCCCCAAGCACATCCTGCTGTTCAAGGCTCTCGGTGGAGAGGTCCCCGCGTTCGCCCATCTGCCGCTGATTCTCGGCAGTGACCGCAAGCGTCTCTCCAAACGTTCCGGTGCTACGTCCGCGGAGGAATACCGGGACCTCGGGATTCTTCCGGAAGCGCTCTTCAACTTTCTCCTGCTCCTCGGATGGAACCCGGGTGATGACCGCGAGATCCTTTCATTCGCCGAGGCAGCCGGGATCTTCGATCTCGCCGACGTCAACAAGTCGGCGGCTGTGTTCGACCCCGAGAAACTCCTCTGGATGAACGGGCAGTACATGATACGGATGCCGGCCGCCGAGATCCTTCCGCATCTCATGCCCTTCGTCGGACAGGACCGCGGTTCTGCCGAGCTCCTTCTGCCCCTGGTGGAACTGAACAAGAGCCGCGCGCGAACCCTCCGAGAGCTCGCCGAGCTGATGGAGCCGTATCTCATCGTCGACGAGATGCTGCAGTACGACGCCGAAGCGGTCAAAAAGCACATTAAAGGAGACGATCTCGCAGCACGCATGGTCGACCTTCGAGAGAGCCTTGCCACCAGCGAGCCGTTCGACGTCACCGCCACCGAACAGGCTCTGCGTACGCTCGCCGAGACGAAGGGCCTCAGCGCCGGCAAGTACATCCACCCACTCCGAGTCGCGCTTACAGGACGGATGGCGTCTCCTCCGATCTTCGACGTTGCCATCGCTCTCGGCAGAGAGCGGACCCTTCGCCGTCTCGACCTGCTGATCGCGCGCTTGCCGGAGTTGACGGGGTGAGGCGGTTCCTCGGGAGTTCGTCGGTTGACTTGACCTTCTCCCTCGTCGCTCTCGCGGCAAGGCCACGCTGTCATCCCGAGCCGCCGAAGCCCCGAGGGTGGGTGTGAGGACGGGAGGGGCGAAGGACGGAGAGGGATCCCTTGCCGACGACCCGTCAACCGCACTGCCAGCAACCAGTGCTCGCGTGATCCTTCACTCCGAGGAACTCCGAGGAACCCCGAGGAACCGCCCCCCCCTACAAATGCGTTCTCGCCGCTTCAGCTGCCTCACGGATCGAAGGCTGCCGCGGGTCGATACTGAGCGAACGGTTCCAGAAGTCGAGAGCGCGTGCGTACTCCTCGCGACGTGCGTAATAGGTTCCGATGTTGTTGAGCACGAGCGTCGAAGAGGGCTGGAGACCTAACGCGCGCTCGAGTTCGGCGACCCCGTCTGTGTAGCGGCTTACCTGGGCCAGTGCCGACCCGAGGTTTGCGGCGATCAGGTGCGACTGAGGGAAGATCGTTTTCCCCTTCTGCAGGATGTTGATCGCCCGTGTCGGCATATCCTCAGAGCGATAGAGAGCGGCGAAGTCGACAAACCACCGCTCCGCATCGGGAAGCCCTCGCTCGACGGCGCGAACGAAGAGATCATCGGCTGCCGTGTACTGCTGCCTGTCGAACAGGACCATCGCGAGGTTGAGATAAGGAGTCGGCCGCGCCGGGTTGAGCTTTATGGCCTGGTCGAACGCGTCGCCTGCCTCGCGCAGCTTCCCCTCTTTCCGCATCTCGATACCGAGGTTGTTGTAGTAGGCGTAGGCGCCCCACTGCGCGGGAGGAATCCCGGCAGGTGCCGCTCCCGGCGGACCTGCTCCCGCTGCGAAGACGGGCTGAGAAGCCGATGCGGCGGCGAGATGACCGACGGCCTGAAGGCGCTGCGCATAACGCTGAAGATCGATATTCGATGCTCCGGGAGCGAGTCCAGTAAAGAACTCCTCATAGCTGACGACGCGGACGGAGGTGACGGGGGTGAGGTTCCGGAAGATCCAGCCTGCATGGTTGCCGGGCATTTCGTCGGACTTTGGAAGCCCGAGGATCGAAAGGACCGTCGGTGCTACATCGTAGAGCGAGATCGACTGTCCGGAACGCGACGGGGCAACGTGATTGCCGTACGCGATGAAGATTCCGGGATTGCGGTGGTCGTGGAGTGCGCTACGGCCGATCGGCTGCACGCGGGGACGCTGGCGATCCCAGCGGAACCCATGAGCCGACATGATGATGACCGTCGTATCGTCGCTGAGTACCTGCATCCACTCGCCGATCATCCGATCGATCTCAGCGTAGTAGTTGGCGACCGTCGGCCAGTAGCGACGATACATCTCAGCGCTGATTCCTTCGCGGAGCGGCGGGTGATAGGGCGCAAAGAGATGATTGACGGCGTCGGTCCCCTCGTACGACATCATGAGAAGCAGCGGTTGCTGCTGCTGATAGAGATCGTGGGCGACCCGATGGTCGGTCCATGTCTTGGACAGAACGGATCGGAAGACGTTGATCGGATCGGCAGCATTTCCGCTCGAGACCGCCGTTTCGTACTCGCGATCCGTGATGTTGAGGAAGCGTTTGACCTGCGGGGCCTGAACGGTCTCGGGTGATACGACGAATTGCGCAACGCGGCTCGAAAGTTGTCTTGGAAAGATGGCGTCAGGGTGGGACTCGACCGGTGTGCCGTAAACGACCGCGCCACCCGAGCGGGGCGGCCACGCCGTCCACCAGTTCGCGACTACCGACTTCCGCCCGAAGGCCTCCGCGACTTCCCACAGAGCGGGAGCACGTCTCGTCGAGGCGTCGACAGGCCGCCCGTTGTTCGATGCGTCGACGAAGTCGAGTACGCGGTGGCGGTCGGGAGGAAGCCCGGTCGCCACGCTCGTCCAGACCAGCGGCGAGACGGTTGGCTGGATCGTCTGCAGCGAGGCGGTTACACCTCCCTGTGCGAGGGCACGGATGTTCGGTAGCCGTCCGTCGCGCGAAAGCTCGGTGATCAGATCCCAGTCCGCTCCATCGATCGCGAAGATCGCGACTCGTCCGGCAACACCTCTGGCATTCCGCCGCAGCTCCTGCCGCTTGTATTCGAGCAGTGCTCCACGGTCCGCTTCGAGCCGAGAGATCTCAAAGCCTGTCACCTCGAGCCCACTCTGCCTGAGGTGCCGGGCGACCACCTCACGCAACGCGCCCCGCTGCGCGGCAAACTCCGAGGTAGGGGAAACCAGCTCTTCGATCGGTACCTGCTGAGTGACTGCCGATACCGCTTCGGCGACCCGCGTCCGGATCCAGGCGCTCCATCCGTCGCGCGTCATACGCTGTGCGTCAGGGAGCCGGTCACCCGGCAACGTGAAGCGCAGGCGGTAACTGATCGTCACCGGCACACGCTCCTTCGAGAGAATCTGCACGAGGCCGTCCCTCTGGGCAGCTCCCTGACGTTTCTCGAAGCTCAGCCGGTAGAACTGATGGGGCGGCAGGTACGTTACGTTGTTCTCGACGAGCCGAACCTTCCCCGTCCGCTTGTCGACCCCGAAGATCAGGCGACGCGGAGAGGGAACGAACAGGCTGATGATGAGATAGATCACTCCCGCCATGCCCGCGAGCAGGACGAAAGCCTGGAAGAGTTTCGAGCGGAACATCTACTGCCGCGCTATGAAAGAAAGCTGCCAGCGGGCCGGGCACCCTGCGGGCGCCTTACTTCTTTCGCTTCACCAGCTGCTTGACTTCGTCGTTTCCGATCGCGCTCTGCGCCGAGATGATTACCGCCGCGGTCCCCTCACGAAATGCCGGAATCGTGCAGCGTACGGTCGTCGTTCCGTCAGCGGCTGTCTTACCGCGGAAGATCACCCGCGGCGGCTCGGTCGTGGAGATTACTTTCACTTCGATTGCGGCGGCGGGGATCGCGGCCTGTGACAGACTCTTCCGTGCTGCCACACGCAACTCGATCACGGCGCCTGCAATGAAATCGACCTGGTTCAGCAGACTCAGCTCCAGATGCTCGCTCTCCGCCTCGGAAACGAGGTAGTCGATGATTACCTGGTCCAGCGTCTTCTCGTCCCCCGCGGTCCCGCGAGAGGGGGTGGGGGGGGCAGTGGCCGCGTCGAATACGACATCCGAGTCGGGCGTCGGGATCCCCGAGCTCGTGGTATCCGCCGGCTGGTCGAATCGACCCCGCTTGACCGCCGCGATCATGGTCCGGTGCTGCTGTTCCATCAGCCCACCGATCCACTTGTCGTCGATTCCCGCCTTTACCTGCTCGGCATACGAAGTCTTCTTCGACGCGAGAATCTCGCCACCGACATACACGAGAGACTCGATGTAAGGATTCCCTACACCTTTGTCCTCGGTCTGCACGTGGAAGACCTTATCGTTGTGCTTGATGTCGGTATTGAACCCGGTAATCAACGGGCGGGCTCCAGGTGACTGCGCGTTTTCTGAATCTCGAATGGTAGCAGACGGTGGCAGGCCGGTCGCCGGTTTTCCGCTAGCGAGTGCTTTCGCTGGTCGCGCCTTCGCGCGTCACGAGCACGCTCCCCGATCAGTTGAGGGCCGCCCACGCTCGCAGATAAGCCACCTGGTCACGGACTCTGGACTGGTCTTCGGCTGACGGCATGAGAACGAGGTAGCGCTCAAAGAGCTCGATCGCCTGGCTGTATGCGTGGAGTTGCATTGCGAGCGCAGCTCGATCGCGTACCTCCCAGGCATCACGGTCGTCGAGGATGAGGAGACGGTCGATCGACGCCGCTGCCCGAGGGAGGTCGTGGCGCGCCAGATATGCGGCTTTCAACTGCGCCAGCACTCGCGCCAGCACTTCCTTCGGTGTGACCGCCCGGAGGTGATGCTCGCGAAGCTGCACACCACCACCGTACATCCCGTCGAGAATCTTCTGCAGTTCGACCGTGGAGAGGACGCGGCCGCCGTCGAACGGATCGACTACGATCTCGCCGAACGAGCCGGCGAACTTGACGAGGAAGCGGCCGGGTAGAGCAACGCCGCTTGCCTCCATGCCGATCCGCCGCGAAAGCTCGATGTACAACACAGAGAGGGTGATTGGCAGACCTGCATGGCTCGCCAGCAGTTCGCTCAGCAGAACGCTGCGCGGATCGTAGTAGTCGTCATCCTCGCCATGAAATCCTTCTTCGTCGAACAGCAGACGATTGATCGTCTCGACGATCTTCTCGACGTCTCGCGATCCCTCCAGCCGCTGACGTACAGCCTCGCTCCATGCTCCTACTTCGTCGAGACGCTGCTCGACATCGAGCGCGGGATCCTCTTCGAGCGAGATCACGAGCGAGGCTTCCACGAGATCGAGCATCGCGTCGGGACGGGCGATGATCTCCTCGAACCGCCGGCGGGCGAGAGCAGGGTGAGTCAGAACACGTCCGGGCTGCATTCGGCGATCTTCCTCCTCAGGTCGTCAGGAATCGGTACTTTCGATTGTCGTGCCCAATCGTAGAGCACGACGATGACCTTGCCGGACGCGGCCACTTCGCCTCCGGCGGTTCGGATCTCCTGGTGAAACGTAAACGAGCTCGACCGCATCTCTCCTACCCGAACCGCCAGCTCGATCGGCTCAAGGGCGAGTTGCCTGCGGAAGTCGCACTCGGCCCGCGCGACGATGAAGTCGATCCCACCCGCACCCCGCCAGCCGAACAGCTCGAACCAGTACAGCGCACGAGCCCACTCGAAGTAACTGAAGAACACCGCGTTATTCACATGCCCGAATGCATCCAGATCCCGGAACACCACGTGATGAGGAGCGACGTACCAGCCGTCGCGCCAGCTGCCGCGGGGATGCTGCAGTGGGGCTGCAGGGTCTGTGGTCATGGGCGGCTTCGTGTCCTCGGAGTTCCTCGGAGTTCCTTGGGGTTCCTCGGAGTTCCTCGGAGTTCCTCGGGTCTGTTCATTAACAGGGTAACGCGTTCTCGCAGGAAATCAGCCCGGTCATCCGACTGTCATCGCCGAGCAACGGACGCCGGCCTGCGCAACAAGTCGCGTTGATGTTGACTCAGTCGTGGCGTCACGCCGTTGCTCTCACAACGTCGGGGATTCCATCACCCGACTTGTCGCCCCTCTCCCCGTGATTTTAGCGGGGAGAGGGTGGCCCTGAGCGAAGCCGAAGCGGCGGGTGAGGGGCTGCGCCATCGGCCACTCACGTGCAAGTTGCGGGTGCGGGGGGCGAGACGCTCCCTGCGGACGAGGACGTCCGCGATACGGGCAGGCGAGGACGCCTGCGCTACGAACCCCCGTGCGCCTTCGCGCACAACGGACCCGAGTTTCGTTCGCTCAGTCGCGGCGTCACGCCGTCACTCGCTCAGGATGACAGGCGGATGACAGGCAAAATGGGAAAGAGAAACACCACCCCCGAGGAACCCCGCTCCAAGCCACTCCGAGGAACTCCGAGGAACCGAGGAACTCCGAGGAACTCAAGGAACTCCAAGGAACTCCGAGGAACTCCGAGGAACTTCAAGGAACTCCGAGGAACTCCTAGGAACTCCGAGGAACTCCAAGCGGACTCACTGCACCGTGCTGCTCGTTACCGCTGTCGCCTTCGCGGTGCATGCCTGCAGATAGCGTCCCGGCAGCGGGTGGTCGATCCAGGGCGCGATGATCGACGACGCGTGGACGAGTCGATTGAGATTCACACCGGTATCGATCCCCATGCGGTCGAGCATGTAGACGAGGTCCTCGGTCGCGAGATTGCCGGAGGCGCCGGGAGCATAGGGACAGCCGCCGAGGCCGCCGGCCGAGGAGTCGAACGTGGTGATGCCCATCTCGAGTGCGGCGAGGGTGTTGGCGAGGGCGACGCCACGCGTGTCATGGAAATGCATGGCGAGTTTCGAGGCCGGAATAACCTGAAGAAGCATCCCGATCACGCCCTGAACCTGCAGAGGCGTGCCGACTCCGATCGTGTCGCCGACTGATACTTCGTAACAGCCGAGATCGAGCAGCCGGGCCGCCACCTCGAGCACCTTCTCGGGCGGAACCTCGTCTTCATAGGGGCAACCAAACGCGGTTGAGACATACCCGCGAATGCGCAGGCCTTCCGCGCGTGCCTTCGCGGCGACCGGCCCGTAGTTGGCGAACGACTCATCGATCGACATGTTGATGTTGCGGCTGTTGAACGTCTCGGAAGCCGCGGTGAAAATTGCGATCGATGTCACTCCCGACTCGAGTGCGCGTTCCAGTCCGCGCATGTTCGGAACGAGCACCGGGTACTCGACTCCCGGATCTTTCGGGATCTCGCTGTAGACCTCGGCCGTGTCGGCCATCTGTGGCACCCAGCGCGGACTGACGAACGCGCCCGCTTCGATGACACGCAGGCCTGCATCGCCGAGAGCTGTGATGTAGGCGACCTTGACGTCCGTCGGAATTGTCACCTTCTCGTTCTGCAGGCCGTCACGTGGGCCTACTTCAACGAGTTTCACGCTTTCGATTGAGAGTTTCATCGGCTTGTGTCAATGCGCCGGACACCCCGGGTCATTCCGCTTCGAAGGTCACGAGCTCGACTCCCGGCTGCACCAGCTCGCCCTCTTTGCAGTGGACGCCTGAAACCGTGGCGTCGCGCGGCGCGACGATCTGGTGCTCCATCTTCATCGCCTCGAGAATCAGGAGCGGTGCACCGCGGCCGACGACGTCGCCCGTCTTGACCAGCAGTTTCAGCACGACTCCCGGCATTGGTGCAGCAGTCGAGTGGTCGCGATGCCGCGCCTTCGCGCGGGCCCCCTTATCCACGACGTCGGCGAACCAGAGCTCTCCGTCGAAGGAGAAGCTGACGGTCGAGCCTTGAACGACGTAGGGGACCAGGTGGGTTCGGCCATCGACCCGGATCTCCAGCTCTGCCTGGCTCACTGACAGCAGCTCGATCAGGTGATCGTCCGAACGGATCGTCGTCCCATCTCGTTCGAGCCTTACCGGGCTCTGCGTACCGCCGATCGTCACGACCTTTTCACTCACGGCCGAAGTCTATCGCGGCCACGCATCGTGCACGCAACCATCGACACTGCAGAAGCCGGAACCCGTAGTACGATAACCGCTTCCAGTCATTTCACGGAGCCCCGAGTGTTCGAGACCGTAAGACCTCATGAGAGCCGCGCCGCGACACGTCTCGGAACGCTTCCGATCTCGCTCGCTCTGCACGGCGTCCTGATCGTCGTGGTCGTCGCTGGAACGATCTGGCACGTCGAGTTTCCTGAGCGCTCGCCCAACCATTCGCAGCCGGTCTACACCATGGCGCTTCCGCCGCCCCCACCACCACCGCCTCCTCCACCTGCTGCAGGCGGCGCCGAGCGACAGGCCGACAGCCGGCCCCTCATTCAGGAGGCGCCGGAGGAGATCGTTGCGCCCTCGTTCATACCCGACGCCATCCCCGAGTTGCCTGAAGAGGCGGGCATTCTTCAGGTTGCGAGCGTGCTGCCGGATGTGGGACAGGCGGTTTCCGGCGGAGGCGTCGACGGAGGCGTGATCGGAGGAATCATCGGGGGGACTGTAGGAGGAGTGATTGGCGGCGTCGGAATTCCAGGCATCGTTACGGAGTCGGGGTCCCGGCCCGTCCAGATCGTGCGAGATGCAATCCTTCCGCTCGTGCCGCTCGCGCGTCTCTATCCGCTCTATCCTGACGAAGCACGAAGGAAGCGGTGGGAGGACTGGCTCGTCGTCCGCTATCACATCGGGAAAGACGGGCGCGTCAAAGAGGTGAAGATCATCAGCCGGCCGGAGCAGCGGGTCTTCGAAGAAGCAACGATACGCGCCGTCCGCCACTGGCGTTTCCGGCCGCTCGTCCGCGACGGCGTGGCGCAGGAGGTCACACACGAGTTGACCATCAACTTCAAGCTGCGCGAGGACGAAGGCGGCGTAACGGTCGCATCCGCGCAATGATTTGCGGCAGCTGAGGCGCGCTCTCAGCGCCAATCGAGACGGAACGTCGTGACGCCCATCGCCGCCAGACGCTCGCGAAGTTTCTTCGTCGGCCCGGCGAGCTCCGGCACTCTCCGGTCGTGCACCTCGACGAATGCCTGTCCAATCGACTCGTGCATGCCGTCATTCAGCAGTTGATTGAGCACGTCGACCTCAGCGCCTTCGATGTCCATCTTGAGCAGAGCTACCGGCCGGCCGAGATCTCTGACGAACTTCGAGAGAGGCACCCCCTCGACGCTGACGTAGTTCTTCGCGTCGACATTGCTCTTGTTCGACAGCAGCGATGAGCTGGTCGACCAGGTGAGAGGATCCTGCTTCGACTTCTTGTGCAGGTAGAGGCGAACCTCGCCCGCCTCGGCGGTCACCGCAGCGTTGAAGACCGTTACGTTCGGGTACTGCCTCGTGTTCCGGACGAGCGTTTCACACGCTTCCGGGTGGGGCTCGAACGCGTACACCGTCGCGCCGGTCTCGGCCATCAGCGTCGTGAACTTGCCGACGTTGGCGCCACAGTCGATCGCGATGTCGTCCTGCGTCAAGCGCGCCACAGCCTGCTGGAACGCCTCCATCTCGGGACGATGCCGGCGATTCCTCCGTGCACTGTCGAGCCTTTTGAGAAAGGAGAGGATCGTCATCGCCTGTCCTCGTGCACGGTCGCTTCCGTCAGCCCAGGTCGACCTGGCCCAGTGAGCCATCGAGCAGCCTGAAAGAACCGCGCCTGCCGGCGATGGAACCCTCGTAGGCACCGCGAACTCCCTCGATGATTCCCGCTACGAATGAGGCGGAGCGTTGTCCGCCCTGCTTTCGGATCGACCGCTCGAGTCTCTCGAGGTTCTTCATCCGCGCCCGAATTGTCGGCAGTCGGTCGCTTAGAACCGTCTTGTCGAGGTCGAGGACATAGAGCTCGCCGACCGGTGTGAAAAGAAGGTTCATCAGATTGAGGTCCGCGTGCATGAAACCGATCTTGTGGAGTCGTCCCACGAGCGATCCGATCGCGGCAGCGCGGGCCTCCCAGCCGACCGGCCGCGCCTCCTGACCGAAGAAGCAGGCGTCTGCGTCGATCGCCCCCTCGATCAGCTCGAAGCCGACTTCACCTCGCACGAGACCGTTGATCCGGCGCCATGAGGCAAACTCCACACGGGGGGTCGCGATGCCGTGACTGGTCAGGTAGTCGGCAAGCTCGATGTGCGAGTGAACGCGACGCGAAGTGAAGAATCGATCTTTTCCGATTGATGCCAGCACGCCACCGTGGTGCAGCCTTTTGACCACGACACGCGAGGTTCCGACCAATCCCGAGACGACCGGGCGGCGGCCCCGGAAAATCACCGTCTCCGGACTCGACGCGATTCCGTCATAGGCCCAGGTGTGCCGGTCGTAGATCTCCCGCAGCTCGTTCTCGATCCCTGGCCTGCAGAGAGTGCGTCGCGCATCGTGATCGATGCGGACCCAATCCGTAGCCCGAGGAGAATGAAGAGGCTGGCTCACGTGATGACCCTAACGAAACTGATCGGCTGAAGCAACAGATTTAGACATGGTTCGATCCCGCTCATCGGCTGCCCGGACGCACACCCGAGCGCCTTTCGTTCATCGACGAGGTGAGTTGCCGGATCGCTCCGCGAATCCTGCCGAGGGCACGATTGCCCTCATACCTTCCCTTGGAAACGTGACGCAGACGGTAAACAGCGGGGACATTGATGGCTGTTCCATTGGTACGGAGCAGCCAGCGGAAGGCTCGATCCTCATGACACTTGCGCCATCGCTCCATCGGCTCGTGGTAGACCGCGAGCGGGTCGCAATAGCCGGTCGCCCGTGCCACGTCGCCGTGGGTAATCTGAAGCGGGCCTTTTGCCTCCGTACAACTCCGCGGCGTGAACTCCGACCGGTCGATCGCGACGAGACGCGGCCCGGCTGCTGCGGCCTGCAGCAGCGGATGTTCGTCCGCCAGGAGCGACGTGCAGTACTCCTGAGCCGGGAAAACGAGAGACTCGCGACGTCCCTGCAGCGCCTGCATCAGTCCGTCGAGGCAGCCCTCTTCGAAGACAACGTCGCAGTCGGTGAACCAGATCCAGTCGGCCTGTGTCGCCCTCGCGGCGAGACTGCGTCCGATGGCGCGCCGCATCAGCCGCGGTTTCTCGAGCGGCTGCCAGTTCCACTCGACACGTGGAACCTTCATTCCGCCGAAGTAGGCCAGCAATGCGGCCGTCCCTTGGTCTTCGGGCGAATAGAAGACCGTCATGCGGACCGATCCTTCCGACGGAGGAAACGCAACCAGAGAGCTCAGCTGATAGACCAGCAGATGATCGTACTTCCAGCAGTGACTGACGAGCTCGATCGAAAGCGGGCCTGTACGTGCGGGGAGGGATGAGCTCTCAGGCACGTTCGGAAGAAACAACCGCGCGGGCAGCATTCCGGACGCAGCGATACGGAGAAACGTCTCGCGTATCGTGGTCCACCACATCGAATTGCTGTCTGCTTTCACGTTGGTTCGTTCAGTCCAGACCGGGGGGCTGGACGCTCTTCAACTCGAAACCGGGGGTCATGCAGAATGATTCTCGCCTCGACGCCTACCAGTCCGTCGGAGCGTAGTCCTTCAGAAACTTTCCCCAGACGTGCGTTCCGCTGTTCATGCCGGAAATGATCGGATCGACGATGCGCGCCGCGCCGTCGACGATGTCGAGCGGAGGATGGAAGCGATGTTCGATGACCTTCCGGGCGGCGATCTGCGCCGGATCCTCATCGGTCACCCATCCGGTATCGACACTGTTCATGTGTATGCCGTCTGAGACGTAGTCGGCTGCGGCCGTTCGCGTCATCATGTTCAGCGCCGCTTTCGCCATGTTCGTGTGCGGGTGCCGCGTCGTCTTCCTGTGGCGGTAGAACTGCCCCTCCATCGCGGAGACGTTCACGATGTGCTTGTCGCGATTCGAGGTGTGCATCATCAGCGGCTTGAGCCTGGCGTTGATGATGAAAGGGGCCACCGCATTCACGAGCTGCACTTCGAGCAGTTCGACCGACGACACCTCGGCCATCAACAGACGCCATGAGTTTCGCCCGCGGAGATCGACCTGCTGGAGATCCTGATCCAGCCGCCCCTCCGGAAACAGATCGCGCTCCGCGAGGTGATCCTCCGGAATCAGCGGAACCTGAGAGAGCTCCGCTGCGCTCAGTGCATTGACGTCAGCGAGAGAACTGAGGCCTTCCGGCGCGACGTCCCCCTCGGGGAGCATCTGGTAGCCGCGGAGTCCTTCGTATCCTCCGAGGAGGTTCCGTTCGCGCTCGCCGACGTCGCCGAACGCGGCCCGCTCCCTCTCCATCATGTGGTTGTAGAAGGCGGGAGGACGCCGCACGGTCTGACAGGCGTTGTTGATGATGAAGTCGAGCCGCTCGCGGGTTGCGAGGAGCTGGCGGCAGAACGCCTCGACACTTGGTGTGTGACGCAGATCGAGTCCGAAAATCTCGAGCCGGTCGGCCCACTCGACGAAGTCCGGCTCTTGCGCATAACGCGCTGCCGAGTCGCGCGGGAAGCGCGTCGTCACGATCAACGATGCCCCTGCGCGCAACAGCTTGAGACCCGCCTGATAGCCGATCTTCACCCGGCCGCCAGTCAGCAGCGCAACACGTCCGCGAAGATCTGCCGACTCGGTGCGTTTCGCGAAATTCAGGTCGCCGCAGGCAGGACAGAGCTGGTCGTAGAAATGGTGGACAGTAAAAAAGTGCTGCTTGCAGACGTAGCAGTGACGCGAGTCCGTCGTCTCCGCTGCCTGATCGGCCAGCTGTTCTCCCGCCGCGACGGGCGGATACACATTAGGCGAGGTGAAGACCGGCTTTCGCCTCAAATCACGGATGCCCGTCTCGCCAAGCACCTGTTCGTCGCGGGCGACGAGCGCGGCCTTACGTGCCCTCGCCGCCGCCTTCACCAGCCGCCGGCGTGCAACGTGATCCGGATTTGCGACCCTGCGAGCGAGCTCGAGCAGGTGCTGGCGCTCGTCAGGAGGAATCGACAACAGCAGACCGCGATCGCGATCGATTGCTTCCAGCATCCCGATCGCGACACGCATCCGTCCGGGCAGCGACTCGTCGTCGTGCTCTTGCTCGGATACAACACCCTCAACTTTCCCTCGGGTCATCGGTCGCCATCGTTAAGAGATGCGGTCGTCGCCGCATTCCGGCTGGAACCACGGCGAGGCCCAGGGGGTCGCGCGGCTCGCGCGATCGCCGATGGCGGCTCGCCATCGGTTGCGCTCATGAGAACGTCGACGACCCATTGATAAGCGTCTCGAGGAGGGCTCACCCGTGGGTCGGTTTGCACCTGCAAAGCCCAGCGCCGGCCGGAGGCCAGCGGGGATCGCGCGAGGCCGCGCGACCCACTCCGACACGCCCTTTGAGATAGCTCTCCAGCGACGCTCTGGAATGAGCGCGATCCACCTCAGCGCATCCCGGAAGGGGGCCGATCAGGCCCCGGAATCCCCTTGAAGAGAAAACCACTGAACATCCCCTTCCCCGGACAGGTACGATTCGCCTGAGAATCAATCGAGGAGGCAGTTCTTGGACCAGTGGCATGTGGCAATCGACGGAAGGCAGGAAGGACCATGGCCGGCGGATGAAGTCGTCAGGCGAATCCGAGCGGGGCAGATCCCACGCTCAGCGCACGTTTATGCACAGGGGCTCGGAGCGTGGGAGCCGGTGACCTCCCGTTCCGAGTTCGCGGCAGCGTTCGAAGGGGCAGTGCCTCCGCCTCCGATGCCCGGCAGCTCATCAGCACACGAGATCGACTACGAGATCTTCGGACACGAGATGCAGTTCGTCGAGATCACGCTCGATCCACGCGAAGCCTGCGTCGCAGAGGCGGGGGCGTTCATGTACATGGACCCGGCGATCGAGATGGAGACCATCTTCGGCGACGGATCGGGCAAAGGGAGTGGCATCGTTGGCGCGCTGATGTCGGCAGGCAAGCGCGTCCTGACCGGCGAGTCGCTTTTCATGACGGTCTTCGCGAACAACGGAGGCTCGCGCCAGAAAGTGGCGTTCGCTTCTCCATATCCCGGAAAGATCGTGCCGCTCGACCTCAAACAACTGGGCGGCACCATGCTTTGCCAGAAGGACGCGTTTCTCTGTGCGGCGAAGGGCATCGCTGTAGGCATTGCCTTTCAGAAGAAACTCGGCGTCGGGTTCTTCGGCGGTGAAGGATTCATCCTTCAGAAGCTCGAGGGCGATGGCCTCGCCTTCGTACATGCCGGCGGAGCGATTGTCGAACGGGAACTTGCCGCGGGAGAGACGCTGCGCCTCGACACCGGCTGTCTCGTTGCACTGCAGCCGCAGGTCAGTTACGACATTCAGTTCGTCGGCGGCATCAAGACCGCGCTGTTCGGAGGCGAAGGACTTTTCTTCGCAACCCTGCGCGGCCCAGGCAAGGTGTGGCTCCAGTCGCTTCCTTTCAGCCGCTTTGCGAGCCGCGTCTTCTCCGCGATGCCCGGCAATCCCGTGGGACGGAGAAAAGGCGAAGGTTCGGTGCTCGGACCTCTGGGCGACCTCCTCGGCGGCGACTGACACGGTGACCTCCGATACACCCGGCGAGCGCAATCCGATGACCCAGCGAACGTTTCTCGGATTCCTCTCGGCGGCCCCGCTCACGACGCGTCTGGACGCCTCGATTCTGTTCGCGACGGTGCCCCCTCACGTCGCAGTCATCGGTGCCGGTTCGTTCGGGTCGTGGACCGCGCTGCAGCTCCACCGCATGGGTGCCCGCGTGACTCTCATCGACGCATGGGGACCCGGAAACCTCCGGTCGAGCTCCGGCGGGGATACCCGTGTCATTCGCGCGGTTTACGGGCGCGACCGCATCTATGTCGAGATGGTGAAGCGAGCATTCGAACTGTGGCTGGAACTCGATGCTTCGGTCGAGGAGTCTCTCTACGTCGAGACCGGTGCGCTCTGGATGAATCACGGCGATGACGGCTACGTTCGGTCTTCGTTGCCGATCCTCGAGGAGCTCGGATTCCCGGCCGATGAGATCACGCCGTCTGAGGCGGCTCGACGCTACCCTCAGATCCGTCTCGAGGGGATCAAGTCTCTCTGGATGGAGCGGCGCGCCGGAGTGCTTTCTGCGCGAAGGGCGTGTATGGCCGTGCGCGACCTGTTCGCGAAGAGTGGTGGCACCTATCGAACCGCGAACGTGGAGCCGGGCGAGATCTCAGGATCCGCCATGTCCTCGGTCCGCCTTTCGGACGGCACCATCCTCGCTGCTGACTTCTTCGTCTTCGCATGTGGGCCATGGCTCGGGAAGCTTTTCCCTTCGCTTCCCGGCGATCTGATCCGTCCGACGCGACAGGAGGTGCACTACTTCGGGGTCCCTGGCGGGTCCTCCCGTTATGGCCCGGAGCAGCTTCCGGTCTGGATCGACTTCGGAGAACGGGTGATCTATGGAATCCCCGACGTACACGGCCGAGGTTTCAAGCTGGCGGACGATACGCGGGGAGAATGGATCGATCCGACATCCGCGGATCGGCTGCCGAGCTCGTGCAGCATCGCCCGCGCGCGAGCGTTTCTCGCCGGGCGATTTCCGGAGCTGGCCGACGCTCCGCTTCTCGAGTCGCGCGTCTGTCAGTACGAAAACAGCCCCGACGGACAGCTCATCATCGATCGCCATCCGGAGGCTGAAAATGTCTGGCTCGCAGGCGGTGGTTCCGGCCATGGCTTCAAGCTTGGTCCGGCCGTCGGCGAGATCACCGCGGAATGCATCGTCTCCGGCGTATCCGCTCCGGAGCCTTTTCGCCTCGCGCGATTCCGCAGGGAGATCAGAGCTTCAACACAGTTCGAGTCACGTTAGGCTTTCCACCTCTCACTCGACTGTGGCGAGCGCGTCTCCCAGCATCTCGAGCACGGTCCGCGCGCCGTCACCGAATGCGTGGCGTTTCCAGCCGGGGCCGGCGATCCTGTCCAGCGCCATTGCGACGGCAAAGCCCTCGGTCTGCGACCACCAGCGGCCTCTCGTGAAGCGTGTGACGACTTCCTCGGGCGGCTGTGCGCCTCCCTCTGGATGAACCAGCCACTGATAGCCCGTCCACTGACCCGCTCCCTCGAAGGTCAGCCAGATGTCTTCTGCCTCTGCCAGGTACGCATCGCTTCCGACCGCCCAGCGCGCCTGCCGCTCCCGAACGAGCCTTAGCGCTTCGCGCGCCAGCGACCTCGCTTCGCCGTCACTCTGAGCGGAGGCGGCGGCAAGGAACAGCCGCGTTTCCTCCTTCACCGACGCCACGAACTCCTCGTCGTTCTGAAAGCGCTTCTGCACGACGTTATCGTCGAAGGAATCGGGAAGAGAATTTCGCTCGATGAGAGCCTCTAGACGCGGACCGTAAGGCCCGATCTGCGCGACGTGCGAGCCTTCATGGAGCATCACGGCAACCATTAACGTCTCGAGACTCGACCCCTCGCCGACACCCGCGGCCTCCCAGACGCCCGGCGTCGACATCACAAGGTATGTTTGTCCCTTGTCGCCGGAGACGAAGGATGTGACGCCGGCTGGCATGTCGGTGCCGTCGGGCAGCGTGATCGTTCCGTGATGAGGTGTGGCGGTCCAGGTCACCGAATCCGCCATACCGCTTCCCAGGGCGTTCGTGCTCCTCAGTACGCAGTCGTCACTGAAAAAGATCGCCTCGAAATCGCGGACCGGTCCGATCCCGGTGATTTCCCGCGAGGCAAACCGCCACGCCTCGATGGCGCGATCGACCCAGGCACGATCTCTTTCCGGCAGGGCACACGCGGGCGGCGCGGGTGCAGATGCGCAGGCAGACGCCACGAGCGCAGCAATGAGAGCGAGAGCCCTCAGCACCATGTTGGCCTGGCTTGGAAGTCGATGGAGTAGACAATCATTCTCGGCTTGTACGGAAACCAACAGCAACGGGTTCTCCCGATCGACGGTCGGGTGGCTTTCGAATGTCCTGACTCGAGCGCTCTCATTCATGCAAACGCAGAACGCCCGCGAGGATTGCTCGCGGGCGTCCAGCAGAACTAAGAGCAAACCTACTTGACCACCCAGGCCGCCTCGTACGCGGACTTGAGCATGCTGCATTGATACGGCCCTTCCCATCCCTTGGAGTTAATCACCAGAGAAGCCTGGGTGCCGTCAGGGAAGTCTGCGATGCAGGTGGAAACGCCCTGAGGTGCAACGCTCGGATCGCAACGGCTGACGCCAGGGGGAACCGTCAGCGTCGCGTAGCAGAGGTCACCTCCATGCATCCGATTCGGTCCCCACACCCCATCGGCGAAGCCGTACTGGTCCGGATCCATGAACCCGAGAAAACGGCTGTACATGGCTTTTCTCGTGGCCGGAGCGAGGATCTTGTTGTCGTAGCGGAGATACGCCAGAAATCGCGCAAGCTCGTCCGCGGACAAGTACCACCCGCCGCCACCTGCCGTCGTGGTCCAGTCGTCGGGTTCCATGCCGTTCTGCAGAGGTTCGTTGGCATAGTAGTAAAGCGCCTGTTCGCTCTTCGTGTCGCTCGGCTTCATCTCAGGTCCGCCGCATCCGCTGGCAAAGTCCGATGGAATGTTCGGCGAGATGCCCATCGGAGTGAAGATGTGGCACTGGACGTAGTAGCGGTAGTACTCGGTTCTCTTCTCATCGTCGATGACCGTACAGCCGCCCAGCTCGCAGAACAGTCCATTGATTGATCCAAGCATCGCCCGGAAGAAGGAAAAGTTTGCGTTGTTGTAGAAGAACCCTTTATCGCCAGGGTCTACCCCCAGAGACGAACACCCGTCCATGTCCGTGAAGCGGGTTCCGCACCCCTGCCTTACGTTGTCCTCGTTGCGGCCTCCCAGCCCACTCTGGTGCTTCATCATCTCTACAAATGTGATTTCCCTGACGGAAACCGGTGGAAACCACTGCCTCGGGATGTAAGCACCGATCGGTCCCTGGACGACCGCGTCAATGTCTCCTCCGTTATTGTTATTCTGCAGCACCCGAAGCACGGCGGCCGCGGTGATTGTCTTGCTGACGCTGGCGATGTTGATCTCGTCCGAGGGAAGCATCGCGATCGCGGGGCTGGCGTCCGAGGCGTTCTGGCGCAGGCCGACACCCCAGGAGCCGATCCGGTTTCCGTTGCGATTGAGGGCCAGCGCATAGCCGGTAGCTTTATCCAGAAGAGCTGCATCGATGGATGCACGAAACAGCGCCGGGTCGAAGGAAAGCGCATTCTTCAGCGGAAGGTTCTTGTTGTAAGCCTTGGCGGCGCCGGAGTGATCGCCAAGTTCGGCAAGCTCGTCGCCGGCGGCGATATCTTTTCCGGCAGCCGCCAGTTTCCTCCGATCGACGCCTCCAGCGGCTGCACGTTCGACAATGCGAACCGCAATCAGCCGTGCCACGCCGGCCAGTCTGCTCGCCTGCAGATCGAGCTCGGGCGCGACATGGGAGCCGCGCGACAGCCTCGCCGCCTGCTCCGCGTGGCGCGCCGCTCCCTCGATTGCTGCGCCCACGCGGGGCAATTGAGGATCGAGGTCCAGATAAGCGTCGAGGGCCTGTTCCGTACGCCGATGCGCCTGCCGGATCTCATCGCCCACCACGGGCGGAAGCGCGCTGCGCGTCTCCAGCATCGATTCCAGGGCTGACTGTATCTCCCGCAGTGAACTCACTGCGTTCTCTGTCTGCTCTTCAGGAGGAGGTGGCGGATCCTGCTCGAACGGCGGCACCTGTGCATGCAACGACGCACTCGTCAGAAAGAACGCCAGTAGCAGCGCAACGGCGGTCAAGTGCTTCCGCCTCGGAGTGAATTTCGCGACGCCCAGGGCGTTACGTTCGGCGCCGGCCTGCAAAGCGATGCCTCCGGCCGGGGATGTGCTCTTCGTTCTCATAATTTCTCCTCTCACGTTCGCTGCACTACCAACGCAAACGGAACCGGAGGGGGAAATCGATCATCGAGACGAAGTGGGGCCAGTAATTGGACGAACTGGGCTGAGAACCCGCACAGCGTCCCTCATCATCTGCGACAATTGCACCGGACAACGTCGATCCCCATGAAGATACGACCGGCAACGCGAAGCGACGCTCCCGCACTGATGGAAATTCGAATGTCGGTGCGGGAGAACGTGATCTCGCCCGAGCGCCTCGAAGAGCTCGCGATCAATGAAGCGTCGGTCGCCTCCATGCTCGAGACGACGCACTGCGGTCATTGCGCCGAAGTGAACGGTCAGGTCGTCGGCTTTGCGATGGCCGACATGGAGTCGGCCTCGATCTGGGCTCTCTTCGTCCGGCCCGAATTCGAGGGAATCGGCATCGGCGCCAGGCTTCTCGATACCGCACTCGAGGTGCTGTGGCGCGCGGGCCATGAACGTGTCCACCTGAGTACCGAGCCGGATACGCGGGCCTTCCGGTTTTACATTCGGCAGGGCTGGCGGCACGTCGGATTCACCTCCAGCGGGGAAGCCGAGCTCGAATTGTTGAAGCCGCGGCGAGACCCCTCATGAAGGAGATCACGTGCAGAAGATCAATCTGAACGAGAAGCTCGCGTTGTTCGACGAGCAGTGGTCACCGAAGATCATCGCGGAGCTCAACGGGCAGCAGGTCAAGCTTGCAAAGCTGGAGGGTGCGTTCGTCTGGCATCACCACGAAGCTGAGGACGAGCTGTTTCTGGTCGTGAAGGGGCGGCTCCGGATGGAGTTCAGGGATCGGGAGGTGTCGCTCGAGCCTGGAGAACTGATCGTCGTACCGCGAGGCGTCGAGCATCGGCCTCATGCCGAAGGGGAGGTCGAAGTGCTGCTGTTCGAGCCGGCGTCGACTCTGCACACGGGGAACGTACGTGACGCGAGAACGGTCGATACGCTGGAATGGATCTGAAGCTCCTCCGCACTCACGCGAGCATTTCGCGGCGAAGCCAGGCAGCAGCAAAGCGAGCTTCACGACCGACCGTGGCGACCGACAGACCGAGGGTCTCGGCAGTCTCCTCGACACTCAATCCGCCGAAGTAGCGAAGCTCGAGAACGCGTGCCTTCCGCTCGTCCCGGTTCGCGAGAGCCTGCAGCGCGTCGTCGAGCGCAATCAGATCTGCCGGTCTCTCGCTGGAGTGCCCCATCGCCACCTCGAGCGAGACCGGAGTCATGCCGCTTCCCCTCTTCTCGGCCTGTCGGGCGCGGGCATGGTCCACCAGAATGTTTCGCATGATTGCCGCGGCGGTTGCGAAAAAGTGCGTACGGTCATTCCAGTCCTGCGGCGTGGCCCCTGCCAGCTTGATGTAAGCCTCGTGCAGCAGTGCCGTCGGCTGCAGAGTATGCCCCGGTCTCTGCGACCGGAGGTACGCTCCAGCGATGCGCCTGAGCTCCTGGTAAACGAGCGGAAGGAGCTCGTCCATCGCCGCGGGATCTCCTTCGTGCGAACGACGGAGCAGACGGGTGATCTCGTCATTGCTCACGAGTCCCTCCCGCTGTCTCGGCACGCCGCGCAGTCGCCTTCGCGATGCGCTCGCGAAGAAACGGGCTGTCGAGATTTCGTCGTCCGAACTCCGTCCAGCGAAGCAAGGCCTGATCGAAGTGGTGCGCCGCGGCCTCCACATCCCCGGTTCTGAGCGCGACGTCGCCAGCGAGCTCGAAGCAGTAGGCGCTGTCGCGAAGGTCGAGCGGCCGCGAGTCTGCGATCGCGAATGCCGCGGTGAAAGGCAAACAGGCCGCGGCATCCGCCGCGGCACCTTGCAGATCGCCGGTCTGCAGTCGCACCTCTCCCCTTTCCGCGTGAGTCTTCATGCTGTCGCGTGAACTGATCTTCCTTCCGCGGTCGGTCTCTCTCATCGTCTCGATCCGCTTCACCGCGGTATCGAACAGTGGAAGAGACTCCTCGAGATGCCCCGCTCTTCGCGTAGCATCGGCATAGGCATACCAGAGAAGTGCCGTGATCCAGGAGACGCTGAAGTTCGACGGGTCGTCGCGGCCGAGCGTCTCTGCCATCGGGAAGATCTCGCGGAACAGCGGCAGCGACTTCTCCGGGTCGATCTCGCGCCAGGTGTCGGCGATCTGCGCGCGTTCGAGGAAGACGTTCATCCGCGCCGAGAACTCGGAGGGATCGGCCGCTGCGAGCCATTCCGCGCGACGCAGTGCCTCCTCGTATTCGGCAAGGGAGAGGTCCGGACGCATCCCCTCACTGGCGAACGGACTGCGCAGTGCGTCGCCACGGTCTTCGTGTAGCTTCATGATCTGGCGTACATGGCCCGTCCGCGACGGTTCCTCGGCACTCAGCCGCTGCAGCGCCTCGAGGGCCACGCCGAGCGCCTGCAGACACTCGCTCTGCCGGCTGGCCACCTTGTACACGTAGCCGAGCCGCCCCGCCGCGTTCGCCAGCAGCGCGCTTGTCTCTCTGCCGGGACGCCGGCGTGCCTCGGCGGTCGCGATACTCATCACCTCGCGATAGCGCTGCTCGGCTGTGTCGAGATCACCACGACGAAGCGCCAGCTCCGCATGACGGGTGATCGTCTGCAGCCGATCGACGGGCGTGCCGAACTGTGCGGCGAGCTCCGCGGCATGGTCGGCATGTCTCTGCGATTCGTCGGTCCGGCCGGCACTGATGAGGACCTCCGCGAGCTTGATGTGCGATTGCAGAACGGCACGCCCTTCGAGCTCCGTATCGACGGCCCGCCCGCTCGCGACCATGCGAAGCTGCAATGCCTTCTCATGACTCGCGAGCGCGTCGTCGATCCGCCCGAGGTTCGGGTTGGATGGATTGCCGAGCACATCGCCGACCTTCTCGTAGGCAGCGGCCAACTCCATCTGCAGATCTGCGTCGTACCTGGCATCGCGCGAAAGCTTATCGAGGTACTCCAGTGCGGTCGTGACGATCAGCTCACGCGCAGGAGTGGAGCCGGGAAGCTCGCGGATCTCGTCATGAAATCGGAAAAGAAAGGTGTTAGCGAGATTCCGGACTTCCTCGAAACGCCGCTCGGCACGCTGCGCCTGCGAAACCGTTCCAACGATGCCGGCCACGAGCGAAACGAGCACCAGACTGACCGCGGCGACGGCCAGACGATTCCGTTTGATGAACTTGCCGGAACGATATCCGAAGGTGTCGCGCCTCGCGGCGACAGGCCGTCCTTCGAGGTGACGCTCCAGATCCTCGGCCAGCTGTTCCGCTGAGGCATAACGCCGGAGCGCATCCTTTCGCAGAGCCGTCAGCACGATGTTGTCGATGTCACCGCGCAGCCTGCGGCTCTCGCGGCCGGAAACCATCTGGCTCGGCGGTGCCGGCTCGACTTCGCAGATCACGCGGCTGACCTCAGAGAATCCGTACCGACTGAAGATGTGAGCGGTCACACCGGTCAGCAGCTGATACAACACTGCTCCGAGCGAATAGATGTCGGTCGAGGTGGAGACGGGATCGGCTCGCACCTGCTCCGGACTGGCGTACTCGGGAGTCAGCGCTACGTCCTGAAGCAGGGTAACCGCCCGCTCGCCTCCGGGTCCGAGGAGCCTGGCGATTCCGAAGTCGAGCAGCTTCACGACACCGTCGTCGCCGACGAGAATGTTCGACGGCTTCAGGTCGCGATGAACGATCAGCTGGGTATGCGCGAAATGAACCGCGTGGCAGACCGTGATGAAGGTCCGCAGGCGCTCCTCGATCGAGAGACTTCCGGTCTCGCAATAGTCAGTGATCGGCATCCCGTCGACCGCCTCCATGACGAGATAGGGCGCGCCGTCCTCGCTCTCACCACCATCGAGCAGTTTCGCGATGTTCGGGTGATTGAGCTGCGCCAGGATCTGCCGTTCTTCGCGGAAGCGGCGCCGGCCGATTCCGGAATCGACATCGGCACGAATGAGTTTGAGGGCCGCACGCTGGTTGAAGGCCCCGTCGTCACGGCTCACCTCGTAGACGGCACCCATTCCGCCACGGCCGAGAATCCCCGTGACACGCCAGGCGCCGACCCGCCTGCCAACCATCCTTCGTTCGATGTCGTCGCCCAGGGCGCGAGCACCTCCGGAGACCAGATCGACGATGAATGTCGATCCGCCGTCGCTGGCTAAAAGGCTCTCGACTTCACGCCGCAGCTCGTGATCATCGCCACACTGACTATCGAGTGCCGACGCACGCTCATCCGCAGGGAGATCGACGACGCGAGCGAAGACCTCCTCGACGCGATCGAGGTCACTCGAACCACTGCCAGCCGCGCCAGATGTCATTCGGGATGGGTGAGTATAACGCTGCCATGGGGGTCGCGCGGCTCGCGCGATCCCCGCCGGCCTCCGGCCGGCGGTGGGCTTTGCAGGTGCAGACTGACCCATGGGGGAATCCTCTTCCGGAGAAGCCCATCAATGGGTCGTCGACCTTCTGCTGAGCGCCACCGATGGCGAGCCGCCATCGGCGATCGCGCGAGCCGCGCGACCCCCTCGGCGAAGCCTCTCAGCCTGCGTTAAAACGCGAGCCGGGCGCGTCGATCGGGACGCCATCCCTGCACAGAGGGCAGTCGCCCTCCTGGAACGTCGGAAGATCGAGCGCGAGCAGCGCGGCGTAGGGGGCGTCGAACGGATTCTCCTGACCGCTGCGATTGAGGATGGAACCGAAGCCGGCGACGACTCCTCCCTGCGAATGGACGATCACCTTCTCAGTCTCGCGCGTCGACTTGCCGGTCGTCACGACGTCTTCGACGATGACGACGCGTTCGCCATGAGCGATTCTGAAACCGCGACGCAGGGTCATCTCGCCCTCTTTCCGTTCGGTGAAGACAAATGGCAGGTCGAGAGCCTGAGCGACCACGTAGCCGATGACGACCCCCCCGAGTGCGGGCGCGACGATCGTGCCGGGACTGAGGAAGCGAAGTTTCTCGGCCAGAGCTTCCCCGATCGCGCGCGCGTTCCGCGGATGCTCGAGCAATCGGGCGCACTGGACGTAACCGGGGCTGTGCAGGCCCGACGAAAGGCGAAAATGGCCATTCAGCAGAGCCTGGGTTTCTTCGAGAAGCTGACGCACGTCGCGTTTCATGACGGCCAGCAGTTATAGCATGCGTCTTTCGGATCGATCGCAGTCGCGGTCCGGAGCGTGCAATCGACAGGGGGTTGACCATGGGAAGTCTGACAGAACAGGTCCGAGCCGATCTCACCAGCGCAATGAAAGCGCAGGAGAAGGAACGTCTCTCGACTCTGCGCATGCTGCAGTCGGCGCTGAAGAACGAACAGATCGACGCAGGGCACGAGCTCAGCGACGAAGAGGCGATGACCGTGATCCGCAAGTCGGTGAAGCAGCGGCTCGACTCGATCGAACAGTACACCAGCGGGAATCGGCCGGAGCTGGCCGAAAAGGAGCGCAGCGAACTCGAAATCCTCCGCGCCTATCTGCCGCCGGAGCTCTCCGAATCTGAGCTCGAGAGCGGCGTCCGCGAGATCATCGCCTCGACCGGCGCGGCTTCGAAGAAGGATCTCGGGAAGGTGATGAAGGAAGCGACGACTCGCTTCAAGGGGCGCGCCGACGGAAAGAAAATTCAGGAGATCGCGTCGCGGCTGTTGCCCGCGTGATTTCGTTAGTCGAGGAGAGACCAGTAAACGTGAACGAAACCGACATCACCCCGGCCGAGGTGGCCGAGAAGCTTTCGAAGGGCGAGGCTCTTCAACTGATCGACGTGCGCGAGCCCTACGAGTGGAGTGCGGGCCACATCGAAGGAGCCGAGCATGTTCCTCTCGCGCAACTGCCCCAGAAGCTCGCGCAGCTCGACCGCGATCGAGTCACCGTCATGATCTGCCGCTCCGGAGGCCGGAGCGAGCGTGCCCGCCAGTACCTCCGTCAGGCAGGATTCGAGCAGGTGCTGAACATGACCGGTGGTATGCAGCGCTGGGCGAGGGAAGTCGATCCGACGATTCGGGTGGCGTAGGGGGGAGTTCCTCGGTTCCTCGGAGTTCCTCGGAGTTCCTCGGTTCCACGGAGTCCCTGGCGTACCTCGGTTCCTCGGAGTTCGCGATTCAACCGCTCGTTACTCTGGCAGACACGAGGTTTGTCGCCCCTCTCCCCGCGATCTTAGCGGGGAGAGGGTAGCCCTGAGCGAAGCCGAAGGGCCGGGTGAGGGGCTGTGCCACACGCAACTGACGAGCAAGCTGCGGAACCACTCGCCTGAAACCGAGGTTTGTCGCCCCCCACCTACCGGCGCGTCGAGCTCGTGATCACCGTGAACGGCTGCCGCTTGCCGAACAGGACGACGACCGACTTACCGACCGAAGGACCGGTCGTGGCTCCCTCGATGACAGCGATTCCGCAGTCTTCGGCATCAGGGGAGAGGATGTTCGCACGATGGCCCGGAGACTCCATCCAGGACTCGACGAGCAGCCTGGCCGTCTCGAAGCCGCTCGCCAGATTCTCGGAAGCGTACTGGAAGCGATAGGCGCGAACCGCCATCCAGACGAACGGTGACATTCCGTCCGGTGACGTGTGGTTCCAGTACCCGACTTCTTCCATGTGCCGCATCCGATCAGCGGCTGCCTGCTCGAGTCGCGTCTCGCTGTTGAGTAGAGGGAGACCTGCATTGGAACGGTACTCGTTCATCAGACGCAGGATGTTCTCCGCCGTGATCTGGTTCGCCGCGTCGGCAGCGGCACCCGTAGCAAGCGCCGTGATCGCCACCAGATACAGCACTCCCCGAAGTGTTTTCATGATCGTGCGTCGATCTGTCGTCAGCCTGCGTTGTCGGGCCGCACACGCATGAAGAACGTGCACGCCTTCCCGGTTCTGGACTCTACCCAGACGGAACCGGAATGCCTCACCGCAAATTCACGGCACTTGAACAAGGCGCGGCCCGTCCGCTCCGTATGCGTCGTTGGGTCCCATACGAACGAAGGCTCGAAGATTGTCTGTCGCAGAGACTCGGGAACGACCGGACCGTTGTCCATTACGAAGAAGAGCAGCAGCGGCTTCCCTTTGTGCTCCATCCAGCGGACGCCTGTGACCACCTGGCCGCTGACCGGCACGTAGTGCAGCGCGTTCTCCATCAGGATCGCAAGAGCCTCGGTGAGGTGCTCGTGATCGGCGAAACGCTCCTCGAGATCCTGCACGTCGACGTCGAGCCGGATTCCTTTCAGATCGGCGTGCGCGCGGAATCGCTCCGCCACCCGGCGGACGACTTCCGTCACGGTCGGGACCGGCCGGGCGACCTGAGCAGACTCCTCGATCTCGGGGGCAAGCTCGAGCGATGAGAGAACCTGCTCGATGCCGGCCGCCGAGTCGGCGAGGAAGTGATCGTTCCTGCTCTGCGCAGCTGCCTGCAGGGAATCCCGAAGACCGCTGAGCGGCCCGAGAATCGCCTCACGCACATACGTCACGAATGAAGCATGAGCTTCATTCATCGGATCGGACGGCCGGAACACGAGAGCGGCTCCGCTGGCACCGCCAGACATCGGAACGAGGCTGTAAATGTAGTTGCGGCTGCCAATCCGGACGCCCGCCGAGGCGGGCACCGAGAGGTCGCCGACACGAACGCCGCTCCGCTCTTCGATCACGCCGAGGGACGAGAGCTCAGACTGCGTCGCATTGAAGACGCGCTTCGCCTCGTCCGAGGCGAACTTCACACTCCGGTCGGCGCCGATCAGAACCGACGCGACTCCCGACGCGACAAGTAGATTGACCACGCTGGTGATCGCCGGCGAAACGGAGCCGACCGGAAACGTCAGAACAGGTGCCTTGGGGAAGGGGTCGATCTCTGGAGCGGTGGCCTGGCGCGAATGCATCGGCGCGGAGGCATGCGTTTCGTGAGGCGGCTCGTTTCGAGGAGCCGGCTTCTCGGTCGGGGCGGCAGTCTCCTCGACCGCGGGTTTCTCCTCGACATCAGCAGCCGCCGCCGAGGCGCTCACCTGCGGCTTGGCCGCCTGTCGCCGACGCGGCTTATCGCACTTGTCACAGAGAATCCCCTCCGTGACCTCACCACCACACATGAAGCATTTCCGCGCCATCATGGAGACTCCGGGACCAGTGATCTTACGCGCCTTCGGCTGAATCCGACAAGTGATATAACCCCGGCCCGTCTCAGAGGGGCCGGCTGACGGCCGCGCTCCCACATCTCCAGCACAGGAGCAGCAATCATGAAGAAGATCGTCGTCATCGGTGGCGGAACCATGGGAAACGGCATCGCACACGCGGCTGCCGCGAGTACATTCGACGTTACTCTGGTCGATGTCAGCGATGCGATCCTCCAGCGCGCCGTGTCGACCATCACCTCGAATCTGCAGCGGGGTGTCGACAAGGGAAAGATGACCGCTGAGGATCGAGATGCCGTCCTCGGCCGCATCCGCACGACCAGCGACCTCGACGCCTGCGCAGATGCAGACATCGTCATCGAAGCCATCATCGAAAACCTCGAGGCGAAGACGGGCCTGTTCGCGAAACTCGACGGCATCACGCGCCCCGAGTGCATCCTGGCCTCGAACACCTCGTCGATCTCAATCACGAAGATCGCGGCAGCCACTTCCCGCCCCGACAAAGTGATCGGAATGCACTTCATGAATCCCGTTCCGGTGATGACGCTCGTCGAAGTCATCCGCGGCATCGCCACCTCGGACGAGACGTGGCAGAAGGTCGAGGATCTCGCGAAGCGGATGGGGAAGACGCCGATCGAAGTGAACGACTATCCCGGGTTCATCTCGAACCGTGTGCTGATGCCGATGATCAACGAGGCGATCTTCACGCTCTACGAAGGAGTCGCAACGCGCGAGGCGATCGACGGCGTCATGAAGCTCGGCATGAATCACCCGATGGGCCCGCTGACCCTGGCCGACTTCATCGGTCTCGACGTCTGCCTCGCGATCCTGCGCGTACTCGAGCAGGGCTTCGGAGATCCGAAGTACCGCCCCTGCCCGCTGCTCGTGAAGATGGTCGACGCCGGATGGCTCGGCCGGAAGAGCGGCCGCGGGTTCTACGAATATTCGAAATAGACATCCCCTCCTCAGCGAACGCTGGAGTGACCGCTTGGGAGGGCGATTCGGTGGTCATTCGTCACAGAACTGCACCGCCTTTTGTGCTGGGATGACACGCGCGGCGGATGCTGTTCTAATCCGCACCAATCAACCATGCTTTGTCAGACCTGCAGCGCGTACAACGAAGACGAGCGCGAGTATTGCTTCCGTTGCCAGAACAAACTTCTGGTGCTGTCGGGCATCACCGCGTTCGAAGAGGAAGACCTCGAGGACTACGAGGAAGAGGAAGATCTCTCTCTCGATGAGCACCTGCTCGAGCGTGTCTCCGCGATCGAAGAGATCGTGAAGCGCTCGGCCGAGACGATCCGTTCGCTCGTCGATGCGGTGCAGAAGCACGAGCGCGCGATCTTCGTCAATCAGACCGGATTGCTCTCCGTCAAAGAGCTCCTCGAAAAGAAGAACGTCCTCTCGGCGGACGAAGTAGTCGAGCTGTGGGAGTCGAAGATGGGCGAGCAGATGCTCGCTCTCGAGAAGAAGCAGCGGTTCACGGAGCGTAAGGACAGGATCGTTTCGCTGTTCCGCGGCGACAAGCGCGAGCGCTTCCTGCTGCTCGTCGCCGATGCCGAGGCGGCGTTCGATGCGTTCGATCCCGACCGCGGCATGAAGATGCTCGAGGAGTCGTTCCGGCTCGACCGTGACAATTACGAACTGTCGTTCTTCCTGGGCGAGATGCTGTTCAACGACGGCAATCTCGATCGTGCGAAGGCGTATCTCGAACGGACTCTCGAAGTCCAGCCCGATCATTTCGATGCGGCCGTCTTCTACGGCGTGCTGCTGCACGAGCGTCAGGATCTCAAGGGCGCTGAACGCTGGCTCCGGCGCGCGATCCAGATCTCGCAGGAGTCGTTCCTTCCCTACTTCAGCCTCGGCGCGATCTACGCACGCAAGGGAAAACTCCTTCGCGCGCAGAAGTTCCTCGAGAAGGCGATCCAGCTCGAGGCGATCCCGCAGGCGTATTTTCTCCTCGGTACGATCTTCTACGAGAAGGGACAGCTCGATCGTGCGATCCGCTCGTTTCAGGCCGCTCTGAAGCTCGATCCCGACTACGAAGAAGCGATCTACCACCTCGGTCTCTGCTATCTCGACCGCAACTGGAATCGGAAAGCGATCGAGTGCTTCCAGGAAGCGCTCGAGCTCAATCCGAACAAGATGGAGTACCAGCAGGCGGTCAAGATCTACGACGGGATTTCCGGGCACGTTCCGGTCGAGGGCCCTG
>DASVLC010000213.1:0-29106 GCA_036385045.1 Thermoanaerobaculia bacterium | reverse complement strand
CCGCCCGCCCGCTCGGGGTGACAAACCAACGGTTGAAACTCAAACGCTCTGGGCTGTCATCGCGGCTGTCATCGTGAGCCAGGGACGGCGGGGAGCCGCAACTGAGGGAGATGCCACACGGTAGCCTGTCATCCCGAGCCGCCGGAGCCCCGGGGGTGGGTGTGTGGGTGTGAGCGGCGGAGGACGGAGAGGGATCCCTTGCCGACGACCCACAAGTGCACACGCGTCTCTGTCATCGTGAGCGAAGCGTGCGGGTGGTGCGATGCTCGTGTTTGGCACCGCTCATCTGCCGACGGTCCTTTCATCATCGAGCGGCAGCGTCAACCGCGCTATCGCCCCCGCTCTGCCGCTGCGATTCTCGAGCGTGAGCGATCCGCCGTGCGCCTCGGCAATCTGCCGGCTCAGAAACAGGCCGATCCCGTTGCCTTGAGGTTTGGTCGTAAAGAAAGGAACGAAGAGATTCTCCGTGCCGCTCACGCCGTCGCCATCGTCCTCAACCTCGAGGATCAAGTCGGCGGCGGTGTGTCTCCAGCGGAGCGTCACGGCGCCCTGGCCGTTTTCGAGGGATGAGTCGACGGCGTTTCGCAGCAGGTTGATGAGGAGTTGCTCGAGCTGATCCTCATCGGCGTGTACGATGAGGTCGGGGCCGTCGATCGTAATCGTCGTACGCGTTTCCATGGCGGTGACTCTGGCGGAGAGGTCTCTCATGAGAACAGCCGATCGGCGCGGTTCCGGCAGTCGCGCCAATCGCGCATAGGCGCGGGTAAATCGCGTCAGCGCCTCGGTTCGCGCACCGATGACGCGCATGCCGCGGCTGAGATCATCGCGCCAGTCGACCGGCAGCTCCTCCTTCGAGATCACCTGTTCGAGACTCGACGCGATCGACATGATGGGGGCGAGTGAGTTGTTGAGCTCGTGGCCGAGAACGCGGACAATTCGCCGCCACGCTTCAGCCTCTTCCTCACGAAGAGCCCGCGTGATGTCGCTGACGAGAAGAAGCCGGTGCGGGACGCCCCGCTCACGAAACGAAGAGCGAGCGACGTTCCATCGGCCCGACCTGCCTGGAAACGTTCGATCGACCGTCGATGTCGCAGCGTCCGTCAGGAGATCAGCGAGCCCGAGGTCGTCTGCCGAGCGTCCAACCAACCGCACGCCTGGTGCCGCCAGCAGCGCCTCTCCCGCGGCGTTTACGAGCTGGAGGTGGTTGTCCGGGCCGAAGGCAAAGATCGCGACGTCGATCTGAGACATCACACTCCGGAGCAGCGCCGCGGCCTCGACTGACTGAAGTTTGCGCGACTGCATCAGATGAGCGAGTGCGTTCACTTCCGCCAGGATGTCTCCCAGCGCGTCTTCCCTCCGCGGCTGATGAGCGCGGAGCGAATAGTCCTCTTCGCGAAGAGCGGTGATGAGATTCGAGATCGTGCGGAGGGGATAGACGAGACGATCGTGGAGCACCCATGTAGCGACGAAGAGGCCGACAGCAATTACGAAAAGGACCGTCCACCGGACCTGGGAACTGAAGTCGCCGAGCCAGGCAAGAAGCAGCGCCGCGACGGCCACGGGAGCAAGCGAGGCGAGAGCGGTCAGCACGATCCGGCGTTCGTAGGACATTGGTCGGTGAGTCGCTGGCGGCCGGCATTGGACGCCGGGACGAACGGAGTTTAACGGCAGACTCCCGTCACAGTCCGAATCGCTGCATCCGCCGGTAGAGCGCTCCGCGCGACAGCCCGAGCGCCTCGGCGGCCCGGCTGACGTTTCCGTCGTACCGGACAAGAGCCTTACGAATGAGCAGGATCTCGACATCCTCCAGGCTCATGTCGTCGATTCGTTCCTCGGCAGGTGAGTACAGCCCGAGATCGCTGCGGCGGATCGATGCTGTCGTAGCCATCAGCACTGCTCGCTCGATGACGTGCTCGAGCTCGCGGACGTTCCCTGGCCACGAGTGCTCGAGCAGCGCCTTCATCGCCGGTGTGTCGAATCCGTCGATCCGCTTCCGGTAGCGTTGCGTCTGGCGGTCGAGAAACTGAGTCGCGAGCAGTGGAATGTCCTCGCGGCGTTCGCGGAGCGGGGGAAGGCGAATCTCGATCGTGTTCAGACGGAAGAGCAGATCCTGCCGGAATCGACCGCTCTGAACCTCTTCCTCCAGCGATGCGTTGGTCGCAGTGATCAGGCGGACGTCGACCTTTCGCGTCTGCGAGGATCCGACGCGCTCGAACTCCCCCGTCTCGACGATCCGAAGCAGCTTCGCCTGCTGGGCAGGAGGGACATTGGCGATCTCGTCGAGA
The DNA here is from genome assembly GCA_036385045.1 of Thermoanaerobaculia bacterium. Taxonomy (GTDB): domain Bacteria; phylum Acidobacteriota; class Thermoanaerobaculia; order Gp7-AA8; family Gp7-AA8; genus QHVT01. Next base: position 26,821 of record DASVLC010000213.1, on the reverse strand, counting down.
AACAGGGTGCCGCCGTCCGCGAGCTCGAAACGGCCGGTGCGGTCATTTCGGGCGTCTGTGAATGCTCCCTTGACGTGCCCGAACAGTTCACTCTCGAAGACCGACTCCGAGAGTCCTCCTGCGTTGACTGTAACGAGAGGTTTCGTGGCTCGTGCCGATACACCGTGAACGGCGCGCGCCACCACTCCCTTACCGGTTCCGTTCTCGCCGCGGATCAGAATGTTCGCATCGGACGGGCCTGCGCGCTCGATGAGCTCGATGACAGGCCGCATGAGCGGTGAAGTGGCGACGAGATCAGAGGTGCCTGTTCTGTTGTCGAGCGCATGCTCGAGCCTCTGCTTCTGGCGAAGAGCGCGACCGAGCTCGATCTGATTCTTCACGATCGTGACGACACGCGCGTTGTCCCACGGCTTCTCGATGAAGTCCCGGGCACCCTGCCGCATCGCATCGACCACCAGTTCGATACTCGCCCAGGCGGTCATCACCACCACCGGAAGCGTGCTGTCGTACGCGTGAAGGTTCTGGAGGAGCTCGATCCCCTCGGTGCCGGAAGTCGTGTCGCGCGTGTAGTTGAGGTCAATCAGTACGAGATCGAACTGGCGGGCGCCCACGGCGCGAACGACTTCACGCGGGGAGCGTGCCGCTTCCGTGTCGAAGCCCTCAGGCTTGAGAAGCAGCCGTAAAGCCTCGATCACGTCGGGCTGGTCGTCGGCGATCAGTATCGAGCCGCGGCTCATTCGCGCATCCTAACGGTTCGTGCCATCTCTCAGTCGTATCGAATCGCGACGAGCGGGTCGACCCTCGTTGCCCTGCTCGCCGGAACGTAGCTCGCAAGAATTGCGATCCCGCCAATCAGCAGGCAGATCGAGGCGAATGTCACCGGATCGGAAGGTGTGACGCCGTACAACAGGCTCGTCATGACGCGAGTGGCGACCAGTGCCACCGCGACCCCGATGGCGAGGCCGAGAATGACCAGACGGAGTGAATGGCCGACGATCAGTTTGAAGATGTCTCGCGCCTCCGCGCCGAGCGACATCCGAATACCGATCTCCGAAGTTCGCTGCGCCACCGTGTAACTCATGATGCTGTAGATGCCGACTGCCGCCAGAACGACCGCCAGTGAGGCAAGGATGATCGTGAGCACCAGAAGGAATTGACGGCTGGCGAGCGACTCGGCTCGCATCTGCGCCAGCGTCTGAATGCCGAGGATCGGTTGCTCAGGGTCGATTGTCCTGACGGTAGCTCGGAGAGTGGGAGCGAGCGTAGCCGCCTGCGGTGATCTCACGACATATTGAACTCGTCGCGTCATGTTCTGGGCATGAGCGACGTAAAACGTCGGCTTCGGCGGCTCGATCAACGAAATGAAGCGCACGTCTCCCACGACGCCGACGATCGCACGGATGCCGTTGCCGTCGCCAATGTTTACGCGCTTTCCGATCGGATCCTCCCCCGGCAGGAACTGGCGGACGAAGCTGTCACTCACCACCACGGCCAACGGTGCGTTCGGTGCGTCTTCCGCCGTGATCCCCCTGCCGCGGAGAACCGGGATGCCCATGGTCGAGAAGTAATCGGGGGTAACGGGGATGAACGTCGCGTTCGGCGATTCTCCCGGCGGATAGGGAGGCTTCCCTTCGATGGAGAAGGAAAACACGTTTTCGCTATTGCCGAGCGGCAGATGATTGGCGCCTCCGACGGATGTAACGCCAGGAATCGAGCGGAGGGCGGCCTGGGTCCTTCTTGCGTGTTCGACCACCTGCTCAGTCTCGGGAAATGCGGCGGAGCGGCTGGTCATATCGATGACGATCGCGTTTTCGAAGTTGTAGCCCGGGTCGACGCCGCTGATGCGCAGGAAACTCCGCAGCAGCAACCCGGCTCCGACGAGGAGAAACACAGACAGCGCGATCTCAGCGACGACGAGCGTATTCCGCATCGCGTTGCGGCGGCGGCCCTGCGTTGAACCGCGACTCCCTTCCTTCAGCGCCTCGACGAGGTTCGTCTTTGATGCTGAGAGAGCCGGAGCGAGACCGAAGACGATCCCTGTCAATACCGAGAGAATCAACGTGAAGTAGAGAACCCCGCCATCGATCCGGATCGCATCGAGTCGCGGAATCTCGGCGGGTGCGAGCGCGACGAGAAGATCGACGCCCCATGCCGCGAGCAACAGGCCGGCTGCCCCCGCCAGGAGGCTGAGCAGAACGCTCTCGACCAGAAGCTGGGTAATGATGCGGCCACGGGTGGCTCCGATTGCGGACCGGATGGAGATCTCTCGATGACGTGCCGCGGCACGCGCGAGGAGTAGATTCGCGACGTTCGCGCAGCCGATGAGGAGCACTACTCCGACCGCGAACATCAGAACGACGAGCGCGGGCCGTATCCCTCGCACGATCACATCGTGCAGAGAGTCGACGTTAAATATGAGCCCGGTGTTGGTGTCCGGGTATTCGGCCTCCAGGCGTTTCGCAATCGTATGAAGGTCCGCCTGTGCCTGCTCGATCGTCACGCCGTCGCGAAGGCGCCCGACCAGATCGATCCAGATCGCGCCTCGGCCTCCGCCATCTTCCTCGATCTGCTGACCGAGAGGCATCCAGAAGTCGACGACCTGCTCCTGCACTGGAAAGCGGAATCCGCGCGGCATCACACCCACTACCGTTTTTGGCTCGGCGCCGAGGCGGACCTGTTTGCCGATGACTTTTGGATCGCCGCCGAAGCGTCGCTGCCAGAGCTCATGCGAGATTACGACGACGAGTGCCTGCCCGGAGACGTCCTCCTGTGGAGTGAAGGTACGACCGATCGTCGGAGAAACTTCGGCCAGAGTCCAGAGATCCGCGGTAGCGAGAGCACCATAGATTCGCTCCGGCTCTGTCCCTTCGTAGAGAAACGAGCTGGTCGTCGTAAAACCGGCAAGCGCATCGAGCGTTCGATTCTGCTGCCGGATGTCGGAATAGTTCGGCCAGGAAAAAGGCCCTTCACTCCACCGCGCGGTGGTGCCTGTGACGCGGACGAGCTCCTCGGGCTGATTGAAAGGGAGCGGTTGGAGGAGCACCCCTCTGACGACGCTGAAGATCGCCGTGTTGGCGCCGAGGGCGAGTGCGAGCGTCAGAATCGCGACGGCGGCGAAACCGGGCGCTCGCATGAGCGCGCGTACCGCGTAGCGGAGGTCGTGTGCGAGGTTGTTCATCGTGGCTCCTGTCGGCGTCTTGCCGGGTCGGGCGATTCGAATTGGGCGGCTGGATGCGGTCAGGGCGCGGTCGGAGCGAGATCGAATCCGCTTTCCTGCAGACTGGTTTCGGCCCGTCGTTCGTGCGTTTCTTCGACGATGCGTCCGTCGAACAGGTGAATCGCGCGATCGGCATAACGGGTGAAACGCGGGTCGTGTGTGACCATGCAGATCGTCGCTCCTCCGCGATGCAGATCCCGCAGGAGCTCCATCACCGCCTCACCATTCTTCGAGTCGAGGTTGCCGGTAGGCTCGTCCGCCAGAAGAATCGCAGGCTCGCCCGCCAGCGCACGCGCCACGGCGATGCGCTGCTGCTGACCACCTGAGAGCTGTGCCGGGTAATGCCTCGTCCGGTGCGCCATCCCGACCCGCTCGAGTGCCGATTCGACACGTTTCTTTCGCTCAGCAGACTCGAGGCGCCGGTAGGTGAGAGGCAGCTCGACATTCTCGTAGACGGTCAGGTCGCCGATCAGGTTGAACGCCTGAAAGATGAATCCGATCTCACGATTACGGATACGCGCTCGCTCCGCCGGATTGAGAGACTCGATCGCCTCGCCGTTCAGACGGTACGACCCGCCCGTGGGGGTATCGAGCAGCCCCAGAATCGAGAGCAGAGTCGACTTGCCGCAGCCGGATGGTCCGCCAATCGACAGGTATTCGCCGTGTCGCACGTCGAGATGGATGCTCGACAGCGCATGCGTCTCGAGTTCGTCGGTGTAGAACACTTTGCTCAAGTTTTCCAGTTGAATCAGTGGCTGCGTGTCACTCATCAGAATTGTCCTCACTTGATTTCGAGACGGTCGAAGCGCTCCCAGGCGCTCGTATCGGAAACGATGACGCGGTCACCAGGCTGTAGCCCCGATCGGATCTCGATCGCCTCAGCGGATGCACGGCCGAACTCGACCGGTGTTCGGTGGGCCTCCGATCCGGAGACTTTGAAGAGGGTGCCGCGTGTGCTCTCCTGCACGGATACCGGCCGGGCGACGAAGATCGCGTCGGCCATTCGCTGAAGCTCGATCGTCGCGTCGACGGTCAGGTCCGGACGTGCACCCGCGGGCAGCGGATCGAGGATGGCGAGATCGACGAGCACGGTACCGCCGCTTACCGCGGGATCGACCCGCGTGACCTGCGCTTTCACGACACCGTTGCGGGTGTCGATCATCGCCTGCTGGCCGATCGCCACGTCCTTGGCCTGCACTTCGGCTACTCGCACCTCGGCCTTGAGGCGGGAGGGCTCAGCCACGCGAGCGAGGTTCGTTCCGGTGGTGACCCGCTGACCACTCTGCACGGTCACCTGCTGGAGCACGCCGTCAATGCCTGCACGGACGAAGAGAGAGTCAGCCTGATGCCGCGCGAGCGCGAGCATCGAGCGGCGCTGCTCACGCTCGGCATCGAGGCCAGCGAGTCTGGCTCGCTGCGAGGCTGCGAGACTCGTCAGGCGTTGCTCTTCGAAGTCGACCTGGCGCGCAAGCTCATCGGCTGCACTCTGAGAGATCTGACGAGTGATCTTCGCGACGAGGCCCGCTTTCTCGAGGTCTGCGTCTGCAGCAGCGCGGAGCCGTGCCTGACTGAGCTCCGCCCGCAGTCGTGCAGCGGCTGCTTCAAGCTCGAGGCGATAGCTTTCCAACTCCGCCTTCGCCGCCTCGTACGCGGCTTCCGCGGCACGTAACTCCCACTCTGCTTCCCGCGCGGTCTGCGTCTGACGCGGATCGGAGAGCTCGATGATGACCGTGTCGGCGGTAACGCTGGTTCCGGGTTGCACGAGTACGCGCTCGACAGTCGCATCGGTTGCGGCAGGGATCCATCGGATGCTCTCCGGCACGAGCACTCCGGTGGCCCGAATCGCGCGTGTGAACGCGCCTCGTTCCACGGAATCGATGACGATCGAGGCGCTGGATACACCGGGCGCCGCCGGCTTCAGTCTCGCGAAAGCGACTGTGGCAACAACCAGAACCAGCACCACGCTCCCGATCGCAAGAATGCGGCGTCTGTTCTTCGTTCCTGTGACCGCCCTTGGTATGTCCATGTGCCAGCCTCCAACGCAACCGTGTTGCCGCATCTGCCGGATGGTGTAAAGCCTGACTAGTCAGCTGTTTATCCTGAGAGTGGTATGGCTGCAGCTCTCTTCGACTGTCCATCCGTGCAACCCGACTGTCCAGAACTGGACAGTTCGCGGGCGATACCATCGAAGATCATCTGAAGCGGCGGGTGCCGGGCGGAAAAACCGAGCCGCACCAGCTACAATCATTCCGATGCCGAAGGTCACAGCGGAGATACCGAACGAGCTTTCGCGGCAGATCGACAGAATCATCCGGGACGGATGGTTCAGCGATCAGGAAGCCGTGGTGCGCGAGGCGCTGCTGCAGTTCGTCGACGCAAAGTCTTTCCTTGGCGACTCGCCGCGCATGCTGCACCGCTTCGCGGCCGACGCGCTGAATGACTCCAAACCCGAGGTCGCTCTCAAGTTCGTCAGTCGAGCCGTCTCGCTGATCTCCAGCCAGGAACTCACCGACTTCACTCTCTATCAGGCCCTCATCGAGCTGCGGGTCCAGATCCTGCTCGTGCTCGAGCGCGAAGACGACGCGCTGGCCTGCCTTGAAGAGGCACGCGAAAAACTTCCGAACAACCCCAGTATCGCCAACTGGATCGAGCGGCTGGAGCGGAAGAAGAGAAATTGAAAATTGAAAAAGGGGGCGCGGGGCCAACCTTTTCTCAGCGTTCAGATTTTCAGTTCCGCCTCCTGGATCCGGAGAGTTGGACTGTGGGTGAGAGGCCAATGGCCTTAACTTAAGATCGTGAGGCAGATCCCTCGCTACGCTCGGGATGACATGCCTTGACGTGGGATAGGGTCACCGGGGCGGCGCACGCCGCCTCCGTTTTTTTCAATTTTCAATTTTCAATTTTCAATTCCGCCTCTCACCATGCGCTCTCGCTACTCTCACCTCGACCCCTCGCTGATCCAGCGCCTGCTCAATGAGCTGGGGCTGCGGAGGCTGTTCAATCATCTGCTCCTGCAGTCGGCGGGTGATGTCGAGGAGGCGATGCGCTGGATGCGCGAGCTGCAGACCCGCGGCTACCTCGATCCCGATCTCGACCTCGATGAATTCTTCGCCCGGCTCCTCGAACAGAACGTCATTGCCCATGACGGCGAGGGCAACTTGACGCTGGGAGCGGGAGGCGAGCGGCAGATCCGTCGCGACGCTCTCGACGAGATCTTCGGCGGGCTGCAGAAGTCGATCAGCGGGCATCATTCGGTCTCGAATGCGGGACAGGGGACCGAGCGGCTCACCGAGACGCGGCCCTACCAGTTCGGAGACGACCCGATGGGGATCGACTCGGTGCGATCCATACGCAATGCCATGAGGCACAGCGATCCAGCCGATCCGATCACGATTACCGAAGAAGACCTCGAGGTCTTCGAGACCGAACACAACTCCGCCTGTGCGACGGTGGTGATGATCGACATCTCTCACTCGATGATCCTGTATGGAGAAGACCGGATCACTCCCGCGAAGAAAGTCGCTCTCGCACTGACCGAGCTGATCCTGACGAAGTACCCGAAGGATGCGATCGATGTACTGCTCTTCGGCGATGACGCGACCGAAGTGCCGATCTCCGAGATTCCCTATGTTCAGGTCGGACCGTTCCACACGAACACGAAGGCAGGACTCGAGCTCGCGCAGCGGATTCTCCGTCGGCACAAGCACGGCAACAAGCAGATCTTCATGATCACCGACGGCAAGCCGTCGGCACTGCATGAGGGGGGAAAGCTCTATACGAACTCGTTCGGTCTCGACATGAAGATCGTGAACCGCACGCTGGAAGAGGCCGATCGCTGCCGGCGCGCAGGAATCCCGATCACGACGTTCATGCTGGCCACCGATCCGATGCTCGTCAACTTCGTCGACCAGCTCTCGAAGATCAATCGCGGCCGCGCCTTCTATGCATCCACCGACCGGCTCGGGGAGTACATCCTCGCGGACTACATCCGGAACCGGCGGAAGTTCGTGCATTGAGGGGGAGTGCCGAGGGGGGAGGGCCGAGGGGGCGGCGACGTGTCTCCCGAGCATTTTGATTGCGCTGTACTTAGCCGCGTAGCGGCTTCGGATGGTAGCCGGGGGTTTGAGCGCGGAAGCGCTCAGACCCCCGGTCAGCGTCGCGAGACAGTGTGCCGCATCGCGGCACCGGACCACCACCATGCCGGGTGTTTGTCCGGTGCCGCTACGCGGCACACTTTTTTTTTCGGGATCTTTCCGGGGGTGCTCCGCTCCGCTTCGCACCCCCGGCTACCATCCGGCAGCCGCTACGCGGCGCTCAGAACCGCATAAACACTGGGAGTTCCTAAAAGGGGGGAGGCGGTCGGATGGCGAGGGATCCCTGAGTCGACGACCCGGGAAGAACGTGCGCCGGGCGTTCTTTGTTGACGGGCGATGCGCGGTCAAGGCGCATGGGCAAGGGATCCCTCTCCGTCCTCCCGCCCGCACACCCGCCCTCGGGGCTCCGGCGGCTCGGGTTGACAGGCCAATGGCCTTAACTTAGAGCAAAACCGCCTCACTCAGGACCTCACTTTTCGGCCTCCTCCCGTCGAGGCATCCCGTCCAGTGCGCATCACGTCAAAGTCTGTCATCCCGAGCGTAGCGAGGGATCTGGGGGATGGGCGGTGTCAAACACGAGCATCGCACCGCCCGCCCACCCAGATCCTCACGCTCCGCTCAGGATGACAGGGCTGGACAGGCATTCTCAATTCTCAATTCTCAATTCGCGAAGCGCATGGAATCCGCCGACCGGACCCGCCGGTTCCCTCTCCGGCATGCGCAAATTATTTGCGGTACTGCTGATTGCCGGGACCGCCGTAGCGAACGAGACCTCCTACCGATCGCTCCAGTCGGGTTCTCCTACGGGCGGAACGCCGCTTCATGATCGCGGTCTGTATGGCCAGGGTCAGATCATTGCCGTGCTCGACACAGGCGCCGACTACCACTCGTGCTATCTCGCCGAGTCCGACGGCTCGCATCCGCCGTTCAACACCGGGAGTCCGGCGGGTGGACTGGAATGGGCGAACGTCGATCTCTCACGTCGTAAGGTGATTGCCTACAACCTTCTCTATTCGTGCGCGCAGTATCCAGCGGCTCCCGGGTGTGACACCCCCGGGGCTGCCGGCTCTCTCGACAACCAGGGCCATGGAACGCATGCGGCCAACAGTGCGCTCGGCGATCGCGGAACACCGCTGCTTCATGACTACGCCGATGCCGTCGCGCCGGGAGCGAAGCTCGTAGTGCAGGATGCCGGTTACATCGGAGGAGATGCCTGCACGCAATTCCCTGGCGTTGGCTGTCCGGCGAGATTGACGCCGATCCTCGAGCAGGCTTACCGGCAGGGGGCGAGGATTCACTCGAACTCCTGGGGCGATCGTCAGGGAAATCTCTTCGATCCGCCCCGTGCTAACTACCCGGCGTCGGCGCGCGACGTCGACGCATTCGTCTGGTCGAATCCGGAGATGCTGGTCGTTTTCAATACCGGCAACCTCGGGCAGGTGATGCCGACGCCTCTCCATTCGCTATCGGCACCCGGGAGCGCGAAGAACACGCTGCAGATCGGCGGCACGCGTACCCAGACGGATGCCGATGACGTGATCTCCTCGTTCACATTGTTCGGTCCGACGCGTGATGGCCGGATCAAGCCTGATCTCGTCGGGCCGGCCATTGTGGTCGCCGGCGATATCGACATCGACTCCGATCCGTCAACCTGCGACGCAACACTTCAGGGCGGCACGTCGTGGGCCTCACCCTCCGTTGCAGGAGCCGCGGCACTCGTGCGCCAGTACTACACCGATGGTTTCTATCCGTCCGGTGCCGCAATGGAACGTGACCGCTTCACGCCCACCGCGGCGCTTCTGAAGGCCACGTTGATCGCTGCGGCGCGCCCGCGGCTCTGGCGATACGACATCGTGGAAGATCGCCGCGTATTTGCACTCCCGGTTCCCTCGCACGAGCAGGGGTGGGGATTCCCCGTGCTCGACGACGCACTCTACTTTCCGGGCGACTCGCGCCGTCTGGTCGTTTCGGACGTGCCACTCTCAAAAGGGCTTGCGGAAGGCGGCTCCACGACGCTGCGACTCGACGTCCGCGCCGGCACTCCGTTGAAGGTCGTTCTGGTCTGGACGGATCCGCCGGGAACCGTTCGCGATCCCAATGACACGACGCCGCAGCTGGTCAACGACCTCGATCTGCAGGTCACGTCGGGCGGCGTCTCGCTCTACGGAAACGGTGGCACGCCCGATCGCCTGAACAACGTCGAAGTGATTGCGCTCGAGCAGCCCGCGACAGGCATCTACGACGTCACGGTCTCGGCCCACAGCCTTGGGCTCGGACCACGGCAGAGCTATGCGCTCGTCGTGACGGGCGACGTCTCGGTTCTTCCCTTGCGTGCGCGTGCGGTGAGGCGGTAGATCGAGGCTTTCGCAGAATGGCGGCCATCCCATGAGAGTGCGCGTCAAGCCATGGCCTGTCATCCCGAGCGTAGCGAGGGATCTGGCGGATGGGTGGTGCCAAACACGAGCATCGCACCGCCCGCCCACCCAGATCCTCACGCTACGCTCAGGATGACAGCCTGATGGGCTTAAGTTGATGCCATTGGGGCGTCGGTTCAGCCTTCCGCATTCGCGATCGTTCTCGCTATAGAATTCGCCGCCATGCTTTCCCGTGAATATCTTCGTGAATCGACAGATGACTACCGCCAGGCGCTGAAGAACCGTGGCGCGGTCGTCGATCTCGAGCGGTTCGTCGAGCTCGATGGCGGACGCCGCCGGACGATCGCCGAGGTCGAGCAGCTGAAGGCGCAGAAGAACTCCGCATCGCAGGAGATCGCGAGCCTCAAGAAGAACAAGCAGGACGCCTCGGCTCAGATCGAATCGATGAAGAAACTCGGCGAGGAGATCAAAACCCTCGACGAACGGCTCGCCGTGACCGAAGAGGAGCTGAAGACGCTCGAGCTCTACTTCCCGAACGTTCCTCACGAGTCGGTACCGGTCGGCCCGGATGAGTCTCACAACCGGATCGAGCGGGAGTGGGGTGAGAGGCCACAGTTCACCTTCACTCCCAAGACGCACTGGGACATCGGCGAGGACCTCGGCATCCTCGACTTCGACCGCGCTTCGAAGATTACGGGTGCGCGTTTCTCGGTGCTCTACGGAGCCGCGGCGAAGTTGAGCCGCGCTCTCATGAACCTCATGCTCGATGTTCACGGGCGGCAGGGTTACCTGGAGGTCCTGCCCCCGTTCATCGTCAATTCCGACTCGCTGTTGGGGACGGGACAGCTGCCGAAGTTCGAGGAAGATCTCTTCAAGTTGACGCACGAAAAAGCGTTCTACCTCGCTCCGACGGCGGAAGTGCCGGTGACCAATCTTCATCGCGACGAGTTTCTCGATGTGGCGACTCTGCCGCTGCTCTACACGGCCTACACGCCTTGCTTCCGCAGTGAAGCCGGGTCCTACGGGAAGGACACGCGCGGCCTGATCCGTCAGCACCAGTTCGAAAAAGTGGAACTGGTGAAGTTCACTACGCCGGAGCAATCGTGGGAGGAGCTCGAGAAGCTGACGCACGACGCCGAGGAAATTCTTCAGCTGCTCGGTCTGCACTATCGCGTCATGACTCTTTCGACGGGTGACATGGGTTTCACTTCTGCGAAGACGTATGACATCGAAGTCTGGCTGCCGGGGCAGGAGACGTTTCGTGAGATCTCCTCCTGCTCGAATTTCACCGACTTCCAGGCGAGGCGCGCAAACATCCGCTATCGCAACGCAGAGCGGAAGAGCGGGTTCGTCCACACTCTCAACGGATCGGGACTTCCTCTTGGCCGGACTCTCGTGGCCGTGCTCGAGAACTACCAGCAGGAAGATGGATCCGTGATCGTTCCCGAGGTGCTCCGGCCGTACATCGGAATGGACAGGATCACGCGTCGCGGCTGATCGATTCGCTCACGAAGCCCAGAGAACTTCGTAGGTGAGATCGGTCTGCCCGAGGTGGATCGTGTCGCCGTGAGCGAGTGGCGCGTAGGTGACTCGTGATCCGTTGACCCAGGTACCGTTGCGGCTCTTGAGATCCTCCAGGATGTAGCCGTCGGGCCCGCGATAGATTCGCGAGTGAAAGCCTGAGACCCCGAGGTCGGCGAGCTGGATCGAGTTGTCGCGGTGACGTCCGAGGAGGTACTCGGGTTCGGTCAGTGCGATGAGGAGATCGGCGCCGTCGCCCGTGACGAACCGCAGCTGCGCAACGGTCGGACGGACGACGTCCGCGTACGAAAGACGGGCCTCGCTCGAAACAAGAAGGCTCGTGTCGTCCTGATAGGCGTCGGACACTGTCGTCTCTGCGCCGAATTGCGGAGAACCCTGACGGACCGTCAGGTCGTCGGGATCACCGAAGGACGTCTTGGCGCCGGTCGAGTCTCCTTCATCGATGCGGGTTGCGGGCTCGATCAGTTTGTTGGCGAGGAGTCCGTAGACGATGCGGTAGACGTGAAACGCCTCCTCGCGTGAATCGTGGCAGAGATCGTTGAGCGTTCGCTGGCCGTTGATGAGGAAGAGGATCTTCCACTCTTCCGAGGTGAGCGTGATTTTTTCATCTGCTGGCGCGGCGACCACCTTGAACCTGGCGCCGCTGTCGGGGAGGAGTCTGATGCACTGTTCCCACTCGGCGATGCGGCGTGCGCCTTCCATGATCAGATTCGGCAGGTCGATCGCAATCGTTACAGCGTTAGGCGGCAGACTCGCGTCGAGTCTGAAGGTGAACGTACCTCCCTCCCAGACGAAGACGTCGAACACGACCTCGGAGACCTGGATCTTCAGAACCTCCTGCAGCTCCCACTCCGTGAGCAGTCCTTCCCGCACTGCGAGCTCGCCGAACCGCCCACCTTCGGTCTCGATCAGGCTTCCGAGTCTTTGCGCCTGCTCGCGTGTAATCCGTTTCCGGCGCAGGAGGATCTGGCCGAGTCTGAACTGCTCCTGATTCGAGCCGGCGTGAATGAGAGCCCCTTCCTCGAAGTAGAGCCACGCTTCTCTTCCGTACCAGGCGAGGGACAGCATTCCCGTCCGACGGCCGGTGCTGAGAAACGTCAGCACTTCCGGCAGCCTGAAGGCCGAAAGGTCTCCCTGAAGGACAGCCTGCGTCATGGGAAGCTCGAATTGTACTGCTGCCGGCGCCAGGATCGCGCTAGGTCGTGCTCATGACAGCCCACAGACCGGCCGCCGAGATCGCGACCCATAGCGCGACTCCAAGGATCAGCGGCCGGATCCCGACATTCGCGATGCTCTTGCGCGTGAGCGAGACGCCGATCAGAAACAGCGTCACGGTCAATCCTGTTCGCGCGATGCGAACCAGCACTTCCCACATTTCCAGCGGGGCGGGAACGTATGTCCTCGCGATGGATGCCAGAACGAAAAAGAATATGAACCAGGGGATCGCGAGTCGTCTCGTTCGACTGTGCCAGGCGAGCGCCGTCCCGATCGTGAGCGGGATGATCCAGAGAGCACGAGTCAGTTTCACCGTCGTCGCGATCTCCAGAGCTTCGCGTCCGTAGGCCGAAGCTGCCCCAACGACCGAGCTCGTGTCGTGGATGGCGATCGCGGACCAGATACCGAACTGCTGCTGCGTCAGACCGAGTGCGGTCCCGATGGCCGGAAAGAGAAACAGAGCGATCGCGTTGAGGATGAAGACCGTGCCGAGGGAGACCGACATCTCTTCGTCGGAGGCGCCGATGACCGGTCCGACTGCGGCGATGGCGCTGCCGCCGCAGATTGCTGTGCCGGATGAGACGAGGTGCGTCGTTCCCGCGCTCATGCCGAGCATCCGGCCGAGAAAGAAACCGAGGATCAGCGTGCCGGCGATCGTCGCGACGGTGAAGAGAAAACCGCTGCGGCCGGCGGCGATGACGGTACCGAGGTTCATGCCGAAGCCGAGGCCGACGACCGAGGCTTGCAGGAGCAGCCGGGTCGGCTTCGAAGTGCTGCCGGCGAATGGATTCCCGATCGTGAGTCCAAGGACCAGACCGAGAGCAAGAGCGAGTGGTGGCGAGCACCACGGCGTGAGACAGAACAGGAGCAGCGCGGCGAAAGCCGCCTTGCGGATCACAGCGTTTGACGAAGCAGCCGATGGACTTTAGCCCAGGACGAAGCCTCGGGAAAGAGTTCGGTCTCGTCGCGTGTTCGCGAAGCTCGGGGGGCGAGACGCCCCCCTTGCGGACGAGGACGTCCGCGGTACGGCAGGCGAGGACGCCTGCGCTACAAAAGGCGCGGGATACCTCGGGCCCGAAACGTGGCGGAACCCGAAACGTGGCGGAACCCGAAACGTGGCGGAACCCGAAACGTGGCGAAACGCGGCCTCGCCATATTCGTAGCGCGGACGTCCCCGTCCGCCGTACCGCGGACGTCCTCGTCCGCAGCGGGGCGTCTCGCCCCGCGTGACGCGGAGGCGACCAGCTCCGTATAACGATGTGAGACACTACCCCCCGGGTCGAGGACTGATGCATCTGACGAAAGAACAGGTTGCCGCTCTTGCGCGGAAGCCGCACTGCCCGCGGTGCGATCTCGACAAGACGATGGGCAACGCTCTATGCCGGCGTTGTCGCAGCAAGCTTCCGGAACACATGCGCCGCGGTGTGGAGAACATTCCCTCGAAAGACGGAGGGCTGGTCGGCAACGCACTGCGTGCGGCGGCGAACTACTTCAACGTTCACTTCGCCTCCGTGCGGAAGTTCGGTGGCGGCCGGAAACGATAGAACTAGTTCTCGCCCGCTCGCCCCATCGAAAGCTCGATCGCATCCGCCAGCTCTGCCGCGAGTGAGTCCTTCGAGCGCGAATCCCGCAGCGCTCGAGCGCGTTCGCTGAGGCGGGCATCGATGGTTCGGGCTCGCAGAGTCTCGGCCCACGCGCCGGCGAGAGTCGTGCGGCGGTGCCGGGCCGAAGTGGCGCCCCAGTCCGTGGCGAGATCACGGGCGTGAACCAGCCGCTCGATGGTCTGAAGGCTTCCATCGCGCGAGTCGAACTCGAGCCGTACGGTCGCTACACGAGCTGAGCTCTCGACGCCAGGCTGCAACTCGACCATGAAGAGTCGCGTGACCGACACGCCAGAGGGAAGGGGAGACTGGTGTGCCACTCGGCCGCCTGACGCTCCGCCGATGGCGCGGAAAGACTTCACGACGGAAGCGTTGATATCGATGGTCAGGCGCGCCGCTGCCGCTGCGTCGACGGACGCCGGTGCGGTCTCGGCCGTGACGCGAAGGATCGCCGGACCGGTACTCGGGCCAGCGACTGCGCGTGACCCTTCCGTTTCGAGCTGAACGCCATCCGTCGCGACGCTGCGACCTGCGAAGTGATTCACGATGCCCTCGACGTCGATCGTCTGTCGCACTTCATTCTTCGGCTGGAGCCGAGCCGCGGGGAAAGCGCCGGGGTCCGTGGAAACTCCGAAGAGTGCATGGGTCACGTGTCTTTTCGCACCGGGAGATACAGCTGGAGAGGATGCCGTAGCGGTAATCCGCTCGTTCCGCGCAGAAGGTGGCGGTGGGGGCGCCGGCATCGGCGCAGGGCTCGCCTGCGGAACTGAAAACGCACGGTCCGACGCTGGCGCGGCGTCAGCCACCCGGCCTGCGCTCCCGCTTCCTTCTACACCGGCAGCAAGATTCGAACTTTCGGCGGAGACGGCGGTTTTCTGAGTTTCGCGAGCGAACTCCGCCACGACCCTTTGCGGCTGGACGATTTCCTGGGCAAAGGCATCGCTTTCAGACGCGGTAGCAGCGGGTGCTGCGATTGTTGGCGCTGTCCGGGCTGAAGACTGCAGAGCGAGACGCGAGAGTGTCGCGAGCTCCTCATCCGTCAGGTGTTCGGCTTCATCTGAAGTTGTGAGTTGCGGGCGGGCAACGCGCTCGACCGTCGTGTCGGCGGCCTGTTCACGCAAATCGGCCGGCCGGGGCTTCTCGATCGAGCCGGCAAACGGAGGATCATCCATCGGCACGAACAGCTGACGTGTTGCGATCAGCGTCCCGATTACCACGGCGAGCATCGCGGCGATCTTCAGGACCTGTGAGCCTGCGAAGGAAAATCGGCGACGGGTGCCACCCGTCTTCAGGTGCAGAGGGATATCGCGCTTGATCCTTTCGGCAAGACCTGCCGGAGGAGTGGGCACGGAGCTCATCGACAGCTTGCGCTGCAGCTCGGCTTTACGCTTCGTGTTCATCGGATTTCCTCATCGAGCATCGCTTCGAGCAGCGTGAAAGCGCGGTGCAGTCGTTTGCGCACCGCGACGGTGGTGATGCCTTCCACCGCTGCGATCTCGCGGACCGCCAGTCCTCCCCAGAAATGCGCCGTAACTGTGAAGCGCAGATCGTCGCTCAACTTGAGAACGGCGCTTCTGAGTTGCTCTCCCTCTTCGGCACTGGAAAGCAGTTCGTCTGCGCCGGGAGTCGTGTCAGCGACCTCCAGTTGAGGGTTCTCTTCGAGAGATGTCATCCTCCGCGGACGGCGGATGTGATTCAGAAACGTCGTGTAGGCGATGCGGTAGAGCCAGGTGAAAATCTGCGAGCGTCCATCGAACGAGCCGAGCGCGGCCCAGGCTTTCTGGTAGGTTTCCTGGGTCAGATCGGCAGCGAGCTCACGGTCGCCGCAGAGCCGGCAGGCCGAAGCAAAGACGGCAGCATACGTGCGGTCGACGAGCTCTTCAGCCGCGGCCGTGTCGCCGGCTTTCACCGCCTGCAGCAGTGCACGCTCGCTCGCCCAGCGTTCAGGAGCGTTCACGCTAAGGTCCGCCTTCCGGGTCGGGAACGTTGCGAGTTCGGCCACGACCATTTGACGCGGGAAGGTGACAAAAGAAAACCACGGGAGAGATATCCTAGCTGCATGACACGCTTTGTGGCACTCGCGCTCGTGGCGCTGATGATGACCGGTTGCAGAAACGAACCGGCAGCGGAGACTTCGCCCGAACAGCCGGCTCAGCTGGCGCAAGTCGATCCCGCAGCGCACGAGCAGGAGATTCGGGCCTGGCAGACACGACGTGTCGATCGCCTGAAAGAAGAGGACAGCTGGCTCACTCTGGTGGGACTCCACTGGCTTCAGCCGGGAGAGAACAGCATCGGGTCGGCAAGCGGAAACCGAATCGTTCTGCCGGCGAAGGCTCCCGCATCCGCCGGAAGTCTCCTCGTGCGTGAGGGAGCCGTCACGCTGCGGCCCGATGCAGCGATGACGATCGCGGGCCAGCCGGTCAGCGGTGAAGTTCCTCTGCTGGCGGATATGGACGAACAGGGCCCGACGCTCGTCAACATTGGAACGATTCAGTTTCAGGTGATCCGGCGTGCCGAGCGGCTCGGACTGCGCGTCAAGGACTCGCAGGCGGAGACGAGGTTGAATTTCGCCGGGCTCGAGTTCTATCCCATCGACCCGAAGTGGCGCGTGGAAGCGCGCCTCGAGCGCTACGACCCGCCGAAGGTCATCCCGATCACCGACGTGACCGGCACGACCGCAGAGAACATCTCGCCGGGAGCTCTGGTGTTCACACACGACGGACAGGAGCACCGCCTCGACCCCATCCTCGAGGACGGCCGCCTATTCATCATTTTCAAGGATGAGACGAGCCGCGATACGACCTACCCCGCAGGAAGGTATCTCTACGCCGACATGCCCGAGGGTGATGCCCCGGTGATCGTCGAGTTCAATCGGGCGTACAACCCGCCGTGCGCGTTCACCGACTTTGCGACCTGCCCGCTCCCGCCGCCGCAGAACCGCGTCGCGGTGCGCATCGAGGCAGGAGAGAAAAAGTACGCGCTGGCGCACTAGGCTCACATTGAGAGTCAAAGACCGGGCGCGGGCTCGGGCACGGGGTGAGCCTCACCGCGCAATTGGTCATTCGCGAGCAAGTTGCGGGTGCGGGGGGCGAGACGCCCCCCTGCGGACGAGGACGTCCGCGGAACGGCAGGCGAGGACGCCTGCGCTACGAACCCGACGCAATCGGTACCGTTCTTCGCCCGATGCCAGACACCCTCGCCATCCCAATCCCAATCCCGCGCCCGAGCCCGCGCCCGAGCCCGAGACTCACAAAAACGGTGTGTTCAGCGAACAGCGATCACTTGCCGACCGATTGCCGTTCATCCGCCAGAACCTGCGCAACGCAGCCGGTGAGGGCGCGTGCGAAGGGGATGTGGAGGAACTCGTTCGGTCCGTGGGCGTTGCTTTGAGGCCCGAGGACGCCGGTGATGAGGAACTGTGCGTACGGGAAGCGCGCGCCGAGCATGCCCATGAAGGGGATCGAGCCCCCTTCGCCGAAGGTCATCGCCTTCTTGCCGAACCATCCCTGCGATGCCCGTTCGACGGACTGTTCGAGCCAGGGCGCTGTCGGTGGTGCCACCCAGCCTGCACCGCCCTTTTCGGGTTCGAACGTGACCTTTGCGCCGTACGGAGGGTCACTCTCGAGCAGCTCTTTGATGCGCTGATCGATATCGGTGGCGTCGAGGCTCGGCGGAATCCGAAGCGAAAGCTTCAGCGAGGTGGACGGACGCAGCACATTGCCACCCTGTACGAGGTCGGGCATGCCGCCCTGGCCGGTGTAGGCGAGCGCAGGACGCCAGGTTCGGTTCAGAAGGAGCTCGAGAGAGTCTTTCGAGGTTGGCTGTGTGTCGCCGATGAAAGGGAACTTCCTCCAGACTTCATCACCGAGAACGCGAGCGCTTTCCCTCGCGTCGGCGAGTCTCTCCGGCGGGACTTCGACGTGCAGCCACTCCGGGATGATCTTGCCGCTCGTCGCGTCCTCGAGCCGGTCGAGAAGTACCCGGAGGATCCTGAAGCTCGACGGCACAATGCCGCTCGCGTCGCCGGAGTGAACCCCCTCGGTGAGCACATCGACCGTCAGATTGCCGACGATCGAGCCGCGGAGTGACGTCGTCATCCAGAGCTGCTCGTAGTTGCCGCAGCCGGAGTCGAGACAGATCACCAGGCTCGGCGTTCCAATCCTGTCGGCGAGCAGCTCCATGTAGGTCGGCAGGTCGACCGAGCCACTCTCCTCGCAGCATTCGATCATCACGACGATGCGGGAGTGGGGGATGTTCTGCTTCTGCAGCGAGGCGATCGCCGAGATGGTCGCGAAGATCGCGTAGCCGTCGTCGGCACCGCCGCGTCCATAGAGCTTTCCGTCGCGCATGACCGGGCTCCAGGGGCCGAGACCCGGCTCCCAGCCGACCATGGCCGGCTGTTTGTCGAGGTGGCCGTACATCAGCACGGTGGACGTCGCGTCGCCCTCGATCTCCATGAAGATCAGCGGGGTTCTGTCGTCGATTTCGTGGACCTCGATCGTCAATCCACGGACCTGCTGCGATTCGACCCACTTTCGTGCGAGTGCGACCGCTCGGTCCATATGGCCATTCTTTTTCCAGTCGGGATCGAACAACGGAGACTGGTTGGGAATGCGGATGTAGTCTTCGAGGGTGGGAACGATCGACGAGCTCCAGGTCTCGTCGATCAGCGTACGAGTCTGATCAACGTTCATGCGGGGGCGAAGATAGCACCGATCGGTCATTCGGGGAGTGTGATCGGTAACACGAGGGAGGGGCGGCCGGCCGTTAAGGCCATTCGAGTCAGCCGGTTGCGGTTGTGTTAACCCTTCGACGCCACGCACCATACAATACGGGCGCAGGTCCGGAGCAGACAGCCTATGAATGACATTCTCGCAGTTCGCGATGTGAAGAAGATTTTCGGTGAGGTCCGGGCGGTGGACGGGGTTTCGTTCACCGTACGGCGTGGCACCATCACTGGTCTCCTCGGCCGGAACGGCGCCGGCAAGACGACGACCATCCGGATGATTACCGGCATCTTCATGCCTGACTCGGGCGAGATTTCCTGGCTCGGCAATGGGGATGGGAAGACCTTCGGAGACCAGGTCGGCTATCTGCCGGAAGAGCGCGGTCTCTACAAGCAGATGAAGCTCGTGGAACTGCTGCTGTTTCTCGCCGAGATCAAAGGCTGCAAGCCGGCTGAGGTGCGGCCGAAGATCGATCTCTGGCTCGAGCGATTCGAGCTCACCGATAAGTTGGACGCGAAAGTCGAGGAGTTGTCGAAGGGGAATCAGCAGAAGATTCAGCTCATCGGAACGCTGCTGCATGACCCCGAGCTCATCATCCTCGACGAGCCGCAGTCGGGACTCGATCCGGTGAATATGGTCCTCGTTCGCAATCTGCTGACCGAGCTGCGCAATGAAGGGAAGACGATCCTGCTCTCCACGCACATGATGGCCGAGGCCGAGCGGATGGCGGACGAAATCATCCTGATCCACAAGGGGAAGGTGGTGCTCGAAGGGTCGCTGGACGAGGTGCGCGGCTCATTCGGGCGGAACACGCTCCACATCGATTTCGACGGTGACGGAACCTTTCTTCGTGATCTTCCGAACGTCAGGAAGGTTGCGATCGCGAGCAATGCCGCCGAGCTCACCCTCGGTGACGGCGCCGACCCTCAACAGATTCTGCAGGCTTCGATGAATCGGCTGCGCATACGGAGGTTCGAGCTCGCCTCGCCTTCACTGGAAGAGATTTTCATCGACAAGGTCGGGACCGAGACGCTGGCCCACGAGGACGCACGATGAACAAGATGTTCGCCATCTTCAAGCGAGAGTACCTTCAGGCGGTCCGGAAGAAGACCTTCATCATCATGACGCTGCTTTTCCCCTTCCTGATGGTGGCGGTGATGGTGATTCCCGGTCTCCTGATGTCGAGAGGAATGGGGCAGAAGCGGGTTGCAGTGATCGACGGAACCGGTCAGCTCGAGGCCGCATTTGCTCGCCCTGAAGAAAAAGTCGAAAAGACGGACCTCGAGCAGGAGGCCCGGAAGAGTCTGTCAGGACGCAGGCGCGGGCCGCAGCTTCCCTCGACGATCACGATCGAGTACGTGAACCGTCAGGGTCAGGACGTCGAGGCTGACTCCAAGGCGTTTCTCGACCGGTTGACGACTGACACTGATGAGGAAAAGCTCGAAGGTGTATTCGTCGTCCCGACGAACGCGATCGCCGATCAGGAGGCGCCGCTCAAGTACTACAGCAGGTCGGCGACTGACCTGATGACGCAGGAGAGGCTCGCGCGTCTGGCGAACCGAGCATTGCAGAGTCTGCGGCTCAGCGCGAATGGTGTCGAGCCGGAACTCGTCGATGATCTTCTCCGCGACCTTCCGGTGGAAGCCGTCCAGATTTCCCGTACCGGTGAACAGAAGACCGGTGGAGAGCTGAACTTCATCGTCGCGTTCATTTTCGGAGCGCTCCTGATTCTTCCCTCGTTCGTCTACGGCCAGGAGACGATGAGGGGCATCATTCAGGAGAAGACCGACCGCGTCGTCGAAGTCCTCATCTCTTCGGTCACGCCGATGCAACTTCTCACCGGCAAGATCCTCGGCGTAGCGGCTGTCGGACTGACACAGATTTTCGTCTGGATCGCCATGCTCGCACTCGCGGGAGCCTACGGCGCGACGACTGCCGCGATGGCAGGGGTCAACCTTTCGCAGTTCATCCGCCCGGCGGTGTTCGTCTACTTCTTCGTTTTCTTCATCCTCGCCTACCTGACCTACGTCTGTGTCTATGCCATCGCAGGAGCGATCTGCAACAACGAGAAGGAAGCGCAGCAGTTCATCATGCCGCTCGTGATGCTGATGATGCTCCCCTGGTTCCTGATGATGCCGATCGTCATGAATCCCGATGCGCCCTTCGCCGTCGGCTTTTCCATCTCACCGGTCTTCGGTCCGATCACCATGTTCGTCAGGGCTCTGGTAACGGAACCGCCGCTGTGGCATCTGTTGCTGTCGGTCGCGATCTCAATCGTCACGATCGCCGTCTTCTTCTGGGTGACCGCCAAGATCTTCCGCGTCGGCATCCTTTCGTACGGCAAGCGGCCGACGATTCCGGAGCTGTGGCGGTGGCTGAAGGCGGCGTAGCGCCATAGACGTCGCGCGCAGCGCTTTGGAGTGCGGCGGCCGCAGCCGCCGCTTTCCAGCTCGTACGACCAGCCCTGAAATGACATCGAGCGCGCCTGGGCAGCTGCGCGACCTTTGGGCGTATGCATGCTTTGTGAAAGCGGCGTCTGCGGCCGCCGCACTCCAAAGCGCTTCGCGCGATGATTTCGGGGCGTTCTCGCAGATACGCTCCCAATCCTTGCGTTATGATCCGGCGCTTATCGTGCTTCACCGATGAGGGGGTCTCATGCAGGAGCCGAAAACACTCAACGACATCTTCTCGATCACCTGCGGGATCGAGCGTCCGGCGATCATGAAGTACAAGCGGGACGGGAAATGGATCGATATCAGCGTCGCGGAATTCCGTGACACGGTCCGCTGGCTTGCGACGGCTCTGCACGAGCTCGGCGTCGGCCCCGGCGATCGCGTGGCGATCCTGGCGGAAAACCGGCCCGAGTGGACGATGAGCGACTTCGGAGCGCTCTGCGCTTCGGCGGTCTCCGTGCCGGTCTACCCGACGCTCCTCGGATGGCAGATCAAGTACATCCTCAACGATTCCGGTTCCGTCGTGGTCGTCTGCTCGGATGCCGAGCAGTTGGAGAAGGTACTCGAGATCCGCTCTACCGTCCCGACACTCAAGAGCATCATCGTCTGCGATCCCCCTTCTCCGCTTCCGGAGGGGGTGCTGACCTTCCAGGATGTCGTCGCGAAGGGGCGGAAGCTGGAGCAGGCGAACGGCACCGACTGGTTCGACAAGTCGCGCGCATCGCGGACTCCCGACGATCTGGCCACTCTGGTCTACACGTCAGGAACCACGGGCGACCCGAAGGGAGCGATGCTCACGCACGGCAACATCACGAGCAACGTGACGACCGTCCGCGACATCGTGCCGTTCAAAGCCGGCGACATCGCACTCTCAATTCTGCCGCTCTCGCACATCCTCGAGCGGATGGTCGACTACATCTACTACTACAAGGGCGGCTGCGTCGCCTATGCCGAGAACGTGCTGAAGGTGGCCGACAATCTCGCCGAGGTGCAGCCGCAGTTTTTCGCCGCCGTTCCGCGCCTCTTCGAGAAGATGCGCGCGAGAATCATGGACAACGTCGCGGCTGCTCCTCCGGTGCGCCAGAAGATCTTTCACTGGGCGCTCGGAGTGGCCGCCGAGCGGCTGCCTTACCGGATCGAGGTCAAGCCGCTGCCGTTCGGTCTGAAGGTCAAGTCGGCGATTGCCGACAAGCTGGTGTTCAGCAAGATCATCCAGCGACTCGGCGGGCGTGTGAAGTTCGTCGTCTCCGGCGGCGCGCCGCTCTCGGCAGAGCTGGCGGCGTTCTTCATCGGCGCTGGAGTGGAAATTCTCGAGGGATACGGGCTCACGGAGACCTCACCCGTGATCGCGGTGAACCGGCCCGATAAGCGACGGCTCGGTACGGTCGGTCCGGTGATTCCCGGCGTCGAAGTGAAAATTGCCGAGGACGGCGAGATCCTGTCGCGTGGCCCGCACATCATGAAGGGCTACTGGAACAATCCGGAGGCAACCGCGCAGGCGATCGACCCCGACGGCTGGTTTCATACGGGCGACATCGGGCATCTCGATGCGGACGGATTCCTCACGATCACCGACCGCAAGAAGGACATCATCATCACGGCTTACGGTAAGAACATAGCGCCGCAGCCGATCGAGGCGTTACTCAAGAGCTCTCCGCTGATCGGAACGCCCGTTCTTCTCGGCGACCGGCGTCGCTACCTGACGGCGCTCATCGTTCCGAACTTCGAGAAAATGGAACGCGACGCCGCTGCGAACGGAATCGAGGCCTCCTCACGCGAGGAACTCGTGAAGGACCCTCGCGTCGTTGCCATGTTTCAGGACGAGATCGACCGCTTCAACAAAAACCTCGACCGGCAGGAAAAGGTCCGCCGTTTCGCCCTCATCGATCGCGACTTCTCGATCGAGGAAGACGAGATCACTCCGTCGCTCAAGGTGAAACGGAAGAACATCGACCAGAAGTACAAGCACCTGATCGATGAGATGTACGCCGATGAGCTCGAGGGAACGTCCCTTTGAGCTCGCAGCCGCTTCCTCCCACAACCACATCGAACGCGTTCACTCTCGAGCGCGCAGGTGATCTTGCAATCGTCTGGTTCGACCTGCCGGGAGAGAAGGTCAACAAGTTCTCGTCGAGCGTGATGCAGGAGTTCGACCGGCTCATCGACGAGCTTGCCGTGTCACGGGAAATCACGAAGGTGATCATCGCGTCACGAAAGCCGGGCATCTACATCGCTGGGGCCGACGTGGCCGAGTTCACCCAGGCGCGGAGCGAGGAAGACGCGAAGAAATACGTCCGACTCGGTCAGGAAGCGTTCCAGAAGCTCGCACGTCTGCCTCAGACGACCGTAGCCGCGATCGACGGCGCCTGTCTCGGTGGCGGCTGCGAGATGGCGATCAGTTGCGACTGGAGAGTCATGACCGACTCGCCGAAATCGCAGATCGGATTGCCGGAGGTCAAGCTCGGCATCTTCCCCGCCTGGGGCGGCGCGACGAAACTTCCACGTCTGATCGGCCTGCCTGCGGCTCTCGACATCATCCTGAACGGAAAAGCACTCGATGGCCGCCGCGCGAAGAAGGTCGGGCTGGTCGATGAAGTCGTCGAGCCGGGAATCCTGATCGACGTGGCGAAGCAGCTGGCAGCACGTGGCAAACGGAAGAAGAAGGGGCGCACGAAGTTCTACATCGAGGGCAACCCCCTCGCGCGCCGTATCATCTTCAACAAGGCACGTCAGGCGGTCCTCAAGCAGACGAAGGGTCACTATCCCGCTCCGCTGAAGGCGATCGAGGTGATGTCGTATGCGATGTCGACCACCGTCGAGCGCGGTCTGCTGCGCGAAGCAGAGGAAGCCGGCCCCCTCGTTACCGATCCGGTCGCCCAGAGCCTCGTCCGGCTCTTCTTCCTGATGGAAGAGTCGAAGAAAGATCCGGCCGCGGTGAAGCCCGCGCCCGTCAGCTACGTCGGGGTCCTCGGCGCCGGCATCATGGGCGGCGGGATCGCCCAGATCGTCGCGGACAAGACCGACGCCGAAGTCCGGATGAAGGACATCAACTGGAATGCGATCGGCGGCGGAATGAAGGCGGCGTCGAGGGTCTGGAAGAGAAAAGTCGATCGGCGGCGGATGACGCGGGGCGAAATGCAGCGAAAGCTCGCGCGCATCACCGGGTCGACCGACTGGAGCGGATTCAATCGTGCGGACGTCGTCATCGAGGCGGTCGTCGAGAGTCTGCAGGTCAAGCGGAGCGTGCTGGCGGAGTTCGAGGCGCTGGCGAAACCGGATGCGGTCTTCGCGACCAATACGTCGACGATTCCGATCACGCAGATCGCCGCCGAGGCGAAGCGGCCGGAGAACGTCGTCGGGATGCACTTCTTCAATCCGGTCGACCGTATGCCGCTGGTCGAAGTGATCCGTGGAGAGAAGACATCCGATCAGGCGCTGGTGACGGTGGCCGCACTCGCTCGGAAGCTGGGAAAGACGGTCGTCTACTGCAACGACGGTCCCGGCTTCGTGGTGAACCGGATCCTTGGACCCTACATGAATGAATCGGCGTTTCTGCTCGAGGAGGGCAACTCGATCGAATCGCTCGACAAGGCGATGGTCGACTTCGGCATGCCGATGGGCCCGATGTCACTGCTCGACGAAGTCGGCATCGATGTCGCGGCGAAAGTCGCCGGCATCCTGACGGAGGCTTTCGGTGCGCGGATGGAAAAATCGGGCGTCGTCGAGAAGCTGTATGCCGACGGCCGTCACGGCAAGAAGAACGGGAAGGGTCTCTACCTCTATGCCGATGGCAAGAGAAAGGGTCCCGATCCCTCCGTTTACAAACTGCTCGGCATCGCAACACCGCGGCCTGCAGAACCGAAGGTCGTGGTCGAGAGGATGATCCTCGCGATGGTGAACGAGGCCTCTCTGATCCTCGACGAAAAGATCGTTGCGACCGCCGGCGAGCTCGATCTCGCGATGATCATGGGGACGGGATTCCCACCATTCCGCGGTGGCCTGCTGCGCTACGCCGACTCCCTCGGACTTCCGTACGTGGTCGCGAGGCTCGAAGACCTCTCGGCCAGAGCAGGCGCCCGCTTCAAGCCTAACGAACCGCTGCTGCGTCTGGCGCGGAATGACGGGAAGTTCTATCAGGAGTGGGGATCGCGATAGACGCATGCCGACGATGCGCGATTTTCGAGCCGAGACCGCCGATGTGAAGTGCTGGGACCGGGAGACTCACGAAGTCTTCGAGAGGACCGGCATTCCCGGCGTCGATCACGTGCTGCAGAACAGGGAAGAGCTGATTGCGTTCTGCGAGTGGATCGAACGGAACGAAATCCGCTCGTTCCTCGAGATCGGCATCTGGACCGGAGGATTGCTGACGCTGCTCAGCCGGCTCTTTCGGTTCGACATGCTCGCCGCCTGTGACAACCTCTACGCCCAGTCGATCGGATTGCCGATGAGCATTCCGGCTGGAACCCTCACGTTCTTCGGAAACTCGCAATCGGCAGCCTATGAGGCCTGGCGAGCGAAACTCGGGCACGTCGACGTCGTGATGATCGACGGAGATCACTCGTACGAAGGGGTACGGCGTGACTTCGAGATCAACCGGCGCTATCCGCATCGCTTTCTGGTGTTTCACGACATCATCGGCTACCACCCGATGACCGACGGCGTGCGTCGCCTCTGGAACGAGCTCGACGGCGACAAGACCGAGATCGTGCTCCCTCATCTCGAAATCGGACTCGAAGAGCCGACGATGGGGATCGGTATCTGGAGAAATCCCGGGTGACGGGGGGAGTTCCTCGGAGTTCCTCGGAGTTCCTCGGGGTTCCTCGGAAACCACAGCGCCGTTGATCCTTGCTGTCAATCTGAGCAAAGGACGGCGCGCTGCGACACGACTGAGGGAGAGAAACTGAGCTGAGAGTCGGCTTCCACTCAGCCGCGTAGCGGCTTCGGATAGTAGCCGGGGGTCTGAGCGCGGATGCGCTCAGACCCCCGGTCATCGTCGAAAGTCAGTTGTGCCGCATCGCGGCACCGGCCCACTGCCCATACATGGCAGTGCACGCGTCTCGTCCGGTGCCGCTACGCGGCACACTGGGTGGGACACGGCAACCGGGGGTGCTCCGCTCCGCTTCGCACCCCCGGCTACCATCCGGCGGCCGCTACGCGGCGCTCGGAACCTCATAAGACTGGGAGTTTCTTAGAAGCAAAGGACGGCGGTCTGCGGCGCGCATGAGGAAAAGAAACGGGTGTCCGTTGTGCGCGAAGGCGCACTTCACAATCTGGCCCCCGGCTCGGCCGGGGGAAAGCGGCTGCTCCCTGACTCGTGACCGCGGAGGCGGTCACCACAAGAGGGTGCACGCGTTGTGGCGGCCGCCTGCGCGGCCGCACCTGACGAACCGCCCTTTCTCCCCGGCAGAGCCGGGGGCTAGATTGTCTTGCGCGCCTCCGCGCGCAACGGGACTGGCCTCACCCGCACGCGATGAAACCCGCATAAACATTGGGAGTTTCTTAGAAGCGTAGCGAGGGATCTGGGGGGTGGGCGGTGCCAGTCACGTGCATCGCACCGCCCGCCCCCCAGATCCTCACGCTACGCTCAGGATGACAGC
>DASVLC010000212.1:0-14254 GCA_036385045.1 Thermoanaerobaculia bacterium | reverse complement strand
AGGCAGAGAAGCCGAAACGCGCTCCGCGCAAGAAAGCAGCCGAGAAAGCGCCCGCCGAGAAGACGCCCGCCGAAACGGAGAATGCTGCCGCCGCGGAAGTCGAAGTCGAGGCCGAGGTCGAGCCGCCAAGGGCCGTCGAACCGGTAGCTGCCGAGCCGCCGCCGCAGGCCGACGTCGAAGACACGCCGCTCCCCCGTTCACGTGAAAACGGCAACGGCAATGGCAAGGGAAAGACCGCGCAATCAGCGGCCGAGCTGCTCGACATCCGGATGCTGAAGGAGATGAAGCTCCCGGATCTGACGAAGCTCGCAAAGGACCTCGGGCTCGAGAACGCGTCGGGCATGCGCAAGCAGGACCTTATCTTCGGAATCCTGCAGGTGCAGACCGAGAAGTCGGGACTGATCTTCTCCGAGGGAGTGCTCGAATGCCTGCCCGACGGGTTCGGATTTCTCCGGGCACCCGAGTACAACTATCTGCCGGGTCCGGATGATATCTACGTCTCGCCGTCGCAGATCCGCCGCTTCGACCTCCGCACCGGCGACACCGTTTCGGGCCAGGTGCGTCCTCCGAAAGAGGGGGAGCGTTACTTCGCGCTGATCAAGGTCGAGGCGGTGAACTTCGAACATCCCGACGTCGCACGCGACAAGATTCTGTTCGACAATCTCACACCGCTCTATCCCGAGAATCGCATCCGTCTCGAGACGCCGTTGCACATGTCGTCGCGGGTGCTGGATCTGATCGCGCCGGTCGGCAAGGGGCAGCGCGGTCTCATCGTCGCGCCGCCCCGTACCGGTAAGACGATGCTGCTGCAGTCGATCGCGAATTCGATCACGACGAACCATCCTGAAGTCTCGCTGATCGTTCTGCTGATTGACGAGCGGCCCGAAGAAGTGACCGACATGCAGCGCTCGGTAAAGGGCGAGGTCATTTCGTCGACCTTCGACGAGCCCGCATCGCGTCACGTGCAGGTCGCCGAAATGGTGATCGAGAAAGCGAAGCGCCTCGTCGAGCACAAGCGCGACGTCGTCATCCTTCTCGACTCCATCACCCGTCTGGCTCGCGCCTACAACACCGTGGTGCCGCCATCAGGCAAGGTCCTCTCCGGCGGCGTCGACTCCAATGCGCTGCAGCGCCCGAAGCGCTTTTTCGGATCCGCTCGTAACGTCGAGGAAGGCGGCTCGCTCACCATCATCGCAACGGCACTCATCGACACCGGGTCGCGGATGGACGACGTCATCTTCGAAGAGTTCAAGGGCACCGGCAACATGGAAGTGCACCTCGACCGCAAGCTCTCCGACAAGCGTGTCTTTCCGGCGATCGACATCAACCGCTCCGGCACGCGCAAGGAAGAGCTCCTGCTCGAGCGCAGCGAGCTCAATCGCATCTGGGTTCTCCGGAAAGTCTTTTCGCCGCTTTCCACGGTGGAGTCGATGGAGCTCCTCGTGGAGAAACTCGAGAAGACCAGAACCAACAGCGAGTTCCTCAACGCGATGTCGTCGATGTAATCAGGCGTTTGCGTCACGTCACGAACCGCCGGCGGTGCGAGGCTCGACCTCGGCCGCCGGTGCTACGTTGACGGCAATAGAGAGAACAACCGGCAACCAACGACGATGCTCCTGCTCCTTGCGCTTCTGGTCTGCCCCCCTTCGCCGGTTGACCACATGGCGGTAGCGGTCCGGTCACTGGACGATGCGCGCGTCACGTATGGGAACCTCGGCTTCCGTTTGAAGCAGGGACGTGTCCATGCGAACGGTCTGAATAACGCCTTCGCGAAGTTCGAAAGTGGCGATTACCTCGAACTCATTACGCCGGAGCGAGGGGCCAACGACGCGCTCACGACGAAGTATGTGCAGTTTCTCGAGCGGGGAGAGGGACCGGCCTTTCTGGCCCTGAAGTCGGACGATGTGAAGGGCTTTCGTCGCTGCCACCCTCAGACGAAGGTCCAGCGCCACGGCAAGGCCTTCGACATTCTGACGTTCGATGAGCCGAACCTCGACTGGCTCTTCGTCATCGAATACCTCGATCCTGTGGCCGACGACCCGGCTCTCTTCGACCACCCGAATACTGCCGTTGGCATCGACACGGTCTGGATCGCAGTCGCGCGCTACGAGGAAATCCCACACGGCGATCCGGCCATTCGGCCGCGCCTCGTGGCAGACGACTCGAAACCGATCGTCGGAGTGACTCTGAGTGTGCGCAGCATCGAGGCCGCGCGCGGTGCGATCCGATTGCCTGAATCCCTCGAGCTGGCGATCCGGATTGACGAGCGTGGACGCTCATTCATCGTTCCTCCCGGGAGCACTCACGGCCTCTGGATCGAATTCCTTGAGCGCAACTGACCAAATGACATCGGCACTGTGGGATATCGGGCTCCGCGCTCATCCCTCTTCGAGCCCCAGCGCACGACGGAGGATCGCTACGTCGAAGCGGACTTTTTGTATTTGCGCCAGCTGCCGCAGTGGCAGGAGTCGGTGCGGCCGATCGTCATCCGGTTCTCCACAGCTCGAGGAGCCCTTCGATCTCTCGCCGCACGGAGGCGCGTGCGGACTCGCGGTCCGAGCCTCTCATGAGCAGCGCATCGTAGGGCGTGTGGGTATGGCGGATGTGTGCACGAACCGCGAGATCGATTGCGGTCTCGTCGAATTCTTTCGCGGCCGCGGTCCGTCCGACGCGGCCAGAGTGCTTCTGACACGCATGCTCGGCGATTCTCGTCTCGGCATCCCGCGGCGCGGCAGGGTAGCGTAGCCGCACCGCGGCTGCGAAGCGGCGGACGTAGTCCTCGTCCAGACGTTCACGACGCAGCGCCGCTGCCATCTGCCGGCGCTCCCGCAGTTCCGCATCACCGAGGCACTCCTCTTCGGCACGATCGATCGCGTCCTCGGTGACGAGTAATCCCTGGCGCTCGTACCGTTTACGCGCGCGACTCCACTTCAAGACGATGACGGCGATCGGGGAGTACTTCCGCGCGCGGCGCGTCACGCAGGCGTCGCCGGCACCGAGAAAGGTGAGGTGGTCCATCTCGGCGCATTCGAGGCAAAGCCCCTTCGGGCCCTCCTTGAAGAGCATGCGCCCACGCGACAGATCGGCACCGCAACCGTCGCATTTCGAGTCATTGCTGGTGATCTGAAAGACAAGGAGCTCAGCATCCGGCATCACCGGAAATTCTCGCATCAACGGGAATCGATGGCGAGTGCAGCGAGGGGACGAAGGACCGCATCGACGCGGGTGCACTTGCTCCAGACTGCTTGACATGTCGCCGTAGTGACCATAGGTTGTGACCATGGGCAAGAAGCGTCACGTCCCGGCGGGTGAGTTCAAGGCGAAGTGTCTGGCGCTGCTCGACGAGGTTGCGGAGAAGGGTGAAGAAATCGTAGTCACGAAACGGGGACGTGCTGTCGCCTGCCTCGTTCCGATCGAGTCACGCCGGACGTTGAAGGGCAGTATCGTCTCGCAAGGTGACCTGATCTCACCGATCGACGAGGAGTGGGAGGCTGGCCCTTGATCGTATGCGACACGCACGCATGGATCTGGTGGGCGTCCGACGATCGGCGGCTGTCCGCGGCCGCGCGAAAGAAGATCGACGCCGCGAGCGACGTGATCATTTCGGCCATCAGTTGCTGGGAGGTTGCGATGCTCGTCGCGAAAGAGCGGCTCGAGTTCGACCGGGACGTGCTCCGCTGGATTCAGGATGCCCTCAGCCTGCCCCGTGTTCGCCTCGTCGATCTGACGCCGGAGATCGCGGTGGAAGCAGCGCGACTCGTGTGGAACCATCGTGATCCGGCCGATCGCATGATCGTTGCCACGGCCCGGTTGTTGCGGGCGCCCATCGCGACTCGAGACGAGACGATTGCATCGTATCCCGCCGTGAAGGTTGTCTGGTGACAATAGCCACGGACTGTACCGCCAGAGCAGACGCAAAATGACAGATCCAGACGAACCGGTAGTGCTCGCCCGTTTTCTCGACGTCCGGCAGGCGGAGTTCGTCCGCTCCGTGCTGGAAGGAAGTGAGATCGAGGCCTATCTCGACCAGCCATTCGCCGGCAGCATCGTCCCGCACTACATGCTCGGGTCGGGCGGCATCCGCGTCTTCGTCGCCGCGAAGAACAAGGAGCGTGCGCTCGATGTGCTCGCGACGCTGGAGGAGCAGAGCGAACTGCCGGCTGACGACGATGACGCCGGGCAACTGGAGGAGTGACGGCGGCCCTCGCGGCAGAGCGAGGGGGCCGTTGTATGCTCCCGCGCCGGACACTCGACCGTTCACGTTCGAGTAAGGAGACGAGATGAACGTTAAGCTGCCGAAGGCGCCGCGTACCTACGACGAGTTCAGTCAGACGTTCCCCACGCTGCGTCAGGCGTGGGATTCCATGGGAGATGCGGCGAGCGAAGGGCCGCTCGACGAACGAACGATCCGGCTGATCAAGCTTGGAGTCGCCATCGGCGCGATGCGCGAGGGAGCGGTGCACTCCAGCACGAGGAAGGCGCTCGCTCTCGATGTCTCGCGCGAGGAACTGAACCAGGTCGTCGCCTGCGCTGCGAGCATCATCGGCATGCCGTCCACCGTCGCGGTCTGGACGTGGGTGCGCGAGACCCAGCCGAAGGCAACCGGGGGCTGAGGCCCAGGCTGACGCCCGTAGCGTACGCTCCGCTGGATCGTCGATGTTGGACGCCCTGCCCCTCAAACCCGCCTGTCATCCTGAGCAAAGGACGGCGGTGCGCCGCGACTGAGGGAAAGAAACGCGGGCCGTTGTGCGCGAAGGCCCGCATGACGATCTGGTTCTCTTGTCGGTCCTTCCTTGCCCATGCCTTGTTGCCCTTCTCCCCCCCCCGCGCTTTTTGCGGGAGGAGAAGGTGCCGAAGGCGGATGAGACGGCGGATCGTCCCGGCGAAGTGGAAGGGCGAGTCATGGAGGGTAAGCCGCTGGCCGCGATATTCGTTGCTCGCCGCGCTCGTTGCGCTCTCGCTGTTCGCGGCGCTTCCGGTTGTCGCCCTGCTTTCGGCTCCGCGTGCGATTACGTCGCTTCCGCTCGAGATCATCTACCTGCGGATGATTTCGCCCCTTACCGCGATCGTGCTCCTTGGCGTGCTGGCCGTCGAGTTCTTCGCTCCGCGCCGGATCTGGTGCAGGGTGCTCTGTCCGGTCGGAAGCACGGCAGCACTCCTGCGAACGCCGAAGACGTTGACGATCCGCTGGGACGAGAGCCGTTGTCTTTGTCCAGGAGTGGCGCCTTGCCACGTGACCTGCGCCTGGGGAGTCGATCCCCGGAAGAAGTCGACGCACGACGCATGTACGAACTGCATGACCTGCGTCGACGTCTGCCCGCATGCGTCGCTGGCGCCGCGAGCGGGATGAGGGCGAAATTGAAAATTGAAAATTGAAAATTGAAAGTTCAGATCACCCCCGCCTGTCATCCTGAGCAAGCGACGGCGGTGCGCCGCGACTGAGGGAAAGAAACGCGAGCCGTTGTGCGCGAAGGCGCACGGGGGTTCGTAGCGCAGGCGTCCTCGCCTGCCGTATCGCGGACGTCCTCGTCCGCAGGGGGCGTCTCGCCCCCCGCACCCGCAACTTGCTCGTGTGTGGCCGATGGCGCAGCCCTCACCCGGCCCTTCGGCTTCGCTCAGGGCCCCCTCTCCCCGCTAAAATCGCGGGGAGAGGGGCGACAAGTCTGGTGATGGAATCCCCGACGTGAGCAATGCCGTCAGGTTGGCCTCCGTACACTCCCCCCTCACCGGCGCCGTGGCGCGTTGAACGACGCCGCACCATAGAGGCCTCGCCCGAGGCAATCGAGGTGCTACGATCGAGTCGTCCGGGCGGTGCCATGTACTGGGACGACGTCGAAAAGCACATCGGTCAGGAGCGGCTCTCGCAGTTCTGGCTGGCGAACGGCGACGTGCGGCGTCATGTGAACCGGCTGGTGACCGGATCGCCGGAAGAGTGGCCTTTCGGCTGGTTCGCGCGCCAGTTCCGCTCCGTCCTGCCGCTCGATCGATGTGCGGTGATCGGCTGTGGTACGGGGGCTCTCGAACGCTTCCTGGTGAAGAATCACATCGCGCGCGAAGTCGTCGCGATCGATGTAGCGCCTGCAGCCGTTGCGTTCGCGGAGCGTGAAGCGTCCCGTGAAGGTGTCGAGGGCTCGATCCGCTATCTCGTCGCCGAGGCGATTCCTTTTCTCAGAGAACACCCCGACGACTTCGACGCCGTCTTTTTTCATGGCGCGCTGCATCACCTCTCGCCTGTGAGTGAGGTTCTGCAGCTCGCGAAGGCGGCGATGAAATCGACGGGGATTCTTTACGTGGACGAATACGTGGGACCGTCGATGCATCAGTGGAGCTGGTGGCGTCTGGCACCAGCGAACCTGGCGTACTACCTCGCAGCGCCGCGCAGACTTCGCCGTCCGCGACTGGTTCGCGCTCCTCGAAATCCGGATGACCCCACCGAGATGATCGACTCTGCATCGATCCTCCCCGAACTACGACGGCAGTTCCGCGTTCTGGCCGAGCGTGGCTACGGCGGAAACATTCTCGCGCTCGTCTATCCCAACCTTCGACACGAGACTCCAGAGGAGTTGCTGCGACTCACGGTCAGCCGCCTTCTGGCGATCGAGCGGACTGTGGTACGGCTGGCGGGGCATCACCATGTTGTCGTGGTCGCGCAAAAGTAGGGCGTGTGCAGCGACCCGGTGCCGCGATACGATCCGTCCATACGATGCCCAGTTCGATCTTCATCGCCCTGCTCCGGGGGATCAATGTGGGCGGAGCGAACCGCGTTCCGATGTCGGAGCTACGGCTGGCGTGCGAGGATCTGGGATGGGCAGCCGTTCAGACATACATTCAGAGCGGTAATGTGGTCTTCAGGGCGAAGGCATCTGCGGTGGCACTTGAAAGAGAGCTGGAACGTGCGATCGAGCGCCGGTTCGGTTTGTCGATTCCCGTTCTCGTACGCACGGCGCACCGCTGGTCGGA
This sequence comes from Thermoanaerobaculia bacterium, assembly GCA_036385045.1. GTDB lineage: Bacteria > Acidobacteriota > Thermoanaerobaculia > Gp7-AA8 > Gp7-AA8 > QHVT01. The sequence continues at coordinate 7,294 of DASVLC010000212.1, read as the reverse complement.
GTACGTCGCCCGGAATCCGTTTCCCGAGGAATCGCGTGGGGAGGCGAACCGCGTAATGCTGGGGCTTTGCAAAGCGACGCTGAAGGAGAGTGCCGTGGAGGAGTTGCGCGCGCGGGCACTCCTTGGTGAACGCATCGTCGGGAAGGAGGACGCGCTCTGGATTCACTTTCCCGAAGGGGCGGGGAAGTCGAAGCTGGCATCGCTCCTCGATCGTCACGCGGGCGCGCCCGTTACGATGAGAAACTGGCGGACAGCTCTACAGCTCGAGGAACTGGCGGGGCAGAACGCCAACGTATGAGGTCGTCGGACAGGAAAGGACGGACACCGACATGAGCGATGAAAAGCAGGTTGCAGGGACGATTGCGTGGGCCGACCTCACGGTCGAAAACGCCGAAGATGTTCGCGATTTCTACACGCGCGTCGTCGGGTGGGGAAGTGAGGGTGTCGACATGGGTGGCTACAGCGACTTCTGTATGACGTCGCCGGAAGGCGGTCCGCCGGTCGCCGGTATCTGCCACGCACGAAAGGGAAATGCGGGTCTTCCCGCCGTCTGGCTGATGTACGTCACCGTCACCGACATCGATACGAGTGTTGCTGCCTGCGAAGAGCTGGGCGGGCGCCTCCTCAGCCCGATTCGTTCCTACGGGGAAGGAGCGCGCTACTGCGTGATTGAGGATCCGGCGGGAGCGGCCCTCGCGCTTTTCCAGAAGGGCTGAGTCGCCAGGCCTCCGACGCCCAGCGGTTATCCCTGAGGCGCACGCCCGCTGAACAGGTGTATTGGGCGCCGTGGCAATAGCACGCTGACGCGCGCGGTTCCACTCCTTCGCGCCCGTGGCGACTTATGGTGGCGCGCCGGAAAGCAGATCGCTGTCAACCTCCGACGCATCCCGGACGTAGTGACTGGTGACGGCGCTGAAACCCGAGCCTCGGTTTCGACGTAATCCGATCTGAGCACCCGCAGGTTTTGGAGGTAGACATGGCTATGGAGACTTCACTGGAGCAGACCCCGACGGACGAAGAGGCAGGCTCGAAAAGGCGCTGGCTTCCAGCGCTGGTCGTTGCACTCGTCGTCGTGCTGGTGGCCGGAGGCGTCTATTTCTCCACGCGGGAGGCGAAGGCGGAAAGCGCCGCCGTTCCTGCGAAGGGCGAGGGGAAGAACGGTGATAAGGAGAAGGCGCCGGTGCCGGTGAACGTGGCCGCGATCGCCAGCGCGCCAATTTCTTCCTATATCAGTTCGACAGCCAACCTCGTCGCCGAGAACGAGGTGAAGATCGTCTCCGAGGCCGAAGGCCGCATCGATCGCCTGATGGTCGAGGAATCGCAGTTCGTCCAGCAGGGACAGACGCTGGCGACTCTGGTTCGCGGAGATGCCCAGATCCTCCGCGAGAAGGCACACGTGAGAGCGAGCAATGCCCGTATCGCATACGCCCGTGCGAGCGAGATGCACGGCAAGGGACTGATGAGCCAGGGCGACTACGAGAAGATCAGCATGGAGAAGGAAGTCGCCCAGCAGGAGTTGAGCGAGGCAGACTGGCGCCTCGGCAAGACGGTCATCCGAGCGCCGTTCGCCGGCAGGGTTACCGAGCGGGTCATCAATGTGGGACAGCACGTCCGTCCCGGAGACTCGCTTTTCACGCTCACCGACTACGACCCGCTCATCGCCCGGATCTTCCTGCCGGAACGCGACGTAATCGCCCTTCAAATCGGGCGTGAAGTGCGCTTGTCGCTGCGTGCGTCGAATGAGGTGACATTCAACGGTCGAATCCGCCAGATCAGCCCGGTGGTCGATACGGCAACCGGCACCGTCAAGGTAACGATTGAAGCGGTGAATCCTCCGGCGGTCGTTCGACCCGGAGCGTTCGTCACGGTCGACATCGTTCGTGAGACGCGTCAGGCAGCGATTCGGGTTCCCCGCGAAGCCGTCGTTCGTGAGCTGCGCGAGGTCCATGTCTTCATCATCGATGGTGACGTTGCCCGGCGCCGCGAGATCACGCTTGGTGTCGAAGAGGGTGACTACGTCGAGGCTCTCACCGGACTGAAGTCCGGCGAGCGGGTCATCATCGCGGGCCAGGGAGCGCTTCGCGACGGGTCGCCGGTGAAGGTGATGACCGGCAAGACGTCGTAAGTCGAGTCGCGGGAGGTTTCACCCCGACCAGGGATCCGGGCGGGCGGTGCGTGCTGTGTGCGTTGACGCCCTCGCATCCGCTCTCATCGCCGGGACTATGTCCAGGTGCGGCCCCGGCGATGGACGACCGGGTCTTGCTACGAACGAAGGAATCAACCAATGAACCTTGTCGAGTTCTCACTCAAACGTCGCGTGACGGTTTCGATGGCAGCGGTTGCGATGCTGATCTTCGGCCTCGTGTCCTTCACGCGGCTGCCGATGAATCTGCTGCCGGACATCTCCTATCCGTCGCTGACGGTCGAGACCCGCTTTCCCGGCGCGGCGCCCGGTGAAGTCGAGACGCTGGTCAGCCGGCCGGTCGAGGAGGTCGTAGGGATCGTCGCCGGTGTGCAGCGGCTGACATCCGTCTCGCGCCCCGGTCTGTCGCAGGTGACGCTCGAGTTCGAGTGGGGACGGAACATGGACTTTGCCGCGCTCGACGTGCGGCAGAAGCTCGACCTGATCAACCTTCCACGGGAGATCGAGAAGCCGGTCATTCTTCGGTTCGATCCGGCGAACGATCCTGTTCTACGGCTCTATCTCACTGGCGGCAAGAATCTCTACCAGCTTCGTTACGTCGCCGAAGAAGTTCTCAAGAAGGATCTCGAGTCCACCGATGGTGTTGCTGCGATCAAGGTGAATGGCGGCTTCGAGGAAGAGATCGAAGTGCGGGTGGACGAGGGGAAGCTCTCGCTGCTCGGGTTGACGATCCAGCAGGTGGATGAGCGGCTGAGACGGGAGAACATCAACCAGGCCGGCGGCAGTCTCTACGAGAAGGAAGCGCGCTACCTGGTGCGCTCACGCAACGAGTTCCAGAACGTGCGTGACGTCATGGATACGGTGATCCTCACCCGCGAGGGGAGGAACGTGACCATGGCGGACATCGCGACTGTTACGCGCGGCCACAAGCAGCGCGATGTGGTGACGCGGTTCGGCGGGAAGGAAGCGGTCGAGCTGGCGCTCTACAAGGAAGGCGACGCGAATATCGTCTCGGTCGCGCGTGCGGTACAGACGCGGCTCGAGCGTGTGAAGAAGGAACTCCCCGACGGCATCGAAATCGTCACGGGCGTCGATCAGTCGCGGTTCATCCGCGGTTCGATTGACGAGGTGCTGAGCAATGCGCTTCTCGGCGGAATCATCGCGATTGCAGTGCTTCTGCTGTTCCTGAAGGACCTTCGCAGCACGATCATCATCGGTGTCTCCATTCCGATCTCGATCGTCGCGACGTTTTTCCTGATGTACCGGACCGGTACGTCGCTGAACATCATGTCGCTGGGAGGTCTCGCCCTCGGGGTGGGGATGTTGGTCGACAACGCGATCGTCGTGCTCGAGTCGATCTTCAAGAAGCGCGAGAAGGGTGACTCTGCATTCATCGCGGCGCGGGATGGCGCAGCCGAAGTCGGCATGGCGGTGGTGGCATCGACGCTCACGACCGTGGCGGTCTTCCTGCCGGTCGTGTTTCTGGAGGGCATCGCCGCCCAGCTGTTCCGTGATCAGGCGTTGACCGTCTCGTTCTCGCTGATTGCATCGCTGGCGGTCTCGCTGACGCTGATCCCGATGATGGCGGCTCTGGCGGGTGGCAGGGATGCACGCATCGAGGGTGATGACGCATCCTCCGGAGCCGGCAGGCCGGCAGGTCGCGTGCGGCGGGTTTTCCGGGCCGTTTTCTTCACCGCTCCCGCGAAGGTGATCTCCTGGATCCGGACCGCCGTCACGGCAGTCATCCGCGGGCTGGCGTTCGTGCTCGGGCCACTGTCGAGAACGTTCGATCGTGCAATCGCACTCTTGATGGACGTCTATCCTCGCGTACTGCGGGGCGCCCTGCATGCTCGTCTCGTAGTCCTCGGCGTTGTCCTGGCGCTCTTTGCATTTGCCCTGGCGCTCGTTCCGCGGCTCGGGCTCGACCTGATCCCTTCATTCACACAGGGAGAGTTTTACTTCCAGATTCAGCTCCCTGAGGGGACGCCGCTCGAGTCGACGGATCGATTCGTCGCAGGGATTGCGACGGTGCTCGAGGCTCAGGCGAACGTGGCCAGCTATTCGGCGATCGCGGGCGGAGCGGGCATGTCGCTCGCGACCACCGGCACCGAGGGTGAGAACAGCGCGCGCCTGCAGGTGCAGATGAAGCCCGGATCGAGCGGCGCGGACGAAGAAGCAGTGATTGCGGCGGTCCGTGAGAGGCTCGAAGCCGCACCTCTCGCCCGCTACAAGTTCGAGCGTCCGACGTACTTCACGTTCCGGACTCCGATCGAAGTCGAGGTGTACAGCGACAATCTCGAAGAGCTCCACCAGGCGACCGCCGCACTGAAGGCAAACGTCGAACGCGTACCGGGCTTCGTCGACGTGAAGACGACCGCCGAGCTGGGAAATCCCGAGCTGCAGGTGACGTTCAATCGGGAGCAGCTCGCGAGTCTCGGCCTCGACCTCTCTCAAGTGGCGACGACGGTGCGCGGCAAGGTTCAGGGGAATGTCGCGACCAGGCTCACCCAGGGTGATCGTGAGATCGACATCGTCGTCCGTTCGGTCGAAGCGGGTGCAGCGAGTGTCGCCGATGTCAGTCAGATGATCATCGGAGAGCGTGATGGGCGGCCGATCTTCCTCAGCTCCGTGGCCGACATCAGGCTCGTGTCGGGGCCGAGCGAGATCCGCCGGATCGGTCAGAAGCGCGCGGGCGTGATCTCTGGAAACCTGTCCGGACGGGACATGGGCGGCGTCGCGGCCGACGTTCGCAAGGTGATCCGGGAAACGACGCTTCCGGCGAGTGTCACCGCATCACTCAGCGGGCAGGAAGAGGAGATGCAGCGGTCGATGCGCTCGCTGCTGATGGCGATGGCTCTGGCCATCTTCCTCGTCTATCTGGTCATGGCATCGCAGTTCGAGTCGTTCCTGCATCCGTTCGTCATCATCTTCACGCTGCCGCTTGCAGCGATCGGCGTCGTGATCGCGCTGGCCATCACCGGACGGTCGATCAGCGTCGTCGCAATGATTGGTGTCGTGATGCTCGCGGGGATCGTGGTCAACAACGCGATCGTGCTGATCGACGCGGTGAATCAGCTGCGGAAGAAGGGAATACCGAAGGTCGAGGCGCTCGTCCAGGCAGGCCTGAACCGGATGCGTCCGATTCTCATGACGTCGATGACGACGATTCTCGGACTGTTGCCGATGGCTCTCGGTCTCGGCGACGGAGCCGAGCTCCGCGCGCCGCTCGCGATTACCGTCATCGGAGGGTTGACGATCTCGACGCTTCTGACGCTCATCGTCATCCCGGTCGTCTACTCGCTACTCGATCACAAGGTCTATCCGGTTGACGAGAACGCCTTCGTTTCGGATGACGACACTGCTGTTCCTGTCCAGGCCGCGATGCCTCAGGAAGGATGACGCGATGAGTCTGCCATCACTCGCTGTCAGGAGACCGATCACCACGATCATGGCGCTGCTCTGCGTCGTAATCGTCGCGGGTATTGCGCTGACCCGTATGCCTCTGGCGTTTCTACCCGAGGTCGATGCGCCGTTCATTGGCGTCGAGGTCCCGTATCCGAACTCCAATCCATGGCAGGTGGAGAAGGAGATCGCCAAGCCGATCGAGGAGACGCTGGCAACGCTCTCCGGTATCAAGAAGCTCAGCTCGACGTCTACAGCCGACAGCGCGCGCATCTTCATGCAGTTCGACTGGGGTCAGGACATCGACATCATCCGGATGCAGGTGAGCGAGAAGGTCGATCAGATCAAGCCGTCGCTTCCGACGGGAATCGGTCAGGTCCGGATCTTCTCGTTCAACACCAACGACATTCCGGTCGTACAAGCTCGGATCTCGGCCGAGAACGTCGATCTCTCGCAGAACTACGAGCTGATCGAGGCCCGGATGCTCAACCGACTGCGCCGCGTGCCGGGAGTTGCGCGCGTCGAGCTCAATGGCGTCGCGCCGCGCGAGGTCAGTATCGATCTGATTCTCGACAAGGTGAAGGAGCATAACGTCGATCTCGGCGGGTTGATCACCCGGATGCAGGGCGCCTCCTCGAACATGGTGCTCGGTCAGGTGAGCGATCAGGGGATGCGCTACAGCGTGCGCGCACTCGGCAACTTCGACTCGGTCGAGGCGTTCAGAAATCTTCCGATCAACGATCGGGGTCTGCGCCTTTCGGATATCGCCGACATCCGCTATGAAGAGCCGCCGATCGAATACGGGCGCCGGCTCGACGGCAAGGACGCGGTGGCGCTGGAGGTCTCGAAGGAGTCGACGGCCAATACCGTTGATGTCGTCAGGGCGGTGATGAAGGTCATCAACGAGGACATCGCAAGCGATCCGATGCTCCAGGGGATCAGCGTTTTCACCTGGGATGACCAGGGAGAGCAGATCACGAACGCCGCGAAGGGCCTGACGCAGTCCGGCTTCGTCGGCGGTCTGATGGCCATCGTGATCCTCTTCTTCTTTCTGCGGCGATTCCAGTCGACGGCGATCGTGGCGCTGTCGATTCCTTTCTCCGTGATCGCGGCATGCGGCGTCCTCTACTTCATGGGGAAGACGCTGAACGTTCTCTCGATGATGGGTCTGATGCTCGGGGTCGGCATGCTCGTCGACAACGCCATCGTGGTGCTCGAGTCGATCGACCGGACTCAGCGGACCGAGAAAGATCCGAAGGAAGCGGCGCGCATCGGCGCGGGCGCCGTGGCGATGGCTGTCGTTGCATCGACCATGACTTCGCTGATCGTCTTTCTCCCGCTGATCATTGGTGGGACGACCGAGCTGACCGTCTGGCTGGGAGAGGTCGGCATCGCGATCTGTCTGGCGCTGGTCTGTTCGCTGGTTTCCTCGCTGACGCTCATCCCGCTCATGTCTGCACACTTCCTCAAGAGGAAGGAGCCGAAGCCGATCCGCGCGATGCTCTGGCTCGAGGATCAGTACGTTCGCATTCTTGCCTGGACTCTCGCGCACAAGGTGAAGATGTTCTTCGTGATCATCGGAATCGCCGTGCTGACGGCGCTCCCGTTTGCGACGAAGCTGGTGAAGACCGGCATGTTCACCGCTCAGAAGAACGAGCGCCTCCGGATCCAGTACGAGTTCAAGGATTTCTCCTACAAGTCGAAGAGCGAGGAAGTGGTCAAGCAGGTCGAAAGCCTGCTCTGGAGCAG
>DASVLC010000211.1:0-4975 GCA_036385045.1 Thermoanaerobaculia bacterium | reverse complement strand
AACATCCCCCGGTTCCTGGAGCTTTACAACGAAGGGCGCCTCGAGGACGCATTCGAATCGGTGGTGATGGACAACCCGCTCCCCGCCTCCACGGGGCGCGTCTGCCAGCATCCGTGCGAGAACCGCTGCCGGCGCCAGATGGTCGACCAGCCGGTGAATATGCGCGAGGTTCATCGTCTCATCGCGGATGAGGTGTATCTCTCGGACCGCTTCGATGCCATGGCCGAGGCGATCGTCTCGCGACGGCTGGAACATACGGGACGGAAGGTGGCCATCGTCGGAGCCGGTCCCGCCGGTCTGACCGCGGCGTTCTATCTAACGATGCTCGGCCACGACGTCACGGTGTACGAGTCGCAGCGCGAGGCGGGGGGGATGCTGCGTTTCGCGATTCCCGAGTACCGGCTGCCGAAGAATGTGGTGCAGAGAGAGATCGAGCTGATCGAGCGGGCAGGCGTCCGATTCGTCTTCAACACGCGGATCGGGAAGGACCTCTCGTTCACCGATCTCGACGACGGATTCGATTCCGTCTTCCTCTCGATCGGCACCTGGAACGAGGCATCCTTTCAGGAGCCGGGTGCACAGCTCAAAGGTGTTCACGGATCGCTCGAGTTTCTCGAAAAGGTGGCGAAGGGAGAACCGGTCGAGATCGGACGGAGGGTCGCCATCATCGGAGGCGGCAATGCTGCGATCGACTCGGCACGTACGGTCCTGCGGATGGGGGCGGAAGCGACGATTCTCTATCGGCGTGAGCGGAAGGACATGCCGGCGATCGAGGAAGAGACGCGCGCCGCGCGCGACGAGGGAGCCAGTTTCGTCTTTCTCGTCGCTCCGCACCGGATCATCGGCGACGAGTCGGGTAACGTGAAGGCGATCGAGGTCGCGAAGACCTGGCTTGGTGAGTTCGACGTTTCGGGCCGGCGCCGGCCAGTTCCTACGGGCGAGATCCAGCGCATCGAGTGCGACTCGGTGATCTTCGCCGTGGGAGAAACGGTCGACGCAGGCTTTGCACGAAGCTCAGGCCTCCGGCTCCGTGAGAACGGAACGATCGAGGTGAACCGCTTTTCTCTGGAGACCAGCCGTGCTCGCTTCTATGCCGGCGGAGACGTGACCAGCGGTGCTTCGAACGTCACCAGTGCGATGGCGCTCGGCAAATCGGCTGCGCGCAACATCGACCGCCAGCTGATGGAGAGCGACCGCTGGATGGAGATGTTCCGCGAACTCGCGTTCGGGCAGGTGGTCCCGGTCAATCCGACTGCGAGCCGGCGTCAGAGCGGGCGGATGCTCGATGTGGCCGATCGCGTCGGGTCGACCTCGGAGGTCGTTTGCGCTCTTGCAGCAGAAGAAGCACTCGAGGAAGTGCAGAGATGTCTTCGGTGTGATCTGACGTTTTCACACGAGAACTGACGCGCCGCCCAGGAAAGAGAGAGGAGCCGCCCTTGCCCAGCAAGAAGATCACGATCCGCATCGACGGGGAGCTCATTCACGCCACCGAGGGGCAGACGATCCTCCAGGCGTCGCGGGCCAGCGGCAAGACAATCCCGACGCTGTGTGATCTCGAAGGAGTGACTTCGATCGGCGCCTGCCGCATCTGCATCGTGGAGGTGCAGGGGACCGATCGGCTGCTGCCGGCCTGCACCACTCCGATCCAGGAAGGGATGTCGGTGACGACGAGCTCTGCGCGTCTCGCGCACTATCGCAGGACGACCGTCGAGTTGCTCTTCGTCGAGCGTAATCACGTCTGCGCCGTCTGTGTGTCGAACGGGCACTGCGAGCTGCAGTCGCTTGCCACGACTCTCGGCATCTCGACGGTCCGTTACGCATACAACTTTCCGAAACACGAGACCGACCTCTCGCACCCACGCTTCGTGCTCGATCACAACCGCTGCATTCTCTGCACCCGTTGCGTTCGCGTCTGTGCGGAGCTCGAGCATGCACATGTCTGGCAGGTGGCCGCGCGCGGGAGCCGCTCGATGGTCGTCAGCGACATGAACCAGTCATGGGGGACGTCGTCCTCCTGCACCGACTGCGGCAAGTGCGTCCAGGCATGCCCGACCGGAGCACTCTCCGAGAAAGGCCGCGCGGCCGGCGAGATGACCAAGGACACCGAAAGGCTGTCGGCCCTGGTGCGGCGGAGAGGAGCGGAAGCGTGAAGAAAGTCAGAGTCGCCACGGTCTGGCTCGACGGCTGTTCCGGATGCCACATGTCGCTGCTCGACCTTGACGCGGCGATCATTTCGCTGGCAAAGAAGATCGACCTCGTTTACGGACCTCTCGTCGATGCCAGCGAGTTCCCTGACGGCGTGGATGTAACGCTGGTCGAAGGCGCCGTCAGCTCGCAGGACGATCTCGAGAAGATTCAGAAGATCAGGCAGCGCACCGCGCTGCTCGTCTCACTCGGAGACTGTGCCGTAACAGGGAACGTTCCCGCGATGCGTAACAACATTCCGCCGAACGAGATGCTTCAGGCGATCTATGTCGACGATGCGACGTCGGGAGGCGAGGTTCCGGTGCGCGGCGTTCCGATGCTGCTGAAGGAGGCGCGTCCGGTTCGGGAGTTCGTCAAGGTCGATCTCACGCTTCCGGGCTGTCCCCCTCCCGCAAAGACGATCGGTGCGGTCCTGACGGCTCTGCTGGAAGGTCGCAAACCGGACCCGGGTCCGGTCGCATTCGGATGAGGAGCTGACGATGAGGCGCATAACGATCGACCCTGTCACCCGAATCGAAGGACACGCCAGGGTCACGATTCAGCTGGATGACGCCGGTCGCGTCGCAGGATCGGAGTTCCATGTCACGCAGGTGCGTGGATTCGAGAAGTTCACCGCGGGACGTCCGTACTACGAGATGCCGGCGATCACCGCACGTGTGTGCGGTATCTGTCCGGTGAGCCACATGCTCGCCTCGTCGAAGGCGTGCGAGGCGATCATGGCGGTGCGTATCCCGAAAAGCGCTGCGAAACTGCGGGAGCTCGTTCACTACGGGCAGATCGTGCAATCCCACGCGCTCAGCTTCTTTTACCTGTCGGCTCCCGACCTGCTCCTCGGGATGGATTCCGATCCGGCGACCCGCAACGTTCTCGGTCTGATCGCTGCACATCCGGAGCTCGCCCGTGATGGGATCGAACTGCGCAAATTCGGCCTTCATCTCGTCGAGGCAATCGCACGGGAGCGGGTGCATGGGGCAGGCATCGTTCCCGGCGGCGTCTCCGCGCCGCTGGCAGCAGCCGTGCGCGACCGGCTGCTCTCAGGTCTTCCGGCGGCCCGCACGATCGCACAGCGAACGCTCGACATGTTCAAGCAGTCCCTCGGCAAATGGAACGCCGAGATCGAATCGTTCGGCTCGGCGCCGCTCCCTTCAGCGGCTCTCGTCGACAGCCGAGGCGGGTTGCAGCTCTACGAGGGGGCGCTGCGCTTCCGTGACAGCGACGGAGCGATTCTTGCGGACGGAATCGCGGCTGACGATTACCGCGAGTGGATCGGCGAGGCGAGTCTGCCGGAGTCCTACATGAAGGCGCCGTACTTCATCCCGTCGGGCAGTGCGGCCGCCGGCGCCTACAGGGTCGGACCTCTCGCACGGCTGAACGTCGCAGATCGCTGCGGGACTCCACTGGCCGATGCCGAGCTCACTGAATTCCGCGGCACGTTCGGTCACCCGGCGCACAGCGCATTTCTCTTTCACTACGCCCGGCTGATCGAGATCCTTCATTCGCTCGAACGGATCGAGCAGCTTCTGGGCGACGATGCGCTTCTCGATGACAACGTTCGTGCGACGGCTGGTGTAAACGCTATGCGCGGGGTCGGGATGATCGAAGCTCCGAGAGGGATTCTGATTCACGACTACGAGGTCGATGCTGACGGCGGCATCGTGAAGGCGAATTTGATCGTCGCGACCGGGCATAACAACCTTGCGATCGGCAGAAGCATCCAGCAGGTCAGCGAGCGGTTCATCGATGGTACGAACCTGAACGAAGGGATGCTCAACCGCGTGTCGGCGGTAATCCGGGCGTTCGATCCCTGTCTCAGCTGTTCGACGCACGCGATGGGCGAGATCGCGATCCGGCTACAACTGATCGGAGCGGACGGCCAACTCGTCGACGAACTGGCGCGCTCGTGAGGTGCCAGATGGCTCGCTCCGTCCTCATGATCGGCTTCGGCAGCACGATCCGTTCGGATGACGCGCTGGGACCTCAGCTGGTCGGAAGGCTCCGGGAGCTGGACGCCGACCTGGACGCTGACATCGACATCATCTCGGCGCATCAGCTCGACTTCGACATGGCCGAGGCCGTCCAGGCGCATGATGTGGTGCTGTTCGTCGATGCCTCGCGCGAAGGAACGGCGGGCGAAGTGCGTTGCCACCGGGTGACATGCGATCCGGCAGGTGCCGTCCTCGCGCATCATCTGACGCCGCAGGCGCTCCTCACTCTCGTGCGTCAGCTCTGGGGTTCGGCGCCTGAGGCGTGGCTGATCACGGTCACGGGTCACTCGTTCGCGTTAGGCGACAGACTCTCGCCCCGGCTCGAAGTACGGCTGCCACTTCTGGCTTCGACGGTTTTGTCGGCGGGGATGGGGTTGCGGCAAGGGTGAGGGGGGTGGGCACGGCGAGAGCTGGGCACTTCTCGAGAAAATCAGAAGGAAATAGCAGCTTGTCATCCCGAGCGTAGCGAGGGATCTGGGTGGATGGGTGGTGCCATTCGCGTGCATCGCACCGCCCGCCCACCCAGATCCTCACGCTACGCTCAGGATGACAGTTTTTCGGGCGTAGTCTGGCAGAAGGTACCGTGTGCCACTCAACGCAAGCCCGCCTGTCATCCCGAGCCGCCGGAGCCCCGTGGGTGGGTGTGCGGGCGGGAGGGGCGGAGGACGGAGAGGGATCCCTTGCCGACGCCTAGCGCCCTGCATCGCCCTATGACAGAAGTGCGCCCGCACTCTTCCGGGTCGTCGAGTCAGGGATCCCTCGCCACCCACCCGCCACCCGCTCGG
>DASVLC010000210.1:0-7227 GCA_036385045.1 Thermoanaerobaculia bacterium | reverse complement strand
TGGCAGAGCAGCGGTCTCCAAAACCGCAGGTTGGGGGTTCAAGTCCCTCTTGGCCTGCCAAATTCATTGCAGCGTCAGTTCGCAGCCGCACCGAACGGGTGGAAGATTCGCCTTTTCTCCCGGCCTTGAAGGCTGACAGCTGCTCCGGGGTATCGATGGAAGCAGCAGAAAAGAACAACTCAGTCGTTCCTGCACCCAAGCGGTGGTGGCTCACTACGCGCGAGTTCCTCCGTGAGACCCAGGGCGAAATGAAGAAGGTCACCTGGCCGGGAAAGAACGAAGTGGTGGGAACGACCGGGGTCGTGATCGCGACGACGATCGTCTTCGCCATCTTTCTCTGGGCTTGTGACGAGGCGTTTGGCCGTTCCGTCCTCTGGCTGCTGCAGCGATTCGGAGCGAGAGCTTAATTCATGGAAGCAACCGGCCAGAAACAGTGGTTCATCGTCCACACCTACTCGGGTTTCGAGGAGCGGGTGAAGGAAAATCTCCAGCAGCGCATCGACGCGCTCTCCATGACCGAGAAGTTCGGCGAGATCAAGATCCCTACCGAAACGCTCATCGAGATGAAAGGGGGAAAGAAGCGCGAGGTCCAGCGCAAGTTCTTCCCCGGCTACATCCTGCTCGAGATGGAGATGTCGGACGATGCCTGGCATCTGGTCAAGAACACCCCTAAGGTGACCGGCTTCGTCGGCACCGGGAAGAAGCCGACGCCGCTCTCCCAGGAAGAGGTCGATCAGATCCTCACCCAGGTCGTGACGACGAAGGAAAAGCCGAAACCGAAGCATGTCTACGAGCACGGCGAGCACGTCCGGATCATCGACGGCCCGTTCTCGAACTTCACCGGTGTGGTGGAAGAGGTCAACCTCGACCGCAACACACTCAAGGTGATGGTCACGATCTTCGGGCGTTCGACTCCGGTCGAGCTCGAGTTCCTGCAGGTGAATCGCTTCGATCCCAGTGAGGAACAGGCGGCAGGCGGCAACAAGAGGTAGTAACCATCAATCGTTATCAGCTGTCGGTTGTCAGTTGCCTGACGCACCGACATCGGACAACCGACATCTGACAACCAAGGATTCGTCATGGCAAAGAAAATCAGTGGATACATCAAGCTCCAGATTCCGGCCGGCAAGGCCACGCCGGCGCCGCCGGTCGGTCCTGCGCTCGGTCAGCACGGCGTGAACATCATGGAGTTCTGCAAGACCTTCAATGCACGCACTCAGAAGGATGACGGGCTCATCATCCCGGTCGTGATCACGGTCTTCTCTGACCGTTCGTTCACCTTCATCACGAAGACCCCGCCCGCGGCGATTCTTCTGCTCAAGGCGGCCGGCATCCAGAAGGGCTCCGGCGTGCCGAACAAGACGAAGATCGGCAAGGTCACGCGCAAGCAGGTCGAAGAGATCGCGAAGACCAAGATGCCCGACCTGAACGCCTCGAGCCTCGAGGCTGCGATGAAGACGGTCGAAGGAACAGCCCGAAGCATGGGAATGGAAATCGCCGACTAGTCGGTGAAGCGGAATTGAAAATTGAAAATTGAAAATTGAAAAGCCGCCTGGTTCTTTCAATTTTCAATTTTCAATTTTCAATTCCCAAAGAGGCGCCCCAGCGCGTAGCTGAGGCAAACCAGCAACGTAGGAGGCAGTCGTTCACTGCCGCTTGCACTACGGAGGTGAAATGGCCAGACACGGCAAGAAGTATCGTGCTGCGGCCGAAAAGATCGAAGGCCGTCCGTATCAGCTGGACGAGGCATTCGGGCTGCTCAAGCAGCTCGCATTCGCCAAGTTCAATGAGACGGTCGAGTTGTCGATGCTTCTCGGTGTAGACCCGAAGCACGCCGATCAGATGGTCCGAGGTACGACCCTGCTCCCGCACGGCACCGGCCAGACCAAGCGCGTCCTCGTGATCGCCCAGGGCGAGAAACAGAAGGAAGCGGAAGAAGCGGGAGCCGACTTCATCGGTGGCGAAGAAATGGTCGAGAAGATCCAGGGTGGATGGCTCGACTACGACGCCGTCATCGCTACCCCGGACATGATGCGCTCGGTTGGAAAGCTCGGCAAAGTTCTCGGTCCCCGCGGACTGATGCCGAACCCGAAGACCGGTACCGTCACGTTCGACGTCGGCAAGGCGGTTCAGGAGATCAAGGCCGGTAAGGTGGAGTTCCGCGTCGACAAGACGGCGATCATTCACGTTCCGGTTGGAAAGATCTCCTTCACCGCGGACCAGCTTCGCGACAACGCATCGGCAGTCATCAATGCAGTACGCAAAGCCAAACCGTCCGCTTCCAAAGGCAAGTATGTTCGTTCGATCTACGTCTCGGCGACGATGAGTCCCTCGGTGCTGATCGATCCGACCGTACTCGAGACGAAGGCGGAATAGGAGAAAGCATGAAGAATCGCGAACAGAAGGCACAAGCGATCTCCGCGTTCTCCGAGGGTATCGGAAGCGCTACCAACGCGTTCGTACTCGACTTCAAGGGGATCACCGTTCCTCAGGTGACCGAGCTGCGCAGGCAGGTCCGTGAGACGGGTTCCGAGTACGTAGTCATCAAGAACACCCTCGCGCTGATCGCCGTGAAAGACACTCCGTTGACCAAGCTCACCGGATACTTCAGCGGCATGACCGCGGTCGCGTACAACACGACCGACGCGGTCGCTCTCGCAAAGGTCCTGACGAAGTTCGCCAAGGACGTTCCCACGGTGCAGTTCAAGGGAGCGATGCTGGCTGGTCAGGTTCTGCCGGCGACCGAGATCCAGAACATCGCGAATCTGCCGTCTCGCGAGGAGCTCCTCTCGAAACTGCTGTATCTGATGCAGCACCCGATCCGCGGGCTCGCTGTCGTGCTCAACGGCACGATTCGCAATTTCGCGGTCGTCGTGGACCAGATCGCCAAGCAGAAGAGCGACGGCGGCGGGGAAGAAGCAGCGTAACGGAACGCGCGAGTCCCCGGTGGCTCGCCTTTGGATACTGAATTTCTAAAAGAAAGACATTTGGAGGCTGAAATGGCTATTTCGACTGAAGATTTCGTGAAGCAGATTGAGTCGATGACGGTGCTCGACCTTTCGAACCTCGTCAAGGCGCTCGAAGATCGCTTTGGTGTGTCCGCCGCTGCCGCGGCGGTTGCGGCGGCTCCGGCTGCCGGTGCGGCTGCCCCGGCGGCTGCCGCCGAAGAGCAGACCGAGTTCACCGTGGTGCTCGAGAGCGCCGGTGACAAGAAGATCAACGTGATCAAGGCTGTCCGCGAAGTCACCGCGCTGGGCCTGAAGGAAGCGAAGGACCTCGTCGAGGGCGCTCCTCAGACCATCAAAGAGGGTGTGACCAAGGACGAGGCCGAGAAGATCAAGAAGGCCTTCGAAGAGGCCGGCGCCAAGGTCAGCGTCAAGTAATCTCGTTTTACTGATTGCCGGGCGGCGCGGAAACGCGTCGCCCGGATTTGTCGTTTCTGGAAGCACATGAACGCAGAGCGCAGAGCACAGAACGTGGAAACGAGTAAACGGCCCGTCATCACGGCGTCCCTTTTCTAGTTCCTCATTCCGGGCTCTGCGTTCTGCGTTCATCTCACCGGGTCTGAAAGGGGGGGAGCGGCCCTTTCACCGAGACCCACCATCGCGTGCAATCACCCGTGCGTAGCCTGCCGGGTGACCTCGCCTACACGTGATTCGGTTATCGGTTTTCGGTCGCCGGTTCTCGAGGGACAGCAGCCCCTTTGGTACCGGCAGCAGACAACTGACAACCGACAACGAAAGAAGGAGTCACCACCGAATGAACGGAGCCATGCCTAAACAGGAGCCGGTTCGTCACGACTTCTCGAAGATTCGCAGCTATATGGCGCTGCCGAATCTGATCGATGTACAGAGAAAGTCCTACGACCGTTTCCTGCAGATGAACCTCCTTCCGGAGGAGCGTGAAGACACCGGCCTTCAGTCGGTCTTCACCAGCGTCTTCCCCTTCAGCGATTTCCGCGAGACCTGTTCACTCGACTTCGTCCGCTTCGCGATCGGCAACTGGGAGTGCAAATGTGGCCAGCTCAAGGGCCTCGAGCACCTCCGGATGGCGTGTGCGAACTGCGGATCGAAGATCATCACCGATCATCCGCACGAAGAAACCGTCAACTGCGGACAGTGCGGCGTCATCAACAAGAACCGGGTCGAGGTCTGCGACATCTGCGGCAACCCCGTCGACCTGCAGATGAAGTATTCGGTCGAGGAGTGCCAGGAGCGCGGCATGACCTACAGCGTTCCGCTGAAGGTCACCTTCCGCCTCTTCGTCTACGACAAAGATCCCGACACCGGCGTCAAGCACATGCGAGACGCGAAAGAAGAGGAAGTCTTCTTCGGCGACATTCCTCTGATGACCGACAACGGGACCTTCGTCATCAATGGAACCGAGCGCGTCATCGTCTCCCAGCTGCACCGCTCGCCGGGAGTCTTCTTCACCAAGGAGAGTGCGCACACCTTCCTCTCCAAGATCATCCCGTACCGCGGCTCCTGGGTCGAGTTCGAGTACGACCAGAAGAACATCCTCTACGTCCGTATCGACCGCAAGCGGAAGTTCCTCGGGTCGGTCTTCCTCCGCGCGCTCGGTCTCACCACCGACGAAGAGATCCTTCGTCAGTTCTACACACCGATCAGAGTCCGTCTTGCCGACGATGGCGCGCAGCTGGTCTTCGACCGCCGCGTCCTCGACCAGGAAGAGGCGAAGGAGCGTCATTCGATCCGCGGCCGTCGCGCCGTCCGCACCGTCTTCGCCGGAGTGAAGCTCGACCAGAAGATGGCCGACGCGCTCACCAAGAACAACGAAGCCACCGCGAAGGTCGACTTCTCCGCTCTCGATAAGGCCGTCTTCCTCGGAGACGTCGTCGACGTCAACACCGGAGAGGTGCTCTTCGAGGCGAGCGAGAACGTGCCGGCCGACTGGGCCGGAGTCCTCCGCGATCGCGGGATCACCGAGTTCGACGTCATCTTCCCGGAGTGGGATCTCGTTTCCGACATCCTGCTCAACACGGTCCGCAAGGACACGGCGAAGTCGTTCGAAGCGGCGATCATCGAGATCTACCGCCGGATGCGCCCGGGCGACCCCCCGACACTCGAGTCGGCCAAGACTCTTTTCGAGGGGATGTTCTTCGACTCGCGCAAGTACGACTTCTCGCGCGTCGGACGCTTCAAGTTCAACATCAAGCTCGATCTGGACTCACCCGTCACGCAGAAGACGATGACGCCGGAGGACTTCTACGTCGTCATCAACTACCTGCTCCGACTCCGCAAGGACGTTGGACGCGTCGATGACATCGATAACCTCGGCAATCGCCGCGTCCGTGCAGTCGGCGAGCTCCTCGAGAATCAGTTCCGCATCGGTCTGGTCCGTATGGAGCGCGCCATCAAGGAAAAGATGTCGGTCCATCAGGACATCGACTCCGCGATGCCGCACGATCTGATCAACTCCAAGCCGGTCATTGCGGCGATCAAGGAGTTCTTCGGTTCGTCGCAGCTCTCGCAGTTCATGGACCAGACGAATCCGCTGTCCGAAGTCACGCACAAGCGTCGTCTCTCCGCCCTCGGGCCGGGTGGACTCTCGCGTGAGCGCGCCGGATTCGAAGTCCGCGACGTCCATCCGACGCACTACGGCCGCATCTGTCCGATCGAGACGCCTGAAGGTCCGAACATCGGCCTCATCTCATCGCTCGCCTGCTACGCCCGCATCAACGAGTACGGCTTCATCGAGTCGCCGTACAAGAAGGTGCAGGAAGCGCGGGTGCTCGACCACTACCGCGTCATGAAGGTCGGAGACACGAGCTTCCAGCTCGGTCAGATCGTCGAGAAGCGGGAACTCCAGAAGGAGAACAGCCGCATCGCCAAGGAGAACGCTCAGCTCGAAGGGAAGGCGAAGAAGCAGATGCTTCAGGCCGCCGAGGCTGAGCCATACGCGTTCTATCTGTCGGCGTGGGACGAAGAGCGTTACACGATCGCTCAGGCGAACGTCATTCTCGACGACGATGGCAATCTCGTTCATGACCGCGTCATCGCGCGTCAGTCGGGAGACTTCGTTTCCATCGAGCGCGAGAAGGTCGACTTCATCGACGTCTCACCCAAGCAGCTCGTCTCGGTCGCAGCATCGCTCGTTCCGTTCCTCGAGAACGACGACGCGAACCGTGCACTGATGGGCGCGAACATGCAGCGCCAGTCGGTCCCGCTCCTCCGCACTGAGTCGCCGCTGGTCGGCACCGGAATGGAGAATGTCGTGGCGCGTGATTCCGGCGCTGTCGTCGTCTGCAAGCGCGGCGGCGTCGTCGACCTGGTCGACTCGAACCGCATCATCGTTCGGGTCGAGGCGGAAGACGTCGAGACCGGCGCCACCAAGGAGTTCGGCGCCGACATTTATCAGCTCATCAAGTTCAAGCGTTCCAACCAGAACACCTGCATCGCGCAGAAGCCTGTCGTTCGTGAAGGGCAGAGGGTCCGCAAGGGCCAGGTCCTGGCTGACGGTCCCTGCACTGACGCCGGTGAGCTCGCGCTCGGCCGTAACGTGCTGGTCGCGTTCATGCCGTGGCGCGGCAACAACTTCGAGGACGCCATCCTCGTCTCCGAGAAGCTGGTGAAGGAGGACTACTACACCTCCATCCACATCGAGGAGTTCGAGATCGAGGCCCGCGACACCAAGCTCGGGCCCGAGGAAATCACACGTGACATCCCGAACGTGAGCGAGTCTGCTCTGCGCGACCTCGACGAGAGCGGCATCATCCGCATCGGCGCCACGGTCAAGCAGGGCGACATCCTGGTCGGCAAGGTAACGCCGAAGGGTGAGACCCAGCTGACGCCCGAAGAGAAGCTGCTTCGCGCGATCTTCGGTGAGAAGGCCGGCGACGTTCGCGACGCTTCCCTCAAGACGCCCCCGGGCATCGAGGGCACCGTGGTCGACGTCAAGATCTTCTCGCGCAAGGGTGTCGACAAGGACATGCGCGCCAAGTCGATCGAAGAGGGCGAGATCGAGCGGATGAACCGGAACATCCAGGATGAGATCCGGATCATCACCGACGCCCGCAACAAGAAGATCGGCGAAGTGCTCAGCGATCAGAAGCTGCAGCGCGATGTCGTCGACTTCAAGACCGGCGACGTCCTTGTCCGCAAGGGTGAGGTTGCCGATCGCGATGTCGTCAATCGCCTCTCCCGTCGCGAGCTGCTCGCTCTGCCGGTCGAGGAAGAAGCGCGCGAGACGGTCCGTATGTTCGTCGAG
>DASVLC010000209.1:0-31446 GCA_036385045.1 Thermoanaerobaculia bacterium | reverse complement strand
CGATCATCCGATCCCAGGAGCGCAAACGCTTTTTTTTTTTGCCATGAACGCGACCGGAAGGATCGGCAGGCCGGTCGCCTGCGCCGTGGCGACGACGCCGTGCTTTACGATTCGCGCCGGACCTCGCGGCCCATCCGGTGTGATCGCGAGGTTGCTGCCCCCTCTCGCGAGCCGGAGCATGTCTCGCAGCGCAGCACTTCCGCCGCGCGTCGAAGATCCGCGCGCCGAGCTCACACCGTACCAGTTGAAGACACGAGCGATGATCTCCCCATCCTTCGACTGCGATACCAGGGCCGAGATCGGCTTCCTGTAGCGCGCATGCAGCATCAGCAGCAGATGCATGTGCCAGAAGGTGAGGATGTACTGCGGCGTCCGTCTGATTCGGGACAGGCCAACATGCCGGACGCGAAGGCTCGCATGGAGCAACCGGAGGAACAGCGAGCTGACGAGGGAGAGGAGCCACATGGCAGGCGCAGTCTATCGCGAGACGGCGATCAGCCCTCCGTCCGTTCCACGGCGGCCGTCTCGTCATCCACGAACTGGAGGTCGTAGAGCTTGCGGTAGACGCCGCGACGTTCGAGGAGCTGATCGTGGGTCCCGACTTCAACGATCGAGCCCTTGTCGAGCACCACGATCTTGTGAGCGCTGCGGATGGTGGAGAGCCGGTGCGCGATGACGAGAGTGGTACGTCCGCGCATCAGGTTCATCAACGCCTGCTGGACGAGTCGTTCGGATTCGGTGTCCAGCGCCGAGGTTGCTTCGTCAAGAACGAGAATTGGCGGGTCCTTGAAGAGCGCTCGCGCGATGGCTAGACGCTGCCGCTGACCGCCGGACAGGAGCACTCCGCTCTGCCCGATCTCGGTATCGTAGCCGCGTGGCAGGGCGGCGATGAAGTCGTGCGCATTCGCGGCTCTGGCTGCCGCGATCACCTCACTCTCGTCGACATCCGCGCGGCCATAAGCGATGTTGTTGCGGATCGAGTCGTTGAACAGCACCACTTCCTGCGTGACGAAGCCCATCAGCCTGCGCAGCGACACGAGGCCCGCGTCACGGATGTCCATGTCGTCGATCGTGATCCGTCCCGCGGTCACGTCGTAGAACCGCGGCAGAAGATTCACGAGGCTCGACTTGCCCGCGCCACTGCCACCGACGAGAGCGACGATCTCTCCCGGTGCGATGTCGAGTTGAATGTCACTGAGGACCATCGCGGGTCTCGACTTCTCCGCTCCTGTCTGCGCTGTGTCGTAGGTGAAGGAGACGTTCTCGTAGCGGATGCCGCGGCCTACGTCCTTCAGCTCGATGGCGTCGCGCCGTTCCTTCACCTCGTTGTCGACATCGAGCATCCGGAACACTCGCTCGGAGGCCGAAATGGCGGTATTCAGTGAGAGATTGACCTTGTTGAGTTTCTTGATGGGTGAATACATCAGGGCCAGTGCCGTCAGGAAGCTGGCGAACTCCCCCGTGGTCAGTTGTCCTGCAGCAATCCGCGACTGTGCGTAGGTGAACAGCGCAATCATGCAGGCCGCCGAAAGCAGTTCCATGACCGGCGAGGTGAGAGCCTGGATCTTCTGGGCCTTGAGGTTCCAGCGAAGGTGCTTGCGTGTCGCCTCGCGGAAGCGTGCGGCCTCGAACGGCTCCATCGTGAACGACTTGACGATGCGGACGCCGCGGATCGTCTCTTCGAGAATGGTCGCGATCTCCGCCATCCTCTCCTGGGAGCGATGTGTCGTTCGCCTCAGACGCTTTCCGAACTGGACGACCGGCGTGACGATGAGCGGTGCACCGATGAAGCTGACCAGCGCCAGGACGGGATTCAGAATGAACACGTAGATCGTCAACCCGACCAGCGTCACCGACTCCTGGAGCAGGTCACCCATGCGGGTAGAGACGGCGGCCTGAATCGCATCGGCGTCGGATACGACGCGGCTGACCATCTCGCCTGTCGAACGCTCGGTGAAGAACCGGTGGCTCTGGTTGATCATCCGTTCATAGAGCTCATTCCTCAGATCGCGGACCGTCGACAGCCCGACTTTCTGAAACGAGTACTCGGAGAGAAACAACGTAATTGCACGGACGACGAAGACGAGCAGCAGAATCGTCAATACACGCTTCCACTTCAGTGAGGGATCGGAGTCCCACCAGTGGTCATACCTCCCCTTCACTCTGTCGAAGGTGTTGATGAGCAGGCCGCGCTCCCCCTCCGGCCGGTCGCGATTGAGGAGCGACTCTGCCAGGGCACGCTTGACCGATGAGTCACGCGCGGGTCGTTCGTCGACCGCCTGCCGGACGGACGGCGGGCTCAGCACGTCGTCGAAGAGCGGCTGGACGAGCACCGCCAGCACCGTCTGCGTCAGGGCGAAGATGATCATCGAGCCGAACGCGACGAATGCCCACGACTTGTAGGGTCGCAGGTAGCCGTAGAGACGGCGCAGCGCTTTCATCGAGCGACCATCTTATGGATTTCTTCCGCGGCCCGCCGGCTCGCTCCCGCACCACCGAGCTTCGCCCGCACTTCCAGCATCTCTGCCCGCACCCGCTCGGCATTACCTGGCTCGATGAGAATGCGAACCTCGGCGGCGATCCGTGAGCCGGTGACTTCGCCTTGGATGAGCTCGGGGACAACCCTCTTGCCTGCAACGATGTTGACGAGGCTGAAGTACGGAAGCCGAACCAGGGCTTTGGCAAGTGCATACGTAGCCCGGCTCAGTCGGTACATGACGACGACCGGCGTTCCCAGAACCGCGGATTCGAGAGTAGCCGTACCCGACGACGAGAGCGAGACGTCGGCCGCCGCAATCCCTTCGCCGCGATCGTGCGGGAGGATCGGCACCTGAACACCCGACCGGGCCATGACCTGCTCGAGCTCATCATGGTCGATCGTCGGAGCCTGAATCACGTACGCCTCCACATCGCGCTCGCGCCGCAGGATCGACACCGCCTCGAGCATTGCCGGAAGAAGTGCGGCGATCTCCATCCGCCGCGATCCCGGCAGCAGCGCGACTCTGAGCGCGGCGCCTTGTTTCGACGGCTTTCCCACCCCCGCGAGCTGCTCGATCAGCGGGTGGCCGACATATGTAACCGGCACACCGTGGTCGCGGTAGAGTTGCTCCTCGAACGGAAAAATCACGAGCATCCGGTCGACGTAGCGTGCGATGTGCCGCACCCTTCCACGACGCCACGCCCACAGCTGCGGCGAGATGTAGTAGATCACCGGAATGCCCAGCTCCTTGACCCGGCGGGCAAGCCGCAGGTTGAAGTCGGGATAGTCGACGAGCAGAACGGCGTCGGGCTTCTCCTTCTCGATTCTCGCGACCAGCTCGTTGAAGACGCGGCGGAACATCGGAAGGTGGCGCAGCACGTTGAAGAGTCCGACGATGCCCATCTCGCTCGCGTGATGCAGAAGCACCATCTTCTGCTTCGCGAGCAGATCCCCGCCGATCCCGAAGGTCTCCAACCCCGGTTCGAGATGGCGCAGTTCCCGGATCACCTCCGAAGCGTGAAGGTCTCCTGATGCCTCGCCGGCTACGACCGCCAGTTTCATCGCCGGTACCTCAGCGACGCAAGTGCGGACGGAATGCGCGACATGTGACCGGTCATCGCAGTGGAAACGGATACATCAGCCATCCGAGCGCGAGCCCTCCAATGAACATGGCGAGGAAGATCCTGAGAAAGAACGAAATCCGGTCGTGCCTCTCCTGCTTCCAGAGAAGCGCGAAGAAGAGCGCCGTCGCCGTTGAATAGAGAAACATCAGCACGACGTGGTGACGCAGCAGGCTCACGACTTCCGCCCCCGTGCGATGTCGTAACAGTCCAGCACGAGCAGCAGGTTCATGAGCCCGGCGGTGAGTGTGAACGTCGTCCCATACTCCCAGGTGGCAGCGGTCACGTCGCCGAAAGGTCCGAGTTCGCGGGCCACGAAGTAGAGGCTGCCGGCGCCCATGGACGCATAACTTGCGAGGAGACGCAGCACCGAACCGCCGCTCCCCGCGGTCGTGTAGATCCCACCGTCGACGGCGAGACCGAGAACGAAGATGAACAGCACGATGAAAAAGAACGCCGCACCCCTGGCCCGCCGGCCGAGGTAGAGATGTCCCGCTCCAGGCAGGCTGAAAGCCAGGAGCATGGCCAGCGCGGCGCGCACGCTCATGCCTCGAACGTCTCTCCTCGGAGAGTGGCAAACGGCTCCGTGAGCTTTTCGAATGTCACGTCGAGCTCTTCGGGAACGATGCGAGTGCCAGCGGTAACCGTCATGAAGTTCGAGTCGCCGCTCCAGCGCGGAACGATGTGAAGGTGGTAATGATCCGCGATGCCGGCACCGGCAACGGTTCCGAAGTTCATCCCGACGTTGAATCCGTCCGGCCGGTACACATCAGAGAGGATCCTCTGCGCCTCGGCTGTGAGACGGATGAGCGATCGCAGCGAACCGGGCGAGCTCTCGAACAGTCGCGCCTCATGTGCGACAGGGGCAATCATCAGATGGCCATTCGTGTAGGGATAGCGGTTGAGCATGACGAGGGCTTCCGCGGTGCGGAACAGCGTCAGAGTCTCGCGCATGTTCTCGGCGGTGGCCGCGGTGCAGAAAATGCACGCGACCGACTGCTCGCTCCTGGGTGCGGTCAAGTACGAGTACCTCCACGGTGTGAACAGGATTTCCATCGGAAGGAGCGTCACGCGTCAGGCATCGACGGCCTGATGCCGGCCGTGATTCTATCGTGCCTTCACGTGGTCGGCCGGACGGGAGCGATCCGTGGATCAGTCGGCCGACCGGGCGCCCGTTGCATCGCCCTCGAGCTCAACATCCGCAAGCGCCTTGTTGATGAGCTCCTTCAGCTCCTTGCCGGGCTTGAAGTAGGGAATCTTCTTGGATGGGACTTCGACCTTCTCCCCCGTCTTCGGATTACGTCCCGTGCGCGACTTACGGCTGCGAAGACGGAAGCTGCCGAAGCCGCGGAGCTCGATTTTCTGTCCCGAGCGGAGCGACTCCACGATCGAATCAAACACGATGTTCACGATCATCTCGGCCTGCTTCTTGGTCACCTGGACAACGCGCGATACCTCGTCGACCAGTTCGGCCTTCGTCATCACACCCGCTCCAGGAGCATCACCGGTTTCGAGATCGAGTTCGTGTTCCTGCAAGATTAGCCTCCGTGTCAGGCAGCGGCGAGTGGCCACGCGAAGATGGCGAAGGCGCATCGCGCGAACGCTCTCTGGTCATCTATTGCCGATGTCATCGCCTTACCACCTGTAGAGAAACTGCGGTACCCGTCGGTTCGCGATGCGTTGGAGCAGCGCGTCGGCGTCGGAGCCCGTCAGTAAGTCGAGAAGCCTGTCTTCGCGCCGGCGGGGCCAGAGTCGGGTCGGCTCACCACTGATGCCCGCAAGCTTTCCAGCCGTCCGGACCGCGTCGTCGATCGTACCCATTTCGTCGACCAGCTTGAGCCTCATCGCCTCTTCACCGGTGAAGATTCTGCCGTCGGCGACACGGGCAACCTCTTCGGGTGTCATCTTGCCGTCGCGCCCCTCGACCACGTGCCGGACGAACTGCTGGTGGAGCTGGCTCACGATGGTCTGGAAGTACGCTCTTTCCGATTCGCTCAGCTCGCGAAACGGAGATCCGGCATCCTTCAGCGCTCCGCTGGTGATGGTTTCCGGTTTCAGCTTCGCCCACTGCATGAGCTCTTTCACGTCGAACCATTGCAGAATCACACCGATCGAGCCGGTAATGCTGCCGGGATTTGCGACGATCCGGTCGCAGGCGACCGCGATGTAGTAGCCGCCCGAAGCAGCAACGCTGTCGAGTGACGCGACGATCGGCTTGCCGCTCCTGCTTCGAGTGCGCCGGATCTCCGAGTAGATCTCCTGAGACGGGGCGATCGCGCCGCCCGGACTGTTGATCCGGATGACGATCGCCTTCACGGTCGGGTTCTCGGCGTATCGCTTGAGCGTGTCGAGTGTGGCTCGCGCGTCGACGATCTCTCCCTCGATCGGGATGACAGCCACCCTGTTGCCGCTGAGGCTCAGCTCCGACGAGGAGCCGGCGACCGCCACATAGAGGACGAATGCGAAGAGCCCGAAAAACAGGAGGAGACAGCCGCTCAGCAGCCCGAAGAAGAACATCCCCTTCCGCTTGCGCGGCGGTGGTGGCGGTGGCGGTGGAGCCGCACCCTCAGCCGCCGCGGCTGCAGGCGGCTGGTAGGTGGAAATCGGCGGAGCCGGCTGCGCTCCGTTCTCCACTTGCGGAGAGTCGAGATCGGACATCGTCGGCTTCAGCTCTGCTCCGGCTCGTCCTCCGGGGCCGGTTCAACTGGAGCCACGGAAGCCTCGGAAGCCTGGGAGCGTTCTTCGTCTGTGAGAGGAGCGACGTCGCGCGTCGTCAGTCCGATCTTCCGTTCGGCCGGGTCGATCTTGATGATCCGCACGCGCATCACCTCGCCCGGTTCGAACACCTTGTCGAGCTTCTGCCGTGGATCGCGTTCGATCTCCGATACGTGTGCGAGTCCCTCGACGCCGTCAGCGAGCCGGATGAAAACTCCGAAGTCCGTGACTTTCGAAACGGCTCCGACGAGCTCATCGCCGATCTGGTGATCGCGCGCAAAGTTGTCCCATTCGTTCGGCAGAAACTCCCGGACGGACAGCGAGAGCCGCTGGTTGTCGCCATCGACGTTGATGACCCGCGCCTTGATCGCATCGCCCTTTTTGAGAACTTCGCTGGGATGCTTCAGGCGGCGGTTCCACGACATATCCGAGATGTGAATCAGACCGTCGATCCCCTCCTCCACCTCGACGAAAGCGCCGAAGTCGGTGAGGTTGCGCACCCGTCCCTCGATCACGGTGCCGACCGGGTAGCGTTCGGAGATCGTGTCCCACGGATTCTGTTCGAGTGCCTTGAGCGAGAGCGAAATACGGCGGTTGGCCGTATTGACGTCCGAGACGACCGCTTCGAGCTCATCACCGATGTTCAGGACTTTGGCCGGATGCCGGATCTTGCGCGTCCACGACATCTCGCTGACGTGTACGAGCCCCTCGACCCCCTCCTCGAGCTCGACGAAAGCGCCGTAGTCGGTGAGTGAAACGACCCGTCCCTTCACCTTGCTGCCAAGCGGATAGCGGACGGAGACGTCCAGCCACGGATCGGGCGTCTTCTGCTTGTAGCCGAGCGAAACTCTCTCGGAATCGGCATCGAACTTGAGCACGACGACTTCGATCTCGTCCGCCACATTGAAGTATTCGGAGGGATGCGTGACGCGGCCCCACGAGATATCGGTGATGTGGAGGAGACCGTCGACGCCGCCGAGATCGACGAACACGCCGTAGTCGGTGATGTTCTTCACGACGCCGTGCGTCAGCTCGCCTTCCTTCAGCTTGCCGAAGGTGACCTGTTTGGCCGCGGCCTGCTCGACCTCGACCACTGCACGTCGCGAGAGGACGATGTTGCTCCGCTTCTTGTCGAACGAGACGATCTTGAACTGATACTCATGCCCGCGCAGCGCATCGAGATTCTTGACCGGCTTACTGTCGATGAGCGAGCCGGGAAGAAACGCCTTCACGCCGCCGACATCGACCTGGAGTCCGCCTTTGACGCGGTCAATCACCCGGCCATTGATCGCTTCGTCGGCCTTGAAGGCGGCTTCGATCACATCCCACACCCGCATGCGGGCCGCTTTCTCGCGGGAGAGCGTCACGTAACCGGAGGAGTCTTCGAGACGCTCGATGTAGACCTCCATCTCGTCGCCCCGCTTGACTGTGATCTCGCCGTCGTAGCCGGTCACTTCGCTGATCGGCAGCAGGCCCTCCGACTTGTATCCAATGTCGATCACCAGATCCGACGGCGTCACTTTCATGACGCGGCCCCTGATGATCTCTCCCTCGGTCAAGGTGGGCTTCGTATAGAGGTTGAGAAGCTCCTCCATCCCGAGGTTCTCCAGATTGGCGTTACTGTCCGCTTCCCGCGGCTCGTTGGTCTTCTTGGTGTCATCACTGGACGCCATGTAACGGAGAACCTCCTCGATCGACGACAGCGCGGCCTGAATTGAATTTTTTGGGTGGCCCCGCTCGCGTGTGCTCACGCGGCGGAAATCAACGTAACTTGTTGACAGGCGCCGAAATCGGGAGTGTAGCGGCGTGGTCAGGGGTAGTCAAGGAATGAGGTCACTCCCGCAAAAACAGCTCCCGCTCCCCTGGCCAGCCCAAGCCGCCCACGCGGCGTTCAGTGAACGGCATGCCTGACCGCGCTCACGATCGTCTCGACGACCTCGGAAATCGAGAGATCCGACGTGTCCAACACGGTGTACGACGCGTCGTGACTCAGGGGGGAGTCAGCCCTGGTCGAGTCCTGTTCGTCACGTCGGAGCGACTCCGCGAGGACAGTCTCGAAGTCGGCCTCTTCCCCTTTGGCGATGAGCTCGGCGTGGCGTCGCTGCGCACGCACCTCAGCCCGAGCCGTGAGAAAGAACTTGTGCGGGGTCTCCGGGAACACTTTCGTCCCGATATCTCTCCCTTCGAGCACACCACCGTTCCTCCGCCCGAGCTCCTGCTGGAGACGGACCAGAACGCGTCGGACACCGGGGATCGCCGAGACATGGCTCGCTGCCATGCTGATATCCGGCGTTCGGATGAGATGCGTGATGTCTTCTCCCTCCAGGAGAACGCGTGGCGGCTCACCGGGAACGAACTCGATGGAGGTGCGAGCAGCAAGCGCTTCGAGCGCTTCGCCGTCTGAGAGCTCGATGCCGTTCCGGATCGCAGCAAGGCCAATCGCGCGGTACATCGCTCCGGTGTCGATGTGAGGAACGTTCAGTTCGCGGGCGACGAGCCTGCTGGTCGTCGTTTTGCCGACACCGGAGGGTCCATCGATCGCGATGATCAGAGCCAAGAAAAGTCCTCTGTTCGGTCAGCCCATCGGAGCCGGGACAGACTCCTCACTAGCGCTGCGTCCGGGCACTTCGCCGTGCTGGCGGCCGGCTGCTCCGCGGTCCGGCGGTCGACTTCTTGCGCGGTGCAGCGGTCTTGGTCCGGGTCGGGCGTTTGGCCGGAACTGCCTTTTTCTTCGAAGCAGCTTTTCTGGGTGCGGCCGGGCGTGCGGCCGCGGGCCGTCGAGCTTTCGGCTTCGCCGGCTCCTGAAGTGAGGCGAGCATCTTTACCTCGCGAGGAGTGAGCTCGCGCCAGTCGCCGGGAGTGAGTCTCGGGTCAGACAACGCTCCGATGGCAACGCGCCGCAGCTTCGATACGGGATGGCCGACCGCCTTGAACATCTTGCGGATCTGCTGTGTGCGCCCTTCGCGGAGCTTGACGTCGAACCACGAGTTGCCCTCGTCATCACGCTTCCCGGTCGTCTTCATCCGGGAGATCTCACACGGGAGGGTGCGCTTGCCGTCGATGGTGATACCCCGCTGGAGTTTGTCCACGAGCCGGTCTTCCGGCACGCCGCGTACCTTCACGTGATAGGTCTTGACCGAACCGTGCTGCGGGTGGGAGATCTTGAATGCGAGATCGCCGTCGTTGGTCAGAAGAATCAACCCCTCGGAGTGAAAGTCGAGACGTCCAACCGGGTAGATCCGCTCCCGAACTCCCTTGACGAGATCAATCACCGTCTTGCGCCCCTGCGGGTCTTCGACCGTGGTCATGACCTCCTTCGGCTTATAAAGGAGGATGTAGCGGTGAGTCTCGGCGCGTGTGATCAGCTTGCCGTCGACCTTGACGTGATCGCGTGCCGGGTTCGCGCGTGATCCGAGCTCGGTGATGACACGGCCATTGACCGTCACCCGCCCTTCGCGAATCATCGTCTCGGCTTCCCGCCGTGACGCGAATCCGGCGTGCGCGATGATCTTCTGCAGTCGCTCGAGTTGCATCAATCTCTTACCGGTTCGCTCGGCGATGATTCTAACTGACTTTCATCTTCTTTGACGTCGTGTTGTTCGTCGCTGGTTCGAGACTCGTGTAAAGCCGCAGGTTCGTCGGCTGAAGTCTCATCCTCGACGCCGGACGTCTCCTCACCTTCCAGCACCGCTGCAGGCGTCTCGATCTCGGCTGCATGGATCGCCGCGACGAGATCGTCGTTGATCGTCTCACCGATCAGCTCACCGAACTCCTCGAGCCGCGGAAGATCGCGAATATCGTTCAGTCCGAAGTGAATCAGAAAGTCCTTCGTCGTCCGGTACAGGAACGGGCTCCCAACGACATTCTTGCGTCCCGCGACGCGGATCATCCGCCGCTCGAGCAGAGTCCGCAGCACCCCCGTCGCATTGACGCCCCGGAGATCCGAGACTTCCGGCGCAGTAATCGGCTGCCTGTACGCGACGATCGCGAGCGTCTCGAGTGCCGCGATCGAGAGTCGATTCTCACCCTTCTTCGCGAAGTACTTCTTGAGCACCGCGTCGTGTTCAGCCCGAGTCGCGAGCCGCCATCCCCCGCCGGCCTGCTCGAGCATGAAACCGCCGACATGCTCGTCGAGCTGCTTCTGAATCGTCGTGAGCTGCTCTTCGACCGCATCCGTCGTTTCATCGAGCGACTCGGCGAGGTCCTCACTCTTCACAGGATCGCTGCTGAGAAAGAGGATCGCCTCGAGTGTTGCGCGTAATTCATTTGCTTCCATTGGCATCTCTGATCCGGGTTACCCCTGCGCGTGCGGTACTGCCCCTGGAGCGACCGCACTCGTCTCGCATCAACTGTTGTCGAATAGAGCGAAGGTCTCCTGATCGACTTCCTTCGCTCCCCTCGAAATGAGAATGTCTCCGAACGTGTCGCCCTGCTGGAGCGCAACGCCGCCGAGGCGCACGAGCTCGAGCATCGCGAGAAAGATCGCAATCAACTCGTCGCGGTCACGGCCCTCGAGGAACCACTGCAGGCGGATCGGTGACTTCTCCCACACCTTCGCCTGAATCTCGGCCATCTTGTCCGAGATCTTGTGCACGGTCCGCTGCAGCTCGATCGCCTGAGGATGATTCTGCTGGTAGCGTGCGAGCGCCGTACGAAACGCATCGATCAGGTCGAACAGACCGACGTCGGTCATGTCGATGTCGGTCGCATCGTCGGTCCCGGGAGGTGCCACCCGCGGACGCGCCCACATCCCCATACGAACCACGTCGAGCTCCGCGAACGACTCGGCGACCGACTTGAATCGCTGGTACTCGAGCAGACGGTCGACGAGCTCCTTGCGCGGATCGTCTCCCTCTTCGCCTTCGACTTCGTCGCGCGGCAGCAGCATCCGCGACTTGATGTTGATCAGCAGCGCCGCCATGTAGATGTAGTCGGCGGCGATGTCGAGATCGAGCTCGCTCATCGCATCGAGATAGGCGTTGTACTGCTCGGTAATCAGAAGGATCGGTATGTCGTAGATGTCGATCTGGTGCTTCTTGATGAGGTGCAGCAGAAGATCGAGCGGACCGTGAAACACCGGGATGGTGATGCGGTATGCACCCGGATCAGGCTCCGGTTCTCCGGGAATTGCGGCTGACTGCTCAGGAGAGGGAGCGATCTCCTCCGTGGGTAGATCGACGGGTGCGTTCGGATCCTGCTCTTCGTCGGCCATCGTGGTCATCCGCGAAGCTCTGGATAGTCGATCTTCATCGCACTGCGAACGAGGTCGAGCGTCTCGGCGGCGCGCTCACGCGCCCGCCGGTTACCGTCCCGCAACACATCCCAGACGATCGAGGGATTCCGATCGATCTCCTCGCGACGCGCTCGCATCGGCGCGAGCGTCTCGATCATGATCTCGGAAAGGAGCTTCTTGTCCTGGACGCAGCCGATCTGCGCCGTCCGGCACTCATGATCGACCCGTTCGAGCGTTGCCGCATCCGAGAACAGCCGGTGAAACTGAAAGAGGTTGCAGATGTCCGGGTTGCCCGGATCAGTCCTTCGCACGCGATTGGGGTCCGTGAACATGGTCGAGACCGCGGAGCGAATCTCGTCCGCGCTCGCCGTCAGTGGAATCGTGTTCCCATACGACTTCGACATCTTTCGGCCGTCGAGACCCGGCACCTTCGGTGTAGCCGTGAACAAAGGCTGCGGTTCCGGAAAGACCGGGCCGTAGAAATTATTGAAACGGCGGACGATCTCGCGCGACAACTCCAGATGAGACGCCTGGTCTTCGCCTACCGGAACGTAAACGGCTCGATAGACGATGATGTCGGCCGTCTGCAGCAGTGGATATCCGAGAAACCCGTAGGTATTCAGGTCTTTCTCGGCGAGTTGCTCCTGCTGATCCTTGAAGGTCGGGACGCGCTCCAGCCATGGAAGCGGCGTGATCATCGACAGGAGCAGATGAAGCTCCGCGTGCTCCTTCACTTCTGACTGGAGGAAGATTACGCAGCGCTCCGGATCGAGCCCCGCTGCAAGCCAGTCTGCAACCGCCTCGAACGTCGCCTGCCTCACGCCTGACGGATCGGCATAGTCCGAGGTCAGTGCGTGCCAGTCGACGACGCAGTAGAAGCAGGGATAACGGTCCTGCAGCTCGACCCAGTTTCGAATCGCGCCGAAGTAGTTACCGAGATGAACGCGGCCGGTTGGCCGAAGTCCGCTGAGGACATATGGAGGAGTCTGGTTCAATCAATTCTCACGGGTCCGGAATGGACGCGGCAGTGTAGCAACGATGATCCCGGCGTACAATCGACTCATGTCCGATGACCGACTGCACGCGGTCGCGCGGCTCACTGACTCACTCAGCCGGGCAGGCACGCTCGACGAAGTCTATGCCTGCGCTCTCGACGCTCTGCAGTCGAGCCTGCATGTCGAACGCGCTTCGGTCCTGCTCTTCGATGAGCAGGGAGTCATGAGCTTCGTCGCATGGCGCGGGCTCTCGGATGCCTACCGAAGTGCCGTGAACGGTCACACCCCCTGGCGCCCGGACTCCCGCGATGTAAACCCGATCTTCGTTCCTGATGTCTTCGCCGACCCTTCGCTCGAGGGGTACGCCACGGTTTTCGAGCAAGAGGGTATCCGTTCGCTTGGTTTCTTTCCGCTCACCTACCGAGGCGGCGTGATCGGGAAGTTCATGCTCTACCACGGCGAGCCGCGCCAGTTCACCGATGCGGAGACCGAGCTCGCCCAGACGATCGCCGGACAGATCGCCTTCGGCGTGGCCCGAATCCGGGCCGAGGCGGAGGTGGTCCGCGAGAGAAACCGGCTCGACGACGTCATCAGCAACGCACCCGGAGTCGTCTGGGAGTCGGTCACGAACCCGGACGGCAGCAGTTCCGTCACATTCGTCAGTCCGCAGTCCGAGACGCTGCTCGGCTACACCCCCGAAGAATGGCGGAACGACCCCGAACTGTCAGACCGCATCATTAAAGAAACCGTCGTCATCTCTCATGGACCTCCGGAGATTCAACACTCCCGCGTGTCGAGAAAGGACGGAACCGAGATCTGGGCCGAGGTGCGTCTCGTACGCAAACAGGAGGGTGGTCGGATCATCACGCGAGGAGTGACGGTCGACATCACGGCACAGAAACTGGCGGCTCGGCGCGACCGATTCCTCAGCGAGGCATCCGGTGTCCTCGCTTCGTCCCTCGCCTACGAGACGACCCTCGCGCACGTGGCGCAGCTCTGTGTCGCGGATCTCGCCGACTGGTGCGTCATCGATGTCATTGCCGACGATGGAGAGATCGAAAGACTTCTCGTCGTCCATCGTCACGGCAAAGAGGACGCCGCCCGGATCGCGAAAGAACAGCGCGTCTCCGCGCACCAGACCGCTTTCGTGCGGGACGTCATCATGAGCGGCGAACCGCTCTTCGTCCCTCACGCAACCACCCTCATCTTCGAAGAAACGTATCCCGACCGGCCAGAGCTTCTCAGCGCGGTGAAAGAGCTCGGCCTCTCCTCGTTCATGATCGTTCCCCTGATCGCCGGTGGCCGGGCACTCGGAGCGATCTCTCTGGTTTCTGCCAACCGTCGTTTCGATTCGTCGGACCTGGAGCTCGCCTGTGAGCTCGGAAGGCGCGCCGGATACGCGGTCGACAACGCACTCCTCTACCGGCAGGCGCAGGAAGCCAACCGGGCGAAAGACGACTTCCTGCTCACCCTTTCACACGAGCTCCGCACTCCGATGACCGCGACGCTCGGCTGGGCGAGCATGCTCAGGAAAAATGAGCTCTCGCCGGAGAACTTCAAACTGGCCGTCGAGACGATCGACAGGAGCACCAAAGCGCAGGCGCGCCTCATCGACGACATCCTCGACGTTTCGCGGATCATCAGCGGAAAGATGCAGCTGAACATCGCTCCAGTCGTCATGCAGAAGGTCGTAGAGTCAGCCGTCGACGCGATCCGACCCTCTGCCGCGGCGAAGGGACTCGAGCTTCGGGTCGAGCTCTCCGACCAGCCCGCCGTAGTATCGGGCGACGCCGATCGGATACAGCAGGTGCTCTGGAACCTGCTGTCGAACGGAGTCAAGTTTTCTTCTTCTCCCGGCACGATCTCGGTGACTCTCCATCCTCCCGACCGAGGCCGTGTGCACGTGAGCGTCGAAGACCAGGGGATCGGAATCTCCGCCAGATTCCTGCCGTACGTTTTCGAGCGCTTCCGCCAGGCCGAGACCGGATCGTCTCGAACTCACGGTGGCCTCGGGCTCGGACTTGCGATCGTCCGCAGCATTCTCGAGCTGCACGGAGGAACCGTCGAAGCGAGCAGCGAAGGAGTGGGTTGTGGTGCTCGCTTCACGATCAGGCTGCCTCTCGCCTCTTCCATGCCGAGGCCGCGGGATCTCACCTCGGCTGATGAACAGCAGGCGACACCTCCAGTTGCCCTGCCGACGACCCGCTGACGCGACTGGCGCCGGCCGGCAGCCCCGAAACTGCCGGTGATCTCGATCGTCCTATTCTCACGAGGCGCTGTGTGAGTTGCCCTCGAACGGCACAGCACCCGCAACAGACCGACCCCGTCCTCCCCGAGGAACTTTGAGGAACCGAGGAACCGAGGAACTCTCCGCAATGCGAATGAATCAGCTGAACGGCGGCAGCACCTCACCCTGGATGACAGCGATCCGGGGCTATGGGCTCGCGGCACTGTTCGTCATCGCGGCGGGTGCGATCTCGTGGCTCATCAACCCGTGGATCGAGCCGCAGGCGAAATCTCCCTACTTTGCAGCGGTGCTTCTCTCCGCCGTGATCGGCGGAACCGGTCCGGGCCTTTTCGCGACCGTCTTTGCTTCGGTCGCGATCGCATGGTTCGAGCTCGGCTCAGAGCGCGGATTCAACCTCGGGGCGGATGATCTGTTCCGCCTGGCAGTCTTCACAGCCACCGCCCTCGTCATCAGCTCTGTCAGCTCCGCCAGAAAGACGGCCGAGCGCGAACTGCGGGTCGCGCTCGAGCGTCTCGCCGCGGTCGACCGGGCAAAGGATGAATTCATCGCAACGCTCTCGCACGAGCTCCGCACGCCGCTTACCGCCATCGTCGGCTGGTTGCGTATTCTGCGTGAGCCGGGTCTCGATGAGGCGACCAGAACGACTGCGATTTCGAGTCTCGAACAGAGCGCCCGGATGCAGCAGATGCTGATCGACGATCTCCTCGATCATTCTCGGATCATCCTCGGAAAGCTCGAGATCCGGCACGAGCCGCTCGTCCTCCGTGAAGTCGTCGAACAGGCGATCGATATCATCCGGCCCGAAGCTGAAGCCAAGCAGGTCCGCGTCATCGCTGACACGGGGACCGGAGCCGCCGTGATCGACGGCGACCCCGGACGGCTGAAGCAGGTCTGCTGGAACCTGCTGACGAATGCAGTGAAATTCACCCCCGCCGGAGGTACTGTCCGCGTCGCAGTGAAAACGAACCAGATGGCAGAGATCGAAGTCGAAGACGACGGCGAAGGGATCGACCCTGATCTGCTCCCTCACATCTTCGAGCGCTTTTCGCAGGGGACGAGCGGCCACAAGGGAGGGCTCGGTCTCGGCCTGACGATCGTCCGTCACATCATCGAGTTGCATGGAGGCGATGTATCGGCGACGAGCAGGGGCCGCGGCCGCGGCGCGCGATTCGTGGTGCGTGTGCCGCTGGCGAAGAGTCAGAAGTGATGCGCCTTAACGGACGCTGCTCACGGCAAGCGGACGAGGTACTCGCGGATCGCGCCCAGCTCCATCTCGAGAAGATCGATGCAGCGCGACAGATACCGCTCGTCCGCCTCATCGAGTGAGCCGCTTCTGAGGATGGTGCCAAGGTCCGAGACGCTGGCGCGCATCGCGTCGATGCGCGCCAGGACGTCAGAGGCGGAAGCGTGATCCATACCTCACCGGCGGGCGATGATCACGAGGTGAGCGCGGCGGTTCTGCGACCACGCCGCTTCGCTGGAACCTTCGGCAAATGGTCTCGACTCACCGTAGGAAACGGTCGTGATCCTCGAACGGTCGACACCCTGGGTCACGAGGTAGTCGGCGGCGGACGACGCGCGACGCTCTCCCAGAGCGAGGTTGTACTGCTCGGTTCCGCGCTCGTCGCAATGACCTTCGATACGGATCGCGTACTGAGTGTTCTGCCGGAGCCACTGCGCCGAGGTGGTCAGCGCATCGCGAGCCGCGCTGTCGAGAGTCGACTCGTCGAAGTTGTAGAACGCGTCACGGATCCAACCGCGATCGTGCGCCATGCGCGTCAGCTCTGATAGATCGTTCGGCAGTACGTCTTTCGCGTCAGTGACGAAGTCCTGCGCAGGAGGCGCGACAGGAGTCGGTGTCTCCACACGCTCCACGGGTGCCGCAGGCTGGGGCTGGGGAGCCGGAACCGCCCGGCGAGAACGACAGCCGGTAACGAAGACCATGGTCAACACAAGAATCACAAACAGAATCGGTCGCTTCAATGTGAACTCCTTCTGAACCACTCGCTGGCGCAAGCCAACTGTGCGCTCACACTATGCGAGCGCGACTCGAAGGCCAATCGAGCAACGGTTGAGTCAGGTCTCGTCTTTCGATAGGGTGGCGTCGACGAGCAGACGTCGTAGAGTGAGGACCCGCTGCGCGACGTATCGCTCGTGCGCCGCGGAAGTTCGCGAAAGCCGATGGCGCATCGAGATCACAGACACTCCTCCGCCAGTTCGACCGCTCCCCCTCCCGAATACACCCCCCAGGCGAGAGCTGAACGACTGATCGCACTCGGGCGGTTGATTCTCGCCTGCTTTTCGCTTCTCGGGATCTATCTCGAACCGTCAACACCGGCCAGGTTTCAGGAGGCGACCTACAGCTTTCTCGGCGCCTACACTCTCTACGCGGCGATCGTTCTGCTCCTCGCCTGGCGGCTGCCGGTGCCTTCACGCCGATGGCGCCTCGCCTCTCACGTCACCGATCTCATCCTGTTCACCGTTTTCATCAACCTGACCGAAGGTCCAGCCAGCCCCTTCTTCCTCTACTTCGTCTTCTCGCTCTTCTGCGCGACGCTTCGTTTCCGATGGCGTGGCATCGTCGTAACGGGTGCGGCAGCGACACTGATCTACCTGGGCATCGCTGTCGGCGCTCTCATACTCAACGTCCCGACGTTCGAGTGGAGCCGGTTTGCCGTCCGCGTCTCCTACCTCGGAGTGATCACGGCGCTGCTTGCGTACGTTGGCGTTTATCAGGAACAGCTGCGATCGGAGCTGGCGACCCTCGCCTCCTGGCCTCACGGCCTCCATTCCACTCTCGACGCGATTCTGCGTCGCACTCTGCCGCACGTCGCGGCAGTCGTTCGCGCAAGGCGCGTCCTGCTGGTGTGGGAAGAGTCCGAGGAGCCGTGGGTGTGGGTCGCTCTCTGGAGCGGTAGCGCGCTCCGCGTCGAGCGTGTCCCGCCCGGACGCTTCGCAATGGGCGAGCTTCACGACGCGAGCTTCCTTGTACAGGCGCGGCCCTCAAAACCGGTCATGGTGCTCTCGGAAGGAATCGTCATTGAGACTGATGTCGATCCGGTTGGTGAATCACTGCGGACCGCATACTCGATCACCGACGTGGTTGGTGTAACGATCGAGAGCGAAAGCGTCTCAGGCCGTCTGTTCGCTCTCGAAGTCGAGAACGCGACATCTGACGACCTCGTCCTTGCTCACGTGGCGGGACGCCTCCTGCTCGCTTCCTTCGAACAGTTCTTCTTCGTTCAGCAGGTACGACAGACGGCGAGCGCCGAAGAGCGGCTGCGTCTCGCGCGCGACCTCCACGACGGGGTGATCCAGTCTCTGAGCGGTGTCGCCATCCAGCTCGAGTCGATCCGCCACGATGCACCGATCGATCTCGACGGAGCCCTCTCGCGTATCGAGAGAGTTCAGCTCGTTCTCGAAGGTGAACAGAGGGAGCTTCGTGATCTCGTTCGAGAACTGCGCCCCACCGATCTGAGGGAGGACGGCGCAGCGGAACTCGACCGGCGTCTCCGGCAGATCGCCGAGCGGTATCTTCTCGAATGGAGTATGACAGTCAACGTCACATCAACCAGCGGCAGACGAATTCCGGCAACTGCCGCACTCGAGATCTACCGGATCGTGAACGAATCGCTTTCGAATGCCGCACGGCACGGACACGCTTCTATAGCGGACGTCAGTATCGAGCTTCAATCCGAAGCTGTCCGCATCATCGTGCGGGACAATGGCGAGGGGTTCTCGTTCGAAGGACGAAAGTCGCTCCAGGATCTAGAGACGATGGGGCTTGGTCCGAAGACTCTGCGCGAGCGTCTCTCCAAACTCGGTGGAGACCTCACCGTGGAGTCGTCGAATGACGGCGCATCCGTCGAAGCATCGTTTGCCCTTCAACCTGACCGGGGATCTTCATGACCATTCGCATCATCGTTGCCGACGACCACCCGTTCATCCTCGACGGTCTCGACCATCTTTTCCGCGGCGAAACGGACTGCCGGATCGTCGCACGCTGTACCAATGGCGAAGAAGCGCTTGCCGCCGTGGAGCTTCACAAGCCTGACGTACTGGTGCTCGATGTCCGGATGCCGAAAATGGACGGGATTGAGCTTCTCCGAGAGCTCAACCGGCGAAGCAACCCACCACGCGTCGTTCTCCTCACCGCGTCGCTCGATGATGCGCGGCTGCTCGAAGCCTTCCGGCTCGGCGCGAAAGGTCTCGTCCTGAAGGAGTCAGCGCCGCGTCTCCTCGTCCAGAGCGTGCGGCAGGTTCATGCCGGCGACGAAAGCTGGAACGGCACCGCGATCGCGGGCGCCCTGCGCATGCTCCTTCAACGCAACCGTGCTTTCGAGAACGCCTCGACCACACTCACTCCCCGCGAGGTCGAGATCACCCGCATGGTCGCGCAGGGACTGCGCAACAAAGAGATCGGTAACCGGCTCACCATCACCGAAGGTACCGTCAAGTTCCACCTTCACAGCATCTACGAGAAGCTGCAGATCGATGGTCGCTTTGCATTGATCAGCTGGGCGAGAGAGAACGGAATCGCGTGAGGCGGTTCCTCGGAGTTCCTCGGAGTTCCTCGGAGTGTCGGACGCTCTGTCACTACTCACCCACCTGTCATCCCGAGCGGGTGGCGGGTGGGTGGCGAGGGATCCCTGAGTCGACGACCCATGAGATCCAAGCGCCGGACGTCCTTTGGCCTCGCGGCTGATGCGCAGTTTGGGTCGTCGGCAAGGGATCCCTCTCCGTCCTCCGCCCCTCCCATCCGCCCACCCACCCTCGGGGCTCCGGCGGCTCGGGATGACAGGCATGTGAATGGCGTCCGAGGAACTCCCAAGGAACTCCGAGGAACTCCGAGGAACTCCCCCAAGGCGCTACACTCCGTAGAGTGATCGAACACCTCTCCACCCCCGCATTTCTCGTCGACCGCCACATCGTCCAGCGTAACTGCGACGCGATGCGCGTGAAGGCGGTCGCGTCGGGCATCGCATTCAGGCCGCACGTGAAAACGCACAAGACCATCGAGGTCGGTCTGATGCAGCATGGAGGTGCGCGCGGTCCCATCACCGTCTCGACACTCGCTGAGGCAGAGGCGTTCGCTGAAGCCGGTTTCCGCGACATCACGTATGCCGTACCGATCGCGCCGGCGAAACTGCAGCGTGCGCAGGAACTGGCGTCACGGATCGACAGGCTGAACCTGCTGATCGATTCCGAAGAAGCTTTCCGTGCAATGGAAGCGACGGAAGGGCGGCGGTTCGACGTTTTCCTCAAGATCGACTGCGGATATCACCGCGCCGGTGTCGACCCGTCGAACCCCGACTCACTGCACCTCGCTTTGCAGATGGCCCGTTCAAGCCGTATGAGCTTCCGCGGACTGCTCACGCATGCCGGACACTCGTACAACGCGCGT
The DNA here is from genome assembly GCA_036385045.1 of Thermoanaerobaculia bacterium. Taxonomy (GTDB): domain Bacteria; phylum Acidobacteriota; class Thermoanaerobaculia; order Gp7-AA8; family Gp7-AA8; genus QHVT01. The sequence goes on along the minus strand of DASVLC010000209.1, from coordinate 11,251 downwards.
CACCTCGATGAGGTCCAGGCGCTGGCCGCTGAAGAATCGGCATCCGTTTCGAGGTTCCGCTCGCTGCTCGAAGCCGAGGGCGTTCGCGACCTCGTGCGCAGCATCGGTTCGACACCGACTGCCTCGGTCGTAGACCGTTTCACCGACTGCGACGAAGTCAGGCCGGGTAATTACGTCTTCTACGATGCCTTCCAGGCAACGCTCGGATCGTGCTCGGTGCAGGACGCCGCCGTCTCAGTGCTGACGACCGTTGTCGGCTCCTATCCGGAGCGAAACGCGCTCATCGTCGACGCGGGAGCTCTCGCGCTCTCGAAGGACACCGGGCCAGATCACATCGAACCGCGCTTCGGCTATGGTCTCGTCTGCGACGCCGGCCTCCGACCTCTCCCAATGCGCGTTGCTGCGCTTTCTCAGGAGCACGGAAGAATCGAAGCGCTCGATACCGTCCCCGTTGGCACCCGCCTCCGCATCATCCCTAACCACTCCTGTCTGACTGCAGCCATGTTCGACCGCTACTACGTAATCGACGGCCAGCAGGTAGTCGCCGAGTGGAAGCCTGTACGCGGCTGGTAGATCTCGAAATGACAACCGCCCTTATCCGCGTTTAGCCCCAGAACAATCGAAATGGACCCACTCTCCCAAGGCGTCCTCGGCGCTGCCGCGGCTCAGGCGCTCTTCAACCGCAAACTCAAACCACGCACCTGGCTGATTGGTGCAGTGGGGGGAGTGTTGCCGGACGCAGACATCTTCATCCGCAGCGCGGCCGATCCGCTTCTCGCGGTCGAAGTGCACCGCCAGTTCACTCATTCGCTCGTCTTCATTCCAATCGGTGGCCTGATTGCGGCGCTGCCGTGGCTCCTTCGACGCACGAACAATGGGGAGCGCTGGGGAATCTATGGCGCTGCCACCGTCGGCTACGCGACGCACGGCCTGCTCGACGCCTGCACGACCTACGGGACGCAACTCTACTGGCCGTTCTCGACGTTTCGAGCCGCCTGGCACGTCGTCTCGATCCTCGACCCGATCTTTACCTTCGTCCTTCTTGCCGGCGTCGTGCTGAGTGCACTCAGCGCCCGTCGCTTGCCGGCGATCATCGCTCTCGTGCTGGCGTTAGGCTATCTCTCCCTCGGCTACATGCAGCGCGAACGGGCTCTCGACGCGCAGGAGTCGCTCGCAAGCGCGCGCGGTCACGTGCGCACGCGTGGTGAAGTCTTTCCGACCATCGGCAACCAACTCGTCTGGCGGTCGCTCTATGAAGAATCCGGAACTCTCCATGCCGATCGCATCCGCGTCCCCTGGTTCTCTTCGGCTCTGTACAAGAGCGGCACCTCGGTGCCGGCGGTCGAGGAGCGCGACCTGCCCGAGGAGCAACGCCGCGATGCGCGGATCATTCGCGACTTTCATCGTTTCCGCTGGTTCTCCGGAGGATGGGTAGCCCGCGCTCCAGAGGATTCGACCGTCATCGGCGACGTGAGGTATTCGCTCAGAACCGACAGCTTCGATCCGATCTGGGGTGTCCGTTTTCATCCGGGAGCCAGCCCGCCGACCGAATGGGTCAACCGCACGCGCGACCGCAAGCTCGGCGTTCGTGCACTGTGGGACGAAATCGCCGGCAGGGGAGAGCTCCAGCCCATTCCGAAGGTGGACAACTGAAATGCACTATCTAGAAACCAACCCCCAAGCACAGAACCCCGAGGAACTCAGGAACTCCGAGGAACTCCGAGGAACTCCAAACGCAACCTTCCTCTTCGCGCATGGTGCGGGAGGCGCGATGGACACACCGTTCATGAACGACGTCGCCGAGGGGCTGGCGAGGAACGGCATCCGCGTCGTCCGGTTCGAGTTTCCCTACATGGCGCGGCGTCGCGAAGCAGGAGTGAAAGGTGGTGCGCCGGACCGTCAGCCGATCCTGCTCGACGCCTGGCGCCGAGCGATCGAAGATCACGGCGGCGGTGCCCGCGTTGCGATCGGTGGCAAATCCCTCGGCGGCCGTATCGCCAGCATGGTTGCGGACGAAGCGGAGGTACGCGGTGTCGTCTGCTTTGGCTATCCCTTCCATCCACCCGGCAAGCCGCAACAACTGCGGACCGCGCACCTCGAGCAGCTCAGGACTCCGACACTGATCATTCAGGGCACGCGCGACCCGTTCGGCACGCAGGAGGAAGTCGCCACCTACGCACTCTCGCGTGACATCAGCTTCGGGTGGCTTCCCGACGGCGACCACTCCTTCAAGCCCCGGCGCGCCTCCGGCCTCACCGAGCAGGACCACCGCACGACGGCGGTCTCGCTCGCAGCGGCGTTCATCCTTCGGAGGTCTTGCAGGGAGGATTGAGCCCGCGCGCACTCAATGCCAGGCGAACGAATAACGCTGGAGAGTGCGCTGTTCGCACCAACGCACCAGGAGCTCGCGCTGCACCTGCGTTACCTTGCAATCGCGTAACTCTTTGAGTAGCATCCGGTTCCTTCGTTTAGCGCCCATAGCTCAGCTGGATAGAGCGCATGCCTCCGGAGCATGAGGTCGTAGGTTCGAATCCTACTGGGCGCACCATCCACTCCCACCAGTTCGTACGCCCGCTTTTGGTCAGCGGCGCCGCGTTCGGCTGATCCTTGCCCGGCTGCGTTTCCGAACTGAAAACGAACAGCGCTCGATCGGAAACTACTGAACCTCGACTACGGCTGAATCGCCACCAACGCCAAACCTGCGGCGTAATGCCCCGTAAGAGGGTGTAAACGAGTCTGCAGTTCCCGCGTCGTCAGGAGATCCTCAACGTTCCTGCAAGCGGGTGATCGAGGAGCAGGATGACTGCGATTCCGGAGACTGCGAGCAGCACACGAACGAGCCCCGAGGGCGCCGATTTCGGGCACGGCTCCATTCTCATCGCGGACGATCAACGCGACATCCTCGAGGCTCTGGAGTTTCTCCTGCGTGAGGAAGGATTCACCGTCGACACGGTCTGCTCTCCAGGAGCCGTGCTCCGATCCGTCGAGCGGAAGCGATTCGACCTCGTGCTGGTCGATCTGAACTTCAGCCACGACACTACTTCGGGGGAAGAAGGACTCGATCTCATCACGCAACTTCACGCGTGGGACGGGACACTGTCGATCGTCGTGATGACGGCGTGGGCGTCGATCCCTCTGGTTGTCGAGGCGATGCAGCGGGGGGCGCGGGACTTCGTCGAGAAGCCGTGGGACAGCCAGCGCCTGCTGACGATTCTTCAGAATCAGCTCGAGCTCGGGAGGGCGCTACGGAAAGGGGAGAAGCTCGAAACGGAGAATCGCATCCTTCGCGACGAGAAGTATCCGAAGCTGATCGCCCAATCGCGTGCCATGCGGCCGGTGCTCGACCTGATCGAGCGCGTAGGCCCGTCCGACGCGAACGTGCTGATCTCCGGGGAGAACGGAAGTGGCAAGGGCCTGGTCGCTCAGGCACTGCATGCCGTCTCGCGGCGAGCGCGCCGCACGATGGTTTCAGTAAACGTCGGAGGGCTCTCGGAAGGTGTATTCGAGAGCGAGCTGTTTGGTCACGTTCGGGGCGCGTTCACCGACGCGAAGAGCGATCGCGTCGGACGGTTCGAGCTGGCCGAAGGGGGGACACTGTTCCTGGACGAGATCGCGAACATCGTCCCGTCGCAGCAGGCAAGACTGCTGCGGGTTCTCGAGACCGGCGAGTACGAACGGGTCGGTTCCTCGCAGACGAGGCGGGCCGACGTCCGGATGATCTCGGCGACCAATTCCGATCTTCATCGGGAAGTCTCCGAGGGCCGCTTCCGCGAGGATCTGCTATTCCGTCTCAATACCGTCGAGATCGAGATCCCACCGCTGCGCGAGCGCCGCGACGACGTTCCACTGCTCGCGGGACACTTCCTGCGACAGCATGTGCGCCAGTACCACAAGACGATCGACGGCTTCGAGGACACCGCGATGAAGGCTCTGATGGAGCACCACTGGCCGGGGAACGTGCGCGAACTGGATCACACGATCGAGCGAGGCGTGCTGATGGCGACGGGGCGACGGCTGCAGCGAAGCGATCTGGCGTTGCGTGCGCCTAACCCAACATCCAGCCGGCTCGAAGAGATGAGCCTCGAAGAGGTGGAGGGCATTCTCATCCGGAAGGCTCTCGCGCGGCACGACGGCAGTGTCAAGCGCGCCGCGGAGGCGTTGGGGCTGAGCCGGAGCGGGCTGTATCGAAGGCTTCAGCGCCATGGCCTCTGAGCGGACGAACAGGGTCCCGTTCGAATCGGCGGTCGTTCTGCTTGCAGCCGCAGCCGTGACGCCCTGGATCGTTTCGCTCCTGCTTCTCATGATCGTGCCGGGGGCGCGACAGGCCGCTGCACTCATGGTCCTTCTGTCTGCAGTGACCACATCCTTTCTCCTCCTTCGTCTCCGGGAACGCGTGACGTTTCCGCTTCGCAGTCTGGCAGGGCTCCTCGCCTCGATGCGGGAAGGCGAATACACATCGGGACTCGCGGAGCACGATGGACGAGGCGCCCTGGCGGAGGCGGTGCGCGAGGCGAATCTACTGGCTGCTCGGCTCAGGGGGCGAAGGGAAGCTCAGCTCGACGCGGCGGCACTCCTGCGCGCGGTTGCAACCGAGATCGACGCGGCGTTGTTTGTCTTTGGTCCCTCAGGCGAGCTGAAGCTCGCCAATGCGGCGGCGTGCCGCCTGCTCCGCAAGCCGTTGGAGACGATGGTCGGGCGCGACCTCGCGGAGCTCGAAATCCACGACTTGACCGAAGCCGGCGACGGCGCGCTGATCGACCGGACATTCCCCGGCGGTGCGGGACGCTGGTCGGTTCGGCGGCGGAGGTTCCGCGAGGCCGGCGCTCCTCACGAGTTCCTTGTGGTCACGGACCTCAGCCGGGCGCTTCGCGAAGAGGAGCGTCAGGCCTGGTCACGGCTGCTCCGCGTTCTTACTCACGAGTTGAAGAACTCCCTCACTCCGATCGCGACGATTGCCGCCGGACTCGAGCGAAAGGCCATGCGGCAGCCCGACCCGGCCACGTTCGCCGCGGAAGTTCGCCGGGGGCTCGAGCTCATCGCAGCGCGGACCGCGGCGCTCGACCGCTTCATAGGATCCTACGGGCGGCTCGCGCGGCTCCCTGAGCCGAGACTCGCGCGAGTGGCCTTCGCTCCGCTGCTTCGGCGGACGGCCGCGATGGAGACACGGCGAGAGATTCAGATCGTGCCCGGAGAAGAGGTCTTCCTGCAGGGCGACGCGGATCAGCTGGAACAGCTCCTCATCAATCTGATCCGCAACGCGGTGGATGCCGCTGGAAGGGAAGGGGAGGTTTCGATCCGCTGGATCGTGGAAGGCGGAGTCCTCTGCGTCGGAGTGCTCGACGAAGGCCCGGGCGTCGGAGACGGAGCGAATCTCTTCGTTCCGTTTTACACCACCAAGCCCGAAGGGAGCGGCATCGGGCTGGTACTGAGCCGGCGGATTGCGGAGAACCATGGAGGCACGCTCACCCTCTCGAACCGGCGCGATGGCCAGGGGTGCGAGGCGCGTCTGACTCTTCCAGTCGAACCCGATGTGAACGATCTGTCCCAAAGCGCGTCTCGCGCGTCCCGGAATCGGACACGCCAGACGCAGGTGCGAATGGGAGAACGGAGGCCAAACTCATGGCCTGGAAGGAGATGAGCGAGCTGACCACTTTGGCGCCGAACGTGATGTCTGTTGCAGGGACGATGATCCGGCTCGATGGCGTGACGAAAACCTATTCGCCGGGCGGGCTGGAGATCCGTGCACTGTCCGACGTCCAGCTCGAGATTCGCCGCGGCGATTACGTTTCGATCGCCGGTCCTTCCGGGTGCGGCAAGTCGACTCTGCTGTCCATCCTCGGCCTTCTCGATACGCCGAGCGCCGGACGCTACGAGTTCGAGGGCATCGATGTGCGCGAGCTCTCAGTAGCCGACCGAGCCCTGGTGCGCAATCTCAGGATCGGTTTCATCTTTCAGAGCTTCAACCTGATCGGCGGGATGTCGGTGTTCGATAACGTCGCCCTGCCGCTCAGCTACCGTCGTGTTCCCGCCCGCGTCCTCCGCGAGCGCGTCCAGCTTGCACTCGAGAGGGTGGGGATGACTCACCGTATGAATCATTTTCCATCTCAGTTGTCAGGAGGGCAGCAGCAGCGTGTCGCGGTCGGACGCGCGATCGTTGGCGATCCGGCAGTCCTGCTCGCGGACGAACCAACGGGCAATCTCGATTCGAACAACGGCGAAATGGTGATGGACCTTCTCGGTGAGTTGCACCGCGGTGGCGTCACGATCTGCATGGTGACGCATGACCCGCGGTACGCACGCGATGCGGAGCGCACCATCTATCTGTTCGACGGCAGGGTCGTCGAGGACGAGCCGAACACGCCGGGCTTCGAAGCCGGGGGGCCGGACACACCGCGCGACCATACACCTCACTGGACGCGGGAGTTCGTGTGATCGCTGAGGCTTCGAGGCGATGATCCTGTTCGAACTGCGGCAGGCGGTCCGGAGGGTCATGATCGACGGCTCTGCCTGGAGCGCGATCGCAATTGCGACTCTGACGATCGGGCTGGCAGTCGGCACCGCCATCGTCGTCATTGCCGACGCAATTCTTCTCCGTAGTCACCCCTACGCACGTAACGAACGACTCGTCGCCGTCTGGGCGACGGCGGCTGATCGCGGCCTCGATCGATTCGAGCTGAATTACCCAGACCTCAAGGCACTCGAAGGTGAGGGAAAGCCGCTTGCTCGCGTCGCCGCGTACGCCGCCGCGAACAGCCGCGCCATCTTCTGGACGGACGGCAGACCGCTCGACTTTCACGTGAATATCGTCTCGGCGCCGCTCTATCCGATGTTGGGCGCGCGTCCCGCCGCCGGACGCCTTTTCGAGCAGGAAGACGCGTTGCCGGAGAGTGAGCAGTCCGCTCTCCTCAGTCACTCTGCGTGGGTCAGACATTTCGGTGGCGACCCTTCCGTGATCGGTACCGGCCTGCAGGTCGGCGACGAGACGGTCCGCATCATCGGAGTGCTGCCCCAGACGCTCGATTTCCCGCAGGGCGCGGAGATCGTGACGCTTCTGGAGAGGTCCAATCCGGCCCTCCTCGAAAGCAGGCAGCGGGTCCTCGCCGGCGTCGGACTGGTGGCGCCGGGACTAACCCTTGATGAAGCTCACGTATCCGTGAGCGTGATCGCTGCGCAGCTCGCGAAGCAGCAGGACGAAACCACCGGTCTCGAGCTCGAGCCTCTGTCTGAACACCTGATGGGCCGCCTCGCTCCCGTGCTGCGCATGATGCTCGCAATGGGCCTGCTGGTGTCGCTTATCTCCTGGCTCAACGTCGGAGGATTGTTCCTGACACAGGTGGTCGCACGCGAAAAGGAGTTTGCGATGCGGATGGCGCTCGGCGCCACTCCCTGGCGTGCTTCTCTGACACTTACTGCGGAGGCGTTGATCCTGGCGGCGATCGCCGCCCCGTTGGGGCTCGCACTCGCGGAGATCCTGCTCGCGTTCCTGCTACGGCTCGCACCGGGCGACCTTCCTTCAATGGGAGACGTGGCCCTGCAGGCACCTGCCCTTCTGTTCCTCTTTACGAACATCGCCGTTGGCGTGGTGCTCGCTGCGATTCCCGCCTCTCTCCGGCTTTCCCGCATCGCTGTCTCGTCGGTCATTTCGGACAGCGGCGCACGCATGTCGGAGAGCGGGCAGACAAAGCGCGCCACCGCGGTCGTGACCGCACTGCAGGTCACCCTGGCCTGCCTGCTGGCCCTCGTCGCCGGACTCTTTCAGTTCCGATTTCTCGAGCTGCAGCGGGTCGACCCCGGTTTCGACCGCGCTGGCGTAATTACCGCGCACATTCCCTTCCCGTATTCAATGAGACCCGAGCCCGGGCGTGTGCGCGAATTCTTCGCCTCGGCACTCGCGGAGATCCGGCGCGTCCCGGGCGTCGTTGCCGCCGGAAGTTCGCTCATGAGACCTATGGAGCTCCAACAAGGATGGGACTATTCCTTCGTAGTAGAAGGGCAGACGCGCGAGGTGCAGCGGCGTAACCCGTTTGCGAACTGGCTCGTCGTCACTCCCGGCTATCACGAGGCCCTCGGGACGAGGCTCCTTGCGGGGAGAGCATTCCAGGATTCGGATCGTCACGACTCCCCGGCGGTCGCTATCGTGGGGGAGTCGTTCGCGCGGCGGTACTGGGGAAGCCCCGGTAACGCGATCGGCCGTCGCATCAAGGAGGTGGACGGCGATTCGGAGCGAAGGTGGCAGACGGTAGTGGGTGTCGTTTCTGACCTCCGCCAACGCGGCATCACGGTGCAGATGCTCGACGTCTACCAACCCTATACGCAGACGAATTGGAGTCCCAACTATCTGGCGATCCGCATCGCCCCCGGATCCGACACGGGAAGAGTCATGTCCGATGTCCGGGGCATTCTCACGAGTATGCGTCCCGACGCCGTGCTGGTGGGAGAGAGCACGACGGCCGCGCTGCTCGACCGGGAGCTCGCGCAACCCCGGTTCAATGCGGCCATCGCGATCGTTTTTGCCGCGGCCGCCCTTCTCATCAGCCTGTCAGGAGTCTACTCGGCGTTGTCCTATTGGGTCAGCCGCCGGTCGAACGAGTTCGGGATCCGTCTCAGCATGGGAGCAACGCCGCCCGATCTTCTCCGCCTGATCCTGCGGGAAACCATGGTGATCGCGCTGCCCGGCATCCTGCTCACGGCGGGCATCGCGCTCTTCTCCCTTCGGTTGCGATGGGTCAACGTCTCCGAAGGAGCGTGGAGTCCTGTACTCGCTGCAGCGATCCTGATCGTGCCTGCAGCCTGCATGGTGGCGGCCGTGCTGCCTGCGCTGCGCGTCCTGAGAATGACGCCGAGCCATGCGATCCGTGAGGGGGTCGAGTAAGGCAGCGCTTCGGCGCCGCCCGTCATGCGGGTCCGGCGGCGGCGCCTGGCTTCGATCGAAGATACCGTGGCACGTCGATCGCGCGATTCTCGAGGCTCTGCGTCTCGCGAATCGCTTCGCTGAACGCGCTGTGTACCTCGAGAGAGAGCCGCTGACTCTCGGCGACACATTCTTCCTGTGTCGCGAAGCGGGCTTCGGTGAACGGTTCGATCAGAGGCCGTACCGCGTCGATTCCCGGATTAACGTGCCACTCCGCCACGTGCGTGCGGATCGATTCGACGTCCTTCACTGAACGATCTGTCCGGGGACGCATTCGCAACGCACTCAGTGGACCGGCGAAGTAGTAGATCTTTCCCGTCACCATGAGGACAGGCTCCAGGTAGTAACCATCGGGACGGGTCACGCCGCAGGACGAGAGGACTGCGGCGCCTACCCGGCCGCACTCGATCTCCGAATCGCAGAACGCCTGGGGAAGCGCCACCGATCGAAATTCGATGTAGCGTTTGATCTGGAGTCCGTTCCCGTCCGCTTCCCCGCCCGCCACCTCCACTCCGGCATCCTCGGCGCTGGCTGGAAAGGGGTGAAGCAGCAGCAGGCAACAGGCAAACAGGAGCGCGACAAAGGTGCGAACGGCGATCCGATGGTTGAGCATGCGCCTAACGTCGGCTCACGCGACCGGCGATAGGTGGATGTAGTGTGAGAGACGCGCAATCGTTAGTTGCGTCTTCGAGGACGGTTTCGCGCTCAGCGCCTGTAGTGTGAGCGCTCTGTAAGCCAAGCGTCAGAACACGGCGCCGCGAAAAGGAATGCGCCATCAACCGATGTCCATGGGGGTCGCGCGGCCTCGCGCGATCCCCGCCGGCCTACAGGCCGGCGGTGGGCTTTGCAGGTGCAGACCGGCCCACGAGTGAATCGCCTTCCCCGGAACACGATCAATGGGTCGTCGACCTTCTCCTGAGCGCCACCGATGGCGAGCCGCCATCGGCGATCGCGCGAGCCGCGCGACCCCCTCGGGATCGCTGGCGGCATCCCATACCACCGCCCCCCGCCTGGTCCCCCCCTTCGAGATCCTGACAATCCCCAGACGGAACGTGGACTGTTTCAGGACCCCAACTCGACCCAATCGTGTACGGCGCTGCCGAGAATGCATCGTTCCCTTACTGCTCTGGTTCGCTGCCGCGGCGCGGGGGCGGGAGCGGTTCAGGGACCGAGAACGAAGCTCCAAATGATGGAGGAGGGACTGATGAAACGAAGGCAGTGGTTGATTGGAATCCTGATGGTGCTCATGAGCGCATCATCGTCATTCGCGCAGGGTCTGCCGAGCGGAACCCTGACGGGAGTCGTGACTCACGATGGGCAGGGTCTTCCGGGCGTTACGGTGACCGTTTCCTCGCCGGCGCTCCAGGGGACGAGAACCGAGGTGACGCGTGAGAGCGGCGAGTACATCTTCCCCTTTCTGCCGCCGGGGGACTACACCGTGTCATTCGTGCTGAGTGGCTTTCAGCAGCAGACGGTAACGGCAAAGATCGCCGCGGCACAGACACAGCGGGTCAACGTGGCGCTCTCGATGACGGCGGTCACCGAGTCGATCACGGTCACCGCGAGCCAGCAGACCGTGTCCGAAGACCAGCAGGCTGCTTTGACGTTTCAGCAGGAGGACTTCGTCGAGAAGCTTCCGATCGCCCGCGATATGGACAGTGTTGTCGCACTCGCGCCAGGCGTTCACCTTACAGGGCCGCGGTCGGGAGGACAGAACCAGATCACGATCTCCGGAGCCCACTCCTACGAGAATCTCTTCCTGCTCAACGGTGTCGTGATCAACGAGAATCTGCGGGGACAGTCACTGCCGCTGTACATCGAAGACGCAATTCAGGAGACGACGATCGCGACTGCCGGAATCTCGGCCGAGTACGGCCGCTTCGCCGGAGGGGTCGTGAATGCGATCACCAAAAGTGGCGGCAACGAGTTCTCCGGCTCGTTTCGCACGAACCTGACCAACGATTCGTGGGTCGGTGAGACACCCCTCACCGTAAGTCGGGCGGACTCGCTGAACAAGAGCTTCGAGGGTACTCTCGGCGGGAGGATTCTCCGCGACCGGCTCTGGTTCTTCGCCGCAGGTCGGAGCGTCGAGTCGGAGGTTCAGAATCAGACCTCCTTCACGAGCATCCCCTTCACGACTACCAACACGCAGGACCGTTACGAAGCCAAGCTGACACTCTCCGCTTCGCCACGACACAACTTCGTCGGTTCATTCATCGGCATTGATCAGGCGACGAATGGGACTTACTTCACCAGTGCTCCCATCCTGGACACGCGCAGTCTCGTCAACCGCGAGGATCCCCAGGAGCTGAAAGCGCTGCATTACAACGGCGTGCTCAC
>DASVLC010000208.1:0-3382 GCA_036385045.1 Thermoanaerobaculia bacterium | reverse complement strand
ATGGATGAGGCGAAACGAACCGGCGCGGTCGCGATGTTCGGCGAGAAATATGGTGAGCTCGTTCGTGTCGTCGCCGCGGGAGACTACTCCCGCGAGTTCTGCGGCGGCTGTCATGTGAATCGCACGGGAGACATCGGCGCGTTCAAGATCACCTCCGACCGGTCACTCGCGGCGGGTGTGCGGCGGATGGAGGCGGTGACGGGACGAGGTGCGATCGCCTGGTTCCAGAAGCTGGATGACACGACGCACACACTCACCGCGCAGGCGAATGTTGCCGTCGAGGAGCTTCCCTCCTACGTCCGTACGCTGCAGGAAAAGCAGAAACAGCTCGAGAAAGAGCTCAAGCAGCTGAAAGTGAAGCTGGCGACCGGTGGCGGCGGCTCGGAGGCGAGCCGGAATGACGAGTCGGTCGATGTCGCCGGGGTGAAGCTGATCGCTCGCCGCGTCGACGATGTCACCGGCGGCGATCTGCGGAACATGGCAGATACGTTCCGTTCGAAGCTCAAGAGCGGCGTCGTCGTTCTCGGTAGTGCAACGGATGGGAAGGTGACGCTGCTGACAGCGGTGACCAAAGATCTTCTCGATCGGATTCAGGCGAACACGCTGATTGGACACATCGCCCCGATCGTCGGAGGGAAGGGTGGCGGCAAGCCCGATCTGGCTCAGGCGGGAGGCAAGGACGCGGATCGCCTCGATGAGGCGCTGGCGCAGGCATCGGTCGCACTCAGGGAGATGCTCGGCGCCGGCTGACGAGCCCTGCGCCGAGGGTCGCAGCCGTGGGCTCCCTTGCTCCGGCGGAGGACCGGTGTTGCGTGATCGCGCCTCGCGACTCCCTTCTGCACTGATCCTTGTGCTAAAGTCAGACGGTTCTTTCCCCGATCCCGGTCATTCGCCATTGGGTGTGGAGGTGCATGATGAAACTCGTGCGAATGTCGTTCGTCCTTGCGGCCCTCGTTGCTCTCTCGACTTCCAGCGCGCTGGCTCAGAGCTACACGGCCATCAACGCCAGTCCGCTGAAAATCCACGTAGGCGCCGACGGCTCGTACCAGGTCTACAACAGCAGCGTTCCCGGAGTCGGGCAGGTGTTTCCGACCAGCTCGGAGCTTGCCGACATGGGGGTCTTCGCGAGGATCGACGGCGTGCTCTACGCGCCCGACTTCAAATCGCGAGGAACTGCAACAGGAGCAGGTCTTACTGATTACACCGCGTGGCAGCAGATCTCGATTTCTCCGCAGCCGGTCGGATCGGGCTCTCCCGACTCTCCCTTCGCCGTCTCCGTCGTGCTGGCAGCACCGAATACCGACGTGCGGGCGAATGTCACGACGAGCTACGTCCGTGGGAACAGTTTCTTCCGAATCCGGACGCACATCTACACGACCACGGGCCGGCGGCCTCATGTCGACGCGTTTCTCGGCGCCGACATCTACCTGGCTTCCTCCGACAACGGCATCTTCCTCTCAGTGCCGCAACTGAGTGCGGTTGGCGGCAGAAACTGCGACGCAGCCGACGGCGCCTACAACATTCTTCTGATTCCGATCACCACGGCGGACCGCTTCACGGCGGCGCACTATTCTGACGTCTGGCGTCAGATCCAGGCGAATGAGCTCGACAACAACACGATCGGAGATGCCTGCATCGATAACGGCGCGGCGATCCAGTGGCTCGACGTCATGCGCGATAGCGACTCCGTCGAGATGTTGACGGCCGTCTCGTTCGGCGAGGTGCCGTCAGCCGCAAACTTCCATGGGTTCATTCTGAAGGTGGAGCCGGACTTCGTGACTCTCTCGCCCGGCGAGTCGGTGAACCTGAAGGTCACCTCGCGCCATAACCCAGAGCTGGAGTTCAACTCGCCGATCGCTTTCTCAGCGACGGACCTTCCTCCCGGACTGACGATGACGTTCAGCCCCTCCACCGTGCCCGCGCCGGGCGACGGTACGGTCAACGCCACATTGACGCTCGGCCCGGACGCCTATCCACAGCTTTACCGCGACCTGCGCGTTTATGGCACTGGTGGGAACGAGACCCGCGCGGGGCTCTTTGCCGTCGATGTTCTCTGCACTCCTCCGTACATTCTCGGACTATCGACCTCTCAACCTCAAAGCCAGGTGGTCGCTAACGGAACGCGCGCGACGTTGAGGGTCAAGCCGGAGGGAGGCGGTATCTACAGCTACCAGTGGTACGCCGGACATGCGCCGCTGATTGGATCGCCGATCGCAAACTCGAACTCTGCTGCATTCGAGACGCCGCCGGTGACGGAACCGCGGCAGTACTGGGTCCGAGTCACGAACCAGTGCGGCAGCGTCAACAGCCTCACGGCCACCGTCAGCCCGAGTGGCGTGAGCAGCTTCGCACCGATGACGCACTCCATCGACTGATGTCTCTCCGGGTGAGGGCGCGCCATGCGCTCCTCACCCGATCCTCTCCATGTCCTCCACTCACGCCTGGGGCACGCAGCCCGAGATGTTCGGACCCCGCCACGAGCACCGGCTCGCGATGATCGTGCGCGAGACAGAGGCCTTTCCACCAGCGTCGCGGGTGCTCGACGGCGCGATCGGCCTCGGCCAGCTCGCCGGCCGTCTGCAGCAGAAAGGTCATCGCGTCTTCGGCATCGACTACTCCTTCGACGCCGCCCTTCACGTTCGCAGAACCAGCACGATTCCGGTGGTCGTCGGCGACATGACCCGGATGCCATTTCGCTCCGGAACCTTTCAGGGGATTACCACCGGCGAGACCCTGGAGCATCTCGACGCGGATGCCGCCGCGGCGGCTGAAATCGGGCGGGTGCTTGCCTCGAACGGCACATGTGTAGCTACCGTCCCCGCGTTGCAGAGTCTCTGGTCTGCTTCGGACGACTATTACGAACACCGGCGCCGCTATTCGCGAGCCGGGGTTCGGACGCTCTTTGAGAGCGCTGGTCTGAAGATCGAGAAGGCGAGCTACTGGGGCTTCCCCGTGGTGCTCACCTACGACACGCTGTTCCTCCTGCCGATGAACAAGAGGCGCGCGCGGCGAAAGGTGGAGCAGGACGTGGCACTCCAGTCCGTAGCGAAAGCAGGCCGTTCGAAAGCGCTGATTCGCCTGGTGCGCGCCGTCTTCGCAATCGACAGGCTGTTCTCCTGGGTTCCGTTCGGTCCGGGGCTCCTCGTCGTCGTCCGGAAGCCGTAGCCGCGGAGCGCAGCGGTCGCGCAGCTTCGCACCTATAATCCGCCCATCGATGAGCAAGAAAACCAGAAAAATTGCAGTCGTACCGGGCGACGGGATCGGTCCCGAGGTTGTCGACGCCGGCATGCGTGTGCTCGAGAAGGTCAACGATGCGAGAGGCCTGTCGCTCGAATTCGTCCATTTCGGGTGGAATGCCGATGAGTACCTGAAGACCGGGGTA
>DASVLC010000207.1:0-4800 GCA_036385045.1 Thermoanaerobaculia bacterium | reverse complement strand
GTCGGAGCCTCCGAGACGCTGCGCATCCGCTTTGGCGTTGCTTCCGCTGTAGCCGGAGACCGTCAGCAGAATCGGTGTGTCGCGCAGATCGGGACGTGAGCGAATGACTCGGATCAGCTCACTGGTACTGACCTTCGGTATGACGGAGGAGAGCACGATCAGCGCCGGCTGGATGCCGTGGAGCGCCTTGATCGCCTCCTCGCCGTCGTGGGCGAAAACCGGGTTCACCGGTTTCCCCGCCAGCGCCTGGCGCACCCGCTCGGTGTACCGCGGCTCGTACTCGATCACGAGAATAGTTTCAGACATATAGGTGAGGGCCCATGGGGTTTTGGGGATTAATAGACAATTCTGGCACAACGCGAGGAAGGGTGCCAGTCGGCCTTGAAAAACCCGACTTGCATTTGCCAGACGGTTTTCGCATACTACGTCTGCACCTCGCGCGACGATTTTGTTCTTGCATCCCGCCGGGCGTTGAGACGTGACTCTCCGCCCCGTGTCGTCGGTTCCCGGGACTCGCAGGTGACCAAGCTCATTAGGCATTGATTGAGTTCGAATGACACCAGACAACCGCACACCGCGTAAGCGGCGTCGACGCAGACGCCGCACGGGCGGGACCGAATCGGAAGGCCAGTCCTTCGGAAACGGCAACAGCCCGGCACCAGGAAACGAAGCAGCTCCTTCGAGCGCCAATGGCGCCCCCGGAGGGGCGGCTCGCAAACGCCGTCGTTCTCGCCGCGGTCGCGGCCGGAACGAAGGGCGAGGCACAGCCAGCGAGTCGAGCACGCCGCTGCCGGCCGATTTCGATCCGGCCGAGTTGACCGCGGTGCAGGGCGTTCTGTTCGTGAAACAGAATGGCTCGGGCCTGCTGGTCGATCCCGCAAACGGCTACTACTCGCAGCCGGGCGATCCAATCGTCCCGCGCTCGACCATCGAGCGGCTTCATCTGCAGGGTGGTCTTCTCCTCGGAGGATCGGCCAGGAGGACCGGCAACGGCCTCGAGCTGATCGGACTCGAGACGATCGAGGGAATGTCCGTCGAGGAGTACCGCGACGCACGCCGCCCCTTCTCGGAGCTGATCTCGATCGATCCGAACGAGATCTTCAAGCTCGAGACCGAGCCCGAGCGTCTGACGACACGGGTGATCGATCTACTCTCTCCGATCGGCAAAGGGCAGCGCTGCCTCATCGTCGCCCCACCGAAAGCCGGCAAGACGACCCTGCTCAAAGACATCGCGCACGGCGTCAATCTGAATCACCCCGACGTCATCCTGTTCGTCCTGCTCGTCGATGAGCGACCTGAAGAGGTCACCGACTTCCGTCGCTCGGTCGCAAAGGGTGAAGTGATCGCCTCGAGCTCGGACGAGACGGCAGACAGTCACATTCACCTCTCCGAGATCATTCTCGAACGCGCCAGGCGCCTCGTCGAAATCAAGAAGGATGTCGTCATCCTCTGCGATTCGATCACCCGCATGTCGCGCGCCTACAACAACGAGCAGCGCGGCAGCGGCAAGATCCTGTCGGGCGGCATCGACGCACGGACGATGGAGAAGCCACGGCGCTTCTTCGGAGCCGCCCGTAACGCCGAAGACTGGGGATCGCTGACGATCATCGCGACAGCCCTCGTCGACACCGGCTCGCGAATGGACGAGGTCATCTTCCAGGAGTTCAAGGGAACCGGCAACACCGAGATCGTTCTCGATCGAGGTCTTTTCGAACGGCGTATCTTCCCGGCGATGAACATCGGCCAGACCGGCACACGGAAAGAGGAAAAGCTTCTCCCCCCCACCGTGCTTGCAAAGACACACACGCTGAGACGCGCTCTGGCTGGGACGGACCCGATGACGGCGATGAAAATGCTCCTCGAGAGGCTGCAGAAGTTTCCCTCGAATGACGCTTTCCTCAAGAGTTTCTGATTACTGTGTGCGGCGGGTGGATCTACCCTCGACTGGCACGGCCAGTAATTTCATGAACGGAGTCGTCTGCCACGGCTGACGGCTCCCTGTTGTGACTCCGGCGACAGCCGGGCGTCTTCGGTGCCAGCCCTGGCTGCGGCGAGCGACGCGACCCGGGCCTTGGGGGCCCACCGGTTCTCGACCTCGACTTTTCACGTTCTTCACCCATTCGGGGGCCCTTCGGTCTAAACTTGGCGCACCAAAATTTCAGGTTCGATTCGGCGCACGAGAAGCGTTGCGCCAGTGTCCACTCGATTACCAAAACTTGTCAGGAGGATTCATGTCCGCAACACGCCGTCTGTTGTGTTTGATCGCGATTTCATTGTTCGCGATCGTACCGATGACGCAGGCACAGGTGACTACCGGCTCCATCGCCGGCACCGTGACTGCTGCCGATGGAAGCGCCTTGCCCGGAGTCACGGTCGAGATCGTGCACGTTCCAACCGGAACGCGTTACGACGCCGTCACCGGCGGTAATGGCCGCTTCACCGTTCCGAACGTTCGCGCGGGCGGCCCGTACCGCGTATCCGCGACGCTCGACGGCTTCCGCACCTTCGAAGCCTCGAACGTGAACGTCGGGCTCGGCACCACCGCCGAAATCCCGGTGACCCTGCAACTCGCGGCCGTCTCGGAGGCGATCACTGTCACCGCGACCACGGACAGCATCATCAATCCGAACCGCACCGGCGCCACCTCGGCAGTTTCCGAGGCGCAGATCGAGGCGCTGCCGACGGTCAACCGCACGCTGCAGGATTTCGCGCGCACCAACCCGTACTTCAACGTCGACCCTCAGGACTTCTCGAGCACCCGCATGTCGGTTGCGGGGAAGAGCAACCGTTACAACAACATTCAGATCGACGGCGCGGTCAATAACGATCTGTTCGGTCTGGCCGACACCGGAACCCCGGGTGGACAGGCTGACGCTCCTCCGATCTCGCTCGACGCGATTCAGGAGATCCAGCTCGTCGTTTCCCCGTACGACGTTCGCCAGGGTGGCTTCACCGGCGGCGGCGTCAACGCAATCACGCGCTCGGGCGCAAACAGCATCTCCGGCTCGGCGTTCTACTCCAAGCGTGAGGCCTCGCTGGTCGGCGACGGACCAAGGGACAGCCCCGTAACCGACTTCGACTCCAATCAGTATGGCGGTCGATTCGGCGGACCGATTGTTCGGGACCGACTCTTCTTCTTCCTCAACGGTGAGATCAACGACCGCGAAGAGCCGACCGGCGTCACCGCTCTCGAAGGCACCGACACGCTGCGCGCCGACATTGCAGCGCTCGCTCGCCAGGCGCGCGACGTTGCGATGAGCCGCTACAGCCATGATCCCGGAACTCTGGGAGACATTCCGCAGACCCGCGAGAGCAGCAACTACTTCGCCCGTCTCGACTGGAACGTCGGCAGCTCGAACCAGTTCACTCTCCGTCACAACTACGTCGATGCATCACGCGACGTCGTCGCCGATCGTTTCTTCACCCGTTTCCGCTTCCCCAACTCCACCTACGTCTTCACTGACGAGACCAACTCGACGGTCGCTCAGCTCAACACCGCGGTCTCTTCGAGCATTTTCAATGAAGCCCGCGTCAACTTCACGACGATCCGCGACGAGCGCGCGTCCCTCTCACCGTTCCCGGCCGTCGAGATCGGTGGAGCGCCCCGCAACGCGCAGGTCATCCTCGGCAGCGAGCAGTTCTCCCAGGCGAACTCGCTCGACCAGGACATCCTTGCAATCACCAACGACCTCACCTGGGTCCGCGGAAACCACACCCTCACCATCGGAACGCACAACGAGTTCTTCGAGTTCAAGAATCTCTTCCTCGCGCCCGCGTTCGGCTTCTACTTCTTCCCCACCCTCTCGGCCTTCGAAGCGGGCACCCCATCGCACTTCGAGGTGACGTTCGCGACGGGCGATGATCCGCGCAGACCGACGACGTTCGACGTCGCCCAATACGGCTTCTACGTCAGCGACCGCTGGAACGTGAGCCCGAACCTCGCGCTCACGCTCGGCCTTCGCGCCGACCTGCCGCGCTACGGCGTGACGCCGACCTACAACCCGGTCGTCGACAACGCCATTCAGTACAGCACCGCGCAGACCGCCAGCGAGAGCATGCTCATCTCGCCACGCTTCGGCTTCAACTGGCAGATGGGTGGCAACCAGCAGCTTCGCGGTGGCGTCGGTGTCTTCACCGGCCGTGCACCATACGTCTGGATCTCGAACGCTTACGCGAACACCGGCGTCGAGCAGCAGACCCTCGTCTGCACCGGAACCTGCACGACGACCTTCAACGCCGATCCCTTCAACCAGCCGCGCAGCTTCCCGGCCGGTTCGGGCGCAATCCGTGTCAACTTGATCGATCCAGACCTGAAGCTCCCGCACGTCCTGCGCAGCACTCTCGGCTATGACCGCGACCTCTTCTGGGGCATCCGCGGCACCGCCGAGATGATCTGGTCGCGCAATCTCGAAGACGTCTACTACACCGATCTCAACAGCCGCCAGACCGGCAACCATGTGCTCGACGGTCGCCCCACCTACAGCCGGGTCAGCTCCGCGCTCACCCAGGCCGTTCTGGTTACCAACACGAGCAAGGGCGAGCAGCTCCTCGGCTCACTCCAGCTCAACAAGCGCTTCGATTCAGGCCTCAACGTCTCCGCCATGTATGCCCATCAGGATGCGACGTCGGCATTCGACGGCTCGTCGAGCCAGGCGCACTCCAACTTCCAGTTCCACCATACGCGCGGCGACATCTTCAACCCCGAGGTTTCGCGCTCCGCGTATGAGACGACTCACCGTTTCAATGTCACGGGCGGCTTCAACTTCCAGACCGGATTCCTCAGCCACTCGTTCGGTCTCT
>DASVLC010000206.1:0-11278 GCA_036385045.1 Thermoanaerobaculia bacterium | reverse complement strand
TGACGGTGTTCACCGCCGGTGCGCTGAGCGCGGCAACCGTCAGGCTGCGAAAAGACTGGAAAGCGTATCTGCCGCTGCTGCTGGTGTTCCTGCCGATCGTTGCTCTCGCGATCGTGGCAACCCAGCTGGCAGACATGCCTGCCGCCGGAGCGGTCGTGACCGCGATCCGAACGGCAGCGGGTGAGTGGTGGGCGATGCCGCTCTTCGTGATCGTGTATGCGGTCGCCACAGTGTTTCTTCTTCCGCTCGGCCTTCTCTCGGCCGCGGCTGCACTTGCCTGGGGCTGGAAGGTGGGAGGGACGCTGGAACTCGTCACCTGTACGATCTCGGCGATCGTCCCTTACCTCCTCGCGAGGAGAGGGATGTCGGGATGGATCGAGCGGAGGCTGGCGAAGCAGGAGGTCCCTGCTCTCGATTCGACGTTCATCCTCCTGATTCTGCGCATCGTGCCGATCGTGCCGTACGTGGCGCTGAACTACATCGCCGGCGCGCTGAAGGTTCGCCCGCGTGACTACATCCTGACCACACTCTTCGGATCGATTCCATCGGTCTTTCTCTTCGCCTATTTCATCGACACGATGGCAGAAGGAGCGCTCGGAATTGCGACGCAGGCCAGGCTCGTAGCGGTCTGTGTACTCGTCGCAGTCGTCGCGATCGTGTTGAGGCTGGCTGCGAAGCGATTGAGAGTGAGGGGCGATCATCAAACGGCGCGAAAACCGCACTGATCGCCGCGATACGCCCGGAAGGGCCGCCCCTTGTTTTAGAATCCCGACAGGTGAATGGAGGTACGACTGGATGACTGACGGAATCGGAAAGCCCGCGAAAGCGGAAGATGAGTACTTCGCGAGGCAGGAACTGGAGCGCAGAAAGAAGTGGGCCGAGGAGCAGTCGGCCAAGATGGCCTCGGAAGAGCGTGAACGGCTCAAGCAGTTGCACTACATGAAGTGCCCGAAATGCGGCATGGACCTGCAGGAGATCGACCTCCAGGGTGTCAAGGTCGATCAATGCGCGAGCTGCGGCGGCATCTACCTCGATGCCGGTGAGCTCGAGCAGCTCTCGAAGCAGGATCAGGGCGTCGTCGGCCGGGTCTTCTCGATCTTCCGCTGATGCACTACCTCTCTCCGGCTGACCTTCGCCGGATCGACCCCGTTGCGCTCGAGGCTCTCCTCGAGCGCAGCGACCTCGTGGTCGCAGCGGGCGCAGGAGAGCTGCGCGGCCTTTCAGCCGCTGCACTGCTCTTTGCCGGCTACTCGGTACTCGATGAGAGCGCCTCGCTGATCATCGATACGCCGGAAGCCTGGGCCGGCGCGACCTGGAGGATCAACAGGAGAGCGCTCCGATTTCTCGGTCGGCCGCCGCTCTCTTCTGTGGATGCGCTCTCTGCTGGCTTGTGCGATGAAGTCATCGAAGGCGATCCTGGTGTCTGGCTGGAGCGCTGGAAAGCCGATCGCAGCGAGCTTGCCCTCGACTCCGCCGCACTGTTGATCAGCCGCCGCGGCGGCGACCGCCTCGAGCGCGCCGAGTTCGCGCGCCTTTTCGCGATCGGGGAACCGCAGCGCGGCCTCGAGGCCTTTCTCGCGAGGCGAAAGCCGACGTTCGGGAACGAATAGGCGAGGGATGCGTCGTTGCGCGAAGCGCTTTGGAGTGCGGCGGCCTCAGACGCCGCTTTTAGAAATGTGCAACCTCCGCGGATATGCGGCCTCGACCCGGGAGTGATGACATTCTGGACAGCCGTACGCGATGGAAAGCGGCGTCTGAGGCCGCCGCACTCCAAAGCGCTTCGCGCAACGTTCGAGATCGTTGCCCTTCTCCCCGCCTCAGCGGGGAGAAGGTGGCCGAAGGCCGGATGAGGGGCCGTGCCTCGCCCGGAAATCGACTCGTGCGTCGAGTACAGGGACCATCCGCCGGCCGCAATTTTGTATAGTGCGCCAACCGTTATTGGAGGACCTATGAGTCGAAACGAAGCCGACGTTCGCCCGCCCGCCGTCACGCCGCAGCCTCCGCAGCCGCGTGATGAACAGCTCCCGCTCTTCTCGAAAGAGGCGCTGAGCTCGGTTCGCGAGCAGGAGTCGCGGTGGCGCGAAAAGGTCCTCGACCCGGTACTGTCGAAGAAAGCCTTCTGGAAGAAGGACTTCACGACGGTCAGCGGAATGGAAGTGAATCCGCTCGCAACGCCACTGTCGACCGCGGATCAGGACTACAACGAGATCGCGCTTCCCGGCGAGTTTCCGTACACCCGCGGAATCCATCCAACCGGTTACCGCGGCCGTCTCTGGACCATGCGTCAGTTTGCCGGCTTCGGCACGGCGAAACAGACCAACGAACGGTTCAAGTATCTGCTCGCGCAGGGGCAGACCGGTTTGTCTGTCGCCTTCCATCTGCCGACGCTCTACGGCTACGACTCGGATCATCACTACAGCAGGGGAGAGGTCGGCAAGTGCGGCGTAGCGATCGACTCACTCGCCGACATGGAAGTGCTGTTCGAAGGAATCAACCTCGAGGACGTCACCGTCTCGATGACGATCAACTCGACCTCGCCGGTCGCCCTCGCAATGTACCTCGCGGTGGCCGAGAAGCAGGGGGCCGACTGGAAAAAGATTTCCGGCACGCTCCAGAACGACATCCTCAAGGAGTACATCGCACAGAAGGAGTACATCTATCCGCCGCGTCCCTCGATGCGGCTGATTACCGACATCTTCAAGTTCTGCGCGGAGCGGGTGCCGAAGTACAACACGATCTCGATCAGCGGCTATCACATCCGGGAGGCGGGTTCGACCGCTCTTCAGGAGCTCGCGTTCACCCTCCGCGACGGAATGGAGTACGTCGAGTACGGCGTCCGTGCCGGACTCGACGTCGACGACTTCGCGCCGCGGCTGTCGTTCTTCTTCAACTCGCACAACGATCTCTTCGAAGAGGTCGCGAAGTTCCGTGCCGCACGGCGCGTCTGGGCCAAAGTCATGCGCGACCGCTATGGTGCTAAGGACCCGCGCTCGTGGCAGCTCCGCTTCCATACGCAGACCGCCGGCTGTTCGCTCACCGCGCAGCAGCCGTACAACAACATCGTTCGCGTCACGATCCAGGCGCTTGCTGCCGTGTTCGGCGGCACCAACTCCCTGCACACGAATTCACTCGACGAGACCCTCGCGCTGCCGACCGAGAACGCCGCACGCATCGCCCTGCGTACGCAGCAGATCATCGCGCACGAATCGGGCGTCATCAACACAGTCGATCCGTTCGGCGGCTCGTACTTCATGGAAGAGCTGACGAACAAGATGGAGCAGGGCTGCTTCGACTACATCGAGAAGATCGATCAGTTCGGAGGCATGGTCGAGGCGATCGAGGCCGGCTTCCCGCAGCGCGAGATCTGGGACGCCTCCTATCAGTTCCAGCGGTCGGTCGACTCCGGCGAAAAAATGGTCGTCGGGATGAACTCGTTCAAGATGGAGCAGGAAGACCCGTACGACATCCTCTACATCGACGAGTCGGTGACCGGCGAGCAACTCGCGAACCTCGAGCGGATCCGCTCGACGCGAGACAACCAGAAGGTTGCCGACGCCCTCCAGGCTCTCCGCATCGCCGCAGCCGATCCGGAAATCAACACCATGCCTCTGATCATCGACGCGGTGAAGGTCTATGCCACGGTAGGGGAGATCTCCGACGCCTTCCGCGATGTCTTCGGGACGTATCAGGAGCCGGCGCTGTTTTAGGTTCCTCGGTTCCTCGGGGTTCCTCGGAGTTCCTCGTGGGGGCCTCGAGCCTCGGAGTCTCACGCCCGGGATGGCGGCGATGTGGGCGGCACCGCGACCGTACCGCTGCAGCCTGACCACGCCTGTCATCCCAATGGCCTTAACTTTAGGCAAAGCCCCACACTCACACCTTCACGTTTCGGCCGCCTCCCGGCGAGCCACCCACCACAGTGTGCGTCGCGTCAAGGCCCTGTCATCCCGAGCGTAGCGAGGGATCTGGGGGATGGGCGGTGCCAGACACGAGCATCGCACCGCCCGCCCACCCAGATCCTCACGCTACGCTCAGGATGACAGCCTTGTGGGCTTAAAGTTAAGGCCATTGGGATGACAGGCGGACGACAGTCAAAATTTTCAATTTTCAATTTTCAATTCGCCTCACCGCCTCAGCCGGATCGTTTCGACTGCCGCCGCGCGTACGTCTGCGTCGTGAAAGGGGAGACGATTCCAACGGCCCTGCAACCAGAGTGACTCGAGCTGGTCGTGATACCACGGCGATTCGGGATTGCTCGACTGACCGTAGAGCAGCACTGCATCGGCGACCGGACCGTTCTCGTCGAATCCGACGATCTGGACGTAGCTCGTCCCGTGCTCGATTGGCTCGTAGCCACGCTCGTTGAGTTGTGGCGCGATCATCATGTTCAGGACATCGGTGACGTTGCCCGGAACTCCCACGAGGCGATCGCCAATCCGGTGCCGATGAATTTCTCCCCACGACCGGTCGAGCGGAACGCCGAGTGATGCGAACTTCTCCGTAGCCGTGCCGAGCGCCCGCCGAAGAGCAGTGCGAACCTCGACGTCTTCGAGGTTGGGCTCTCTCGGCGTGTTCAGCGGATCCGCTGCGTCGAAGGGGACGGACCATAGACGGCGGATCGATCGGGTCGCGCTCGAAACCTCTCGCCAGACATGCGCGCCGATCGACGTCGTAGCATGACGGCGATCCCACGCGCGCAGAACGCGGCAGGTGTCAGTGACCTCCGTTGTCTTCCCTTCGGAGATCTCGACGGACGGACCGTCGTTGCAGACTTCGAGCACCGCATCGAGCACCACCTCCGCCGCTCGATTTCGATTGCCGTGGATGGGATCAGCAGGGTGGCCGAACACGAGCGCCTTTACCGCGTCACGATCGAATCGGTTGCCCGGCAATCCGTCGCGTCCCGCAAGGCGCGCCTCGATGATCCGCAGCCCGGACTGCGCGCGGAAGTCGAGAGCGGTCCGTGCGCGACCGTTGACTGTCGGAAGGCCTGTGATCGGTGCGGCGGGGTTGGTCAACCAGTAGGTGTTGTTGCTGTTGGCGACGTAGTCGTCACGCTCGAGCACGGGAAGAAGAGAGATTGGGAGGATCCCCTGCTGCTGCGCGCGCGGATCGGTCAGCGGGTCACACGACGTGGTCGAGCCGTCGAGAGCCGGTGTCCCGCTTTGCGTGATCCGCTTCGCGGTCTCCGAGCGCGCACAGCGCGTCAGCATCTCGTCGGTGACGTACGGCTTGATGGAGTAGTCGGCGTAGAGCGTGTTGCCATCGGCATCAGCCGCGATCGTATTTACCCAGGGGACTCCCTGGATCCCTTCGAGCACGCGCCGCAGTTCGCTCGTACTTTCCGATCGCGACATTGCGAGCCATTGATCGGCGAGCCGGCGATTCGGAAGATTCAGATCGGTCATCGCCCAGGCGGACGACGCGGTCCATGGCATCCCCTCGCGAACGATGACCGGACCGAAACGGGTCGAGTAGAACGTCCGGCGTTCCTGGCCGATCGTTCCATCTGCACGAAGGACGTCGATCACGACCTCCTTTGCTTCCATCTCCTGCGGCTCGCCGTCGACGAGATACGTCGTCGGAGATCGCTCGGCGAGAGTGAGCTCGCGGAAGACCATCCGGGCGCCGGTCGACACGGTGTGGCTCCAGGCGAGTGACCGGTTGAACCCGATCACCATCATCGGGGCGCCGCCGTACGCGACACCCATTACGTCGAGCGACCCGGGAATCGTCAGGTGGACCTGATAGAACTGACTCATCGTTCCCCACGCCCAGTGAGGGTTGCCGAACAGAAGTCCACGTCCATCCGAGGTCGCCTCGCGGCCGAACGCCCAGGCGTTGCTTCCGAGTCCGCCGCCGGAGGGTGCGGCCATTGCTTCTCCGGCGATTTGCAGATCGACCGGCGCGATCGAAGCACTCGGTTTCTCCGCCGGTTCGCCGGGAATCGGAGGCTTTGCGGCGACGATTGCCTCGAGCATCGGCTGACTTGCGGCGATCGTCGCGATGGCCGTGTACCAGAGATAGAGATCTCCTTCGTCGATTGGGCGAACCCACGCGGCGTTCCGGCACGGCTGGGGAAGAGCGGCGAGTCCGATCTCCGCGAGGTACCGGTTCACTCCTGCCGCGTATCCCTGAGTGAGCTGGGCGGTCTGGGGCGACTCTCGCCGGTAGTGGTCGACCAGCCCCTGCTTCGAAAGCTGCGACCGGTAGTAGAAATCGGAGGCGAAGTTTCGCGTCGACTGCCCCACACCGGCGCCGAAGTGCCGTGACCGCTCGCCGTTCACCTCGTTGATCTTCTCGGCAAGCATGCAGAAATTGTCCTGCGCATAGGCGTAGCCGAGCCCATACGCGAGACTCTCGAGATCGTGGGCCGTGATGTGCGGGATTCCATATGCGGTGCGGATAATGGTGACGGCGGGAGCATCTTCATCTCCGTCACGATCCCCGGCTGGCTGAAGGGAGCTGCATGCACCTGCTAACAGGCAGAGGAATAGAGTGAGTAGCGCGGGTCGCAGTGGGAAGCATCGTTCCCCAATGAAAGTCCTTCGCATGTACTGATTGTAACGACTCGATTGCCGGAATCACGGTCGGGACTCAATCCGTACGTACGCGGGCACCGGTGCCAGAGGTTTCGCGCACGGTACCTCGAGGTGCTGCAACGCACCGCCGCGTCGTACGGTGACCGAGGCCGCCTCGCCCGACCCGCAACGGGCCACGAGATGATCGGCAGCCAGGTGGCCGGCACGCAGCACGTCGTGGTCGCCGATCGCGGTCACGACGTCGCCGGCGCGCAGCTGCTCACAATCGATCGGATCATTGATGACGAGACCCTCGGGCATCGTGCGGAAGCCGAGACGTCCGCGGCAGCGATCGACGAGCAGATGCAGCGCCGCGGCGCGCACGGCCTGCTGCCCGAACGATGCCGGCGGCGTCTCGGGGTGCGTGATTTCTACGCCATGCTGGGTGAGAGTCGCCGCCAGCTCGTCCGGCGTCACGACTTCTTCGACGATCCGGCGCAATGCGGCAATCGACGCCTCATCGGCCCCCATCTTCCGCCAGACGTCGATGTAGTCGACCGGGTGGTACTTGCGGTCGCTCGTCGCCATCGCATGAGCGATCAACTGCCGCCAGAACGAGAAGAGGTCGTGGTCGGATCGCTCTGTTCGAAGCGCGGCTTCCGTCACGAGTGCGATCGCGTTACCGCACGGGTAGTAGAGCGAGAACTCGCTACGTTTGTACGCCGTCCGGAGCGGTTCCGAACCGAGTCCGCGGCGGCAGTCGTTGAGAGCAGCGCTCTGCAGCTCGAGAAACGCCGCCTCGTCGATCAGACCGAGAGCGAGCATCGCGCGTTCGGCGAGAGCATCGGCACCTCCCTCGTGCATCCATGAGTCGGCCATGTCGGGATAGTTGATGATCTCGCCGTTCCAGAGATGGACCGCCTCGTGCGCGAGGAAGCGGAAGATGCGAAGAAAGGCCTCCGGACTTTCATTTGCCCATGCGCGCCCTTCGGCCCCGAGCTGGATCAGTCCCGGGAGCGTCCCGCCGGCGTTGGAGAAGCCACGCTGATCGCTCGCGACGTAGTTGAACAGCACTGTCGGTCGCCGCGGCAGCGAGACACCGAGCCGGTCGTGATAGTGCGCGAACAGGCGCGGGAGAGATTCGCGCGCCGTCTTCTCGAGCCAGGGAGGGAGCCCCGGATCGATGATCGAGATCATCTCGCCAGTCTCGACCGGCTCGATCGAGCCGAAGTAGACATACGTTCCCTGGCCGGCTGTGTCGGTCCATCGGATGGCGGAGGGTGACCGCTTGCCGTCTGCGAGCACGCTCGCGCCGGTCGGGGGGACGAAGACGAAGTCGCGAACGAGACAGCTCGCGCAATCTTTCTCTCCGGCGCGGTGAACGCGCGCGAGCAGATGTCCCGAATAGATCGAGACACTGCCGTCGGTGAACTGCTGAAAGAAGGCGTACTCCTTGACCGGCTTTTCCGTATGAACCGGAAAGCGGACCGCGATCGTGCGAGACGGCACCCCTGCAGTTCGCAACACCTCGGTCTCGTCAACCGTTTCGAAGCGATAGCCAGGTGTGAGCACTTCGAACGTCCCCGCTCTGAAGCCGTTGGCGAATCGCTCGAACCGCAGTTCGCGCTCGGGAGCGGCGAGATGCCAGACCGCGGTCCACCGGCTCGCCGCATCACGTTCGACGATGACGTGTGCCTGTTCGACCGGAGCCGGAGAGGACGCGCAGCCGATGACGAGAAGGATCAGCGGGATCGAAAGAAGCGAGCGCCGTGTGATGAACATTGCAGGCAGAATACGATCATTGCGGGCGGCAGGTTCCCATGCGGTGTGACAACGCCCCCGAACCATTGCCTGGCGCATTGTTTTCGGCCATGATCTCCGCACACCAGCCACTCTGTAAGTCCGTTTTTAAGAATCTCACTGGGAAACCGGGACGCGCAGCCTCCGGAGGATGCATTGAAGACTCTCGCACTGCTCGCAGGTATCGCCATCGCGTTCTTCGTGGCCAGAAGCATGCTCGTCGGTTCCGGCGACCACTCCTCGAGCTCGGTCCTGAGCTCGATCACTGACGTCTTCGACAACTCGCCGGAGGCGAAGGCGCGCAAGCGATTCGAAGAGTTCATGCGGAGCTGGAAGAAGGGAGGCACCTCGCTCAATGATGCCGAGCAGGCGGCCGCCTGCCTGTGGGCCCGTGGCGTTACCGCGATTGCGGATCTCGAAGATCTCAAGGATGCCGTGGACTACTTCGACCGCTGGCGTCGGGAAAAGGCGCTCTACGTGCCTCAGATCGAATACGAGATCACCGGCTACCGGCGTGAGAGTGATCACACGATCGCCGACGTGACGATCAACGGGAATCCGTATCAGATCAGGATCCCGGATTCGCGTAATCCGATGTCATGGTCCGGAAGAGAGTAGAGCTAAGGCGGCTGGCCGGCCTGCGGTGTTCTCTGCACAGCACCATCTTCGAAGGCAAGCCCAGAGCGTGTAATCGGGCGTCCCGCTACAATCCTCTGAACCATTCATGCTCGTCCCACTCTTAGTGGTCGCTGTATTCGTGCTCGCGCTCGTCCTTCAGCGGGGTTATTACGTCGCTGTGTTGCGGCGTCACCGGAAGCTCTTCGAGCGTAGCGTTGCGGGCCTGTATCGCGCCGACGCAAACGGGATTCTGCTCGAAGCGAATGAAGCACTTTCGCGGATTTGCGGCGTGGCCGGTGAGTCAGAGGTTCTCGGTCGTAGGTTCCGCGACTTCTTTCTCGATCAGGACGAGCTCGCGGTCATGGAAGACGTCCGCAGCAATGACATGAATGTGAAGCAGACCTGCCGGCTGACGCGTCGCGACGGTCGCGTGGTCTGGGTGGTCTGGAGTGCGTTTCTCGTTTCACTCCCGGGCGATCCGCCTGAGATCGAAGGAAGCATGGTCGATATCAGCGGGCAGAAGCAGGCCGAGGAGAAGATCGAACTGCTGGCGAATGCCGTCGAGAGCAGCCGCGACATGATCACGATCACAGGCCTCGATGACTGCTTCACCTTTGCGAACCAGGCATTTCTCGATGAATACGGCTTCGCGCATCACGAGATCCTGGGCGCCCACATCAGTGCCATCGATTCTCCGAGCAATCCGCCGGAGGTTCGCCAGTCGATCTTCGAAGGGACGCGCACCGGTGCGTGGAGCGGCGAACTGGTCAACCGTCGCAGAAACGGGACGGAGTTTCCGATCGCACTCAGCACATCGCAGATAAGAGACCGCAACGGCGACGTTCTGGGTCTCGTTGGCGTTGCCACGAACATCACCGAGAAGAAGCAGCGCGAGCTGCGCGTGGAGTACGAGGCGTACCATGACGCCCTCACCTCGCTGCCGAACCGGCGCCTCTTCATCGATCGTCTGGCGGTTGCTCTTGCTCAGGCGCAGCGTCGCGGACGCTCACTCGCCGTGATGTTCATCGACCTCGATCGATTCAAGCGGATCAACGACACCCTCGGGCATCCGGTCGGCGACGGTCTGCTGATTGCGGTTGCCACACGCCTCAGCCTCATCGTCCGTTCCGGTGACACCATGGCCCGCGTCGGAGGAGACGAGTTCATGTTTCTCGCTCCCGACATTCATGAACCGGCCGACGCGAGCCGTCTTGCCCTCAAGATCCTCGACGGCTTCGAGGAGCCGTTCGAGCTCGAGGAGCATGAGCTCTTCGTCAGCGCGAGCATTGGCGTTGCGCTCTACCCGGGGGATGGCGCTGACGCCGAAACACTGATCAAGAATGCTGACCTGGCCATGTATCGCGCAAAGGATCTCGGCCGAGAGCGATACGAATTCTCGAGCCCTGCAACTCGGACGGAAGTAGCTCTGGAGCATCTCAATCTCGAGAACGGGCTTCGCAGAGCTCTGCACCGCGGTGAGCTGGTCCCGTATTTTCAGCCGCAGGTCAAAGTGCGCACGGGTGAAGTGGTGGGGGCGGAGGCCTTACTTCGATGGAATCACCCGGAGCGTGGGCTCCTCTCGGCTCATGAGTTCATTCACATTGCCGAGGAAGCCAACCTGATTGGTGAGATGGATGAGCATGTTCTGCGGGAAGCAATCCGGCAGCTCGCAGAATGGCAACGGGAGATGTCGAGCACCTTCCGCGTTGCCGTCAACATCTCCGCACGTCAGTTTCTCGATCGCGACCTGCCGCACATCGTGCGCGATGCGTTGTCGAGCTCCAGTCTCGATCCACAAACGCTGGAGTTGGAGATCACCGAGACCCTGGCGATGCGCGACATCGATGAGACGGTCCGCGTTCTTCGTGAGGTCAAGGACCTGGGCGTGCGCGTCGCGATCGATGATTTCGGCATCGGCCACTCGTCACTCAACTATCTCCGGACCTTTCCAGTCGATTCCGTCAAGATCGACCGGAGCTTCATCCGCGATCTCACGACCAACCCGCAGGACGCTGAGATCACCTCATCGATCATCGGAATGGCGCACCGGCTCGGACTGAACACAATCGCAGAAGGTGTTGAGACTCCCGAGCAGCAGATGATTCTCGATCGCTATGGCTGCGACCATATGCAGGGCCACCTCGTGCAGCCCGCGCTGCCCGCAGAGGCGTTCGCGGGCTGGAGCACGGCGAGGGCAAAGCGGGTGTAGTGGTGATTTGCCCCGGTGGACGTCGTTTCCTGAGCGAATGTCATCCAGAATGTCATTAACTTAACGCCAAACCGCCCTACTCACGGCCTCACTTTTCGGCCTCCTCCCGTCGCGCCATCCCGCCCAGTGCGCA
>DASVLC010000205.1:0-10725 GCA_036385045.1 Thermoanaerobaculia bacterium | reverse complement strand
ATCTGGATCGCCCGCGGCGACGGCCTCTCCAGCATTCGGAGGACGAGTGACGGGTGGAGAGATGACGGCCTCCTCACCGGTATCCCGCGAAATATCAGTTCGCTGGTCGAACGCGACGGTGTGTTGTGGGCCGGCTCGGTGTTCAACGGCATCCTGAAGATCGAAGGCGCGGTGGAGGGGACGCCGCGACTGCAACAGTACGGCGCCGGAGAAATGAACGTCTTCCCGCTGGCAGACCGGATCGTGTTCGTGAAGGCAACAGGATCCATCCTTCACCTGGAGAACGACCGGCTGGTTCCTGATCCGCTTCTGCGCCACGTCTCAGCACCTCGTGGGTTCTTCCTGGTCATGGAGGATTCGGAGCGCAACGTCTGGATCAACTCGACTCCTCCCCGCGTCTTCCGCCGCCTGCCTGACGGCAGCTACGCAAGAGAAGGCCAGCCTCTCGTTGCCGTCACCGCAACCGACATCCAGACGATGCGGAGGTCGGAAGACGGCGTTCTCTGGTTCTCCTCCGACAAAGGCCTTTTCCGATACGAAGGCAATGATCGGGAGAGAGCACGCCCGCAGCCGGCTCCGCTGATCCAGCGGGTCGTTGCCGGTGAGAGCCGTCTCCTTTTCTCCGGCGGGACGCCTTCGTCGGATACGGAGTTGCGACACAACTTCGGCCGGATTCACATCGAGTTCGCACCGGTCTCCTATCGCCCGGGAGTCAGCTATCAGTACAGGCTCGACCCGATCGATCCGGATTGGAGTGACTGGACCGACCAGCCATTCATCGACTACACGACTCTCGCTGGAAACGAATACACGTTTCGTCTGCGCGCGCGCGGACCGGACATGATCCCCAGCGCGGAGACGCAATGGAGGTTCCTCGTACATCCTCCGTGGTACCTGACGCGGTCGGCGTACCTGCTGTGGGCGCTTCTGCTCGCCGGCGCGATCGCCGCGGTCATCCGGATCCGAACCAGCTCTCTCCGCAAACAGGCCGAGCGCCTCAGAGAGCGCGTCGCCGAGCAGACCGCCGAGCTCCAGCAGACAGTACGGCTGCTGGAGGATGCAAACGTCCAGCTCGAGGCGCTCACGCTCGAAGACGATTTGACGGGCATCGCGAACAGACGCTATTTCGAACGAGCACTTTCAGAGGAATGGAATCGCGCGCGCCGCCACGGACAGCCGCTCGCGCTGATTCTCATCGATCTCGATCACTTCAAGGATCTCAATGACCATCTCGGCCATCCGGCTGGCGACGAGTGCCTGCGGCAGATCGGCGCCTTCCTCGCCGACAAGATCCGGCGCAGTGGCGAAGTCGTCGCCCGATACGGTGGCGAAGAATTCGCCGTCCTCGTACCGGGAGCAACATCGGAGATCGCGATCGGCGTGGCAGAAACGGCGAGAGCCGGAATCGAGCGTCTCTCGATTCCATTCGGCAATCACTCCTCCAGAAGAATGACGGCCAGTTGCGGCGTAGCCTCGATCATTCCATCGTCCCCAACCCCGGAGAGTCTCGTCGCCAGTGCGGACCGCGCACTCTACGCGGCCAAGCATTCCGGCCGGAACTGTGTCCGGCTCGCCGACGAGTCGACCACCGGCACCTGGTTGCACGAGATCGCCTGACGCGCTGCGGCGTCATTCGCTCCAAGAAACTCCCTGTGTTTATGCGGGTTTCAGCGCCGCGTAGCGGCAGCCGGATGGTAGCCGGGGGTGTGAAGCGGAAGCGGAGCACCCCCGGAAAGATCCCAAAAAAAGTGTGCCGCGTAGCGGCACCGGACAAGCACCCGGCATGGTGGTGGTCCGGTGCCGCGATGCGGCACATTGTCTTGCGACTCTGACCGGGGGTCTGAGCGCTCCGCGCTCAGACCCGCGGCTACCATCCGAAAGCCGCTACGCGGCTCACTGGGAGCCGAATATCAGTTTCTTTCCTCAGTCGCGGCGTAAGCGTCGTCCCTCGCTCGGGATGACAGCCGGATGACAGCCGGGCGCACGCCCTAAGCTGAACCCCGGCGCGGCACACCCAGCACCTCCCCCGTCCTGCTTCAGCGATTCTCGTCGTCAACCGGCGGAACCGGCGCGTCGGTTTCGCCGGCGTCGGTGGCGCCGGCGTCGGTGGCGGGCGATTCAGCAGACGTGCGAGCCTCCCGAGCCTTTTCTCTTGCCGACTTGAACGCGTTCTCGATCTCGCCCCACGCGCGTTCGAAGCCACCCTTCAACTCCGCCGCGGCGGGAGAGCCACCTTTCTGAAGATCGAGCAGCACGTCCTTCGCCCTCAGCAGAGTGTTTCGCAACGTGCCGGTGACCTCCGTCAGATCGCCCTTCGCCGTTTCGATCGATTCCTTCGCACGCACCTCGAACCTGTCGACGTCGATGCCCCAGTCGCGGAGTGAGTCTGATATGCCTTTCTTCGATTCGTCTTCCATGCTCATAGCCTACCTCAGTGCAGCCGCGACGGCTGTGACGACCGGCTCCCATCGACGGCTCTGCGGCTGTCTCCACAGCCGCGCAGTGGGATACCAGGGCGAGTCGTCACGATCGTCCATCCAGCGCCAGTCGCAGTCTCTCGGCAGCAGTATCCAGGCCGGCAGCCCGAGAGCCCCCGCCAGATGCGCCGTCATCGTGTCGACAGAGATCACCAGGTCGAGTCCACACATCAGACGCGCCGTTTCGATCGGGTCATCACAACCAGCAGGAAGCTGCATTCTCGGCTCGGTTACCGCGGGCTCCCTCTGCAGCGAGACGTACGTCACCCCTTCAACTTCGAACAGTGGCGCGAGGAGCTCGAATGGAATCGACCGCGACGGATCCCAGTCACCGGCACGCCAGATGAGCCCCACGCGACGATGTCCCTGCGGCGCCGCGGTGACTCTCGGCTCGACGCGAAGATACGGCACGCTGTCACCCGCTTCCTCCGGTGTCACGCGGAAGAGATGAGCCAGCTCCATGCTCTCGATGTCGACATCGAAATCGACATCCGGCGAACCGTCGTGCAGCGGAGCGAGCTTCGGCATCTCCGGCTGAAGACGCAACAGCGGAATCAGCGGCGGCTGAACCCACACGGTACAACTGCGCGCGAGGGCCGCAACGCGGGGAAAGAAGCGGGCCGTCTGCAGCGTGTCACCCAGACCGTGATAACAGCGGACGAGCACGCGTTTGCCTTCGATCGGAGCTCCGTCCCAGACGAACTGCTCATGCCGGGGCTTGTCGTAGCAGCGCGCTCCCCGGCGCGACTCGATCATCCGATCGCCGAGCTCCCAGGCCGCCGCAAACTCGCCGCGACGCATCCGTCGCATCCACTGATCGACTTCCCTCTCCATCAGACGACCCTCAACCTTACCGATCGAGTTCGGGCTCCGGCTGCGGTTCACTCTCCGGAGGCCGCGGTGGCTCCTCCCGCGGAGCCGTCCCGTCCGTGCTGGTCGGCGGCACGACGGGAGGAGTCGGCCGAGGCAACGGCGTCGGCGGCCGTGTCGTGGTCGGTGGTCGCGTCGTGGTCGGCGGTTGTTGCGTCGTCGTGGGTGGCGGCAACCGATCCGACGGCGGCGACGGTGCTGGCTCCCACTCCGGCGGTGGAGGCGGATCCTGAAACACGCCGCCGGTCAATGTCGACTCAGGTGGAACCGCCGGCACGCCAGGGTCAAGCGGTGCGCCGGTATCGGTCACGATCAGATTCCCGAACTCGTCGTACATCGGAACGACGATCGATGGCGGAAGAGTTGCCTGATGGAGCGGGCACGGCTGCATCGGCTCAGTACCTGCCTTGAAAGCC
Source organism: Thermoanaerobaculia bacterium (assembly GCA_036385045.1). Classification (GTDB taxonomy): domain Bacteria; phylum Acidobacteriota; class Thermoanaerobaculia; order Gp7-AA8; family Gp7-AA8; genus QHVT01. The sequence continues at coordinate 6,962 of DASVLC010000205.1, read as the reverse complement.
ATGCGCGTGATCGCCGCACGCGGACAGTACGCCGTCGGTCTTGCTCCGCTCGTACCGTCGACCTCGGCGAATACGATCCCGGGCGCTACGGGGAACTCGGTATCAGGCTCACCCGCGGTCGCGGCAACCATGTAGCGCGCCCACATCGGAACGGCAGCATCCGATCCCGAGAGCCCCATCGGATCGTTGTCGTCGAAACCAACCCAGGTCAGTGCGAGTGTCTTCGGCGTGAAACCAATGAACCACGCGTCGCGCTTGTCATTGGTCGTTCCGGTCTTGCCCGCCGCGGTCTTTCGGAAGCCCATCGACCGGGCGCGTGCTGCCGTGCCGCGGTCGAGTACGCCCTCCATTGCATGCGTGATCAGATAGACGTCGCGTTGGGGAAACACCTGCACCGGCGCAGCATCCCCTGCCCCCTCGAGGGCTCTCCCCCGCTCGTCCGTCACGTAACGAATCGTACGCGGAGGAAGACGGACACCCTGACGGGCGATCGTTGCGTACGATTCCGCCATCTCGATCGGCGGGATGCCGACTGCCCCGAGAAGAATCGACGGATTCCCCGCATCCATCTTCGTTCTGATTCCGAGAGTGCGCGCCGTCTTCAACACCGACTCGATTCCGCTGGCCAGGCCGATCCGGACGGAAGCCGCGTTGAGCGACTGCTCGAGCGCCCGTCGAACGGTGACGTTACCCTGATAGGTCCCGTCGTAGTTCCTCGGCGACCAATCCTCGGACCATCGCCGTTTCAGGACGAAGCGCGTGTCGCTCACCAGTGTTGCCGGCGTGATGTTCTGATTCGAGAGGCTCGGTTCGAACGCGGCGAGATAGACGAACGGTTTGAAGAGCGAGCCCACCAGCCGCTTCGACCGGAGCGCTCGGTTGAACTGGCTTTTCTCGTAATCGCGACCGCCGACCAGCGCACGAATCTCACCCGTCGGAACGTCGATGTGGATCAGCGCTGCCTGCAGCGGGGGATCGTGATTTCTGAGGCGGCGGCTCCCCTTCTCCAGAGACGCGAGACTGTTGCGAACGACTCTCGCCGCCTCATCCTGAGCTTCGAGATCGATCGCGGTATAGATGCGCAGGCCGCTCCCCTTCACGTCGCGAATGCCGTAATCCTGCTCGAGCTCCTGCAGGACGCGGTCAACGTAGTACGGGAGTGAGGCGAGCCCGCTGCTACTGGTGAACGGTTTCTTCGGGAAGCTGGTGGAGCGCGCTTCGTCGTGCTGCTCCTGCGTGATCTTTTCCTCCCTCAGCATCGCCTGTAGAACCGTATTGCGTCGTTTCATCGATGCTTCAGGGCTGGTGAACGGCGAGTAGTTGTTGGGACTGCGGATCATTCCGGCCAGGGTCGCCGCTTCGGCGATGCTGATCTCAGAGACCGGCTTGCCGAAGAAGAAGCGCGAAGCCTCACCGACTCCGAGAATCGAGATCGAGCGGCTCCGGCCGAGATAGATATCGTTGAGATAGGCCTCGAGGATCTCGCGTTTCGAGTAGCGGGCGTCGAGGATCACCGCCATGAACGCCTCGATGATTTTTCGCTTGAACGTTCGCTCGCTCGTGAGGAAGTAGTTCTTCACGAGTTGCTGGGTGAGCGTAGAGCCACCCTCCTGAACGCCGCGTGCCCTCAGATTCCTCACTCCTGCGCGAATGATTCCAAGCGGATCGACTCCGGGGTGGCGCCAGAAGCGGACATCCTCGGTGACGATCACGGCATCCTGGAGATGCTGTGGCACCTGCTGCAGCGTCACCGGACTGCGGTTCTCCAGTTGCTCACTGAGTACGGACGTCAGCAACTCCGGCTCGAGGGCCGCCGTCTCGACCGGCGCGTCGTCGTTCACGCCGACCACCGTTTCGACCGTGGACCGCGCCAGAGTCACTCGGATCTGACGTCCCGGCGTCTCCCCTCCCGGATGACTGAATGACCGGGTGTGAATGTCGACCGATCCTTTGCCGGGAACGAACTCGCCTTCCTGTGTGAGTGTTTCGACCTCTCTGTAGCCAAGACGATCGAGTTTCTCCAGCAGGTCGTCACGTCCCATTGTCGTGCCGGGGCGCAGCGGCGTGTAGTCCGCGTAGATGCGCGTTGGCAACTTCAGCGTTCGGATCTGGAACCGTCCGACCGACTCGCGATAGACCCAGATCCCCAGGATGGTGATCAACGCGAGAATCGATACGACCGTCCAGGTGATGGCGCGGAAAACGGTCCGCCGCGTAGGTCTGCGCCAGCGTCGGCGTGGCGGCGCGGGTGCCTCTGCCGGCGGCGGGGTGGTTGGCTCGGTCATCGTCTACTGCGCAACGATCGCAAGATTGCGGCCGCCGCCTTTTCCTTCCCGGCGATAGGAGTGGAAGATCGATCCTTCGCACCTCGTGCAATGTCCCGAATCGAAGATCTGTCCGGCGGGTATCCCTCGCTCGCGGAGCGACGCCGTGGTGTAGCCAATCAGATCGACGTGAGGACGTGACCTGCTGCGGTCGACGTATCGATCATCGAATCGGGAAGCAACCTCCTCCCCCGTTTCGAAACAACATGCGCGGATCGACGGCCCGAGATACGCGAATGTGGACCTGGCGTCGAAACTCGTCTCGGCAGCGACTGTATCGACCGCATTCGCCGTGATCTGCTGCACCGCACCGCGCCATCCGGAATGAACGTTGACTATGACGGAGTGGACTGGATCGACCATCGTTATCGGGAGGCAATCTGCAACCTTAATGCCGAGCGCTACCTGTCGATGATCACTCCAGAGAGCGTCGCAGGAGTCACATTCACGCCATGCGGTTTCCTTCACCGCCCTCTGGATCGACGCCCCATGTACCTGATTGCATGTCGCGAGCGTCGCGTCGATCCCGAAGCGCTCCTGCACGACAGCTTCGATCCTCTTCGAGATCAGCGGCGTAATCCGCCCCTCGAAGTCCACGGTGGTCGCAAAGACCGCCACTTCCGGCGGGAGCCGCGGCGGAACGAGAATCCGCCCGAGGGAAGTCTGTTCGATCGTCCACATTGAGATTCGGGCCCTCGCGCGTCCTCCAGCACTCTTCACGCCAGCGTCTGAGGCATACTGACACGATGTTGCGACTTCTCGAATTGCGCAATCTGCGAATCTCCGCATGAGAGATCTCGATCTGGGCAGCGGCATCACACTCCCGGCGGACGCACTCCGCGCCGTCACATCCCGCAGCGGAGGACCCGGCGGTCAGAACGTCAACAAGGTCGAGACCCGCGTGACGATCGAGACCGCGGTCGATCGCCTCCCTCTCACCGAAGCGCAGATCGCACTCGTTCGCGAACGTCTCGCATCCCGCATCAACCGCGAAGGCATCCTTCGCGTCACCTCGCAGGTGGCGAGAAGCCAGAGCGAGAACAGAGATCGTGCTCTCACCAGAATGGAGATGCTTCTCCGCGACGCGCTCGAGGAACGCACTCCTCGTAAGGCGACCCGCATTCCGCGTCAGGCGAAGGAGGCACGCATTCGGGAGAAGAGAAAGCGACGCGAAACGAAGGCGCTCAGAAGACCACCCGGCGACGAGTAGAGCGTCTCAGACCACGAGCGAACGGACTTCGGCGATCCGGACGCGGAGCCGCTCGGTGACCGAAACACCGCGAAGCAGCGACGAGGTCTTCTCGAACTCCTGCACCATCTCTTCGACCGCCTGGGCTCCGTTGCCCTGCAGGATTCCGTCGACGGCGTTCATGAACTGCTTTTCGATCGTCTTCTGCGCGCTGTCGCCGATGAACTCCTCGGCCACCGCGCGAATCCGCTCCGCGAGATCAACTAGCTCGCCGCTCTCGTGATCGGAAACGGCGTCAACTTTTTTTTTTAACTGGACCAGCTCCGCGGTGAGCATGCCGTAGAGAATCTTCGCCACCTCGAACGATGAGATTCCGAGAGCCAGACCGATCTCGGCGATCGAACGGCGCCCATCGATCCTGGTCAGGATCATCCACTCGTGCGGGTTCAGCGTCACCTGCTCGTGGCGGTTCTCGCGGGCCATCAGCTCGGGGACGAGCTCGACCGAGGGAATCTTCTTCGAGAGTACACGCCACTCGTCGAGACGACGCGCGGCCTCCATCAACAGATTCGTGTTCGACTTCGTGATCGTCTGGCGCTCCGGCTCGTCCGACGGACTGAACTGGAACTCTCCGTGATTCCAGATCGCGAGCGCGTAGATTGCTTCCTCTCCCGTCAGATCGCCGATCGTCGCGTGAACCATCTGACCATTCTTGAGGTAGATGAATCCACGATCCCCGTCGCGCGTGAGAGTGAACTTTCCCGTCTTGCCCGAGACGCTGACGAGTTGAATGATGTCCGGGAGCGGTAGCTCCTTTAGTGATCCCTGGAAGGCCATGTCAGAGTTTGTACACCCGACGGCAGCCGCCGCGTGGGATTCCGGGCTGGGCGTGGGTGTCACTGAAGCGTAACGCAGGGGTCATACAAGGTCAAGGAGTCGGTAATGCCGTCTCCCCGGCACGTTCGACGGCACTCAATACCCAGATGCCGAAGGCCAGGCCGGCGACGATTCCGGTTGCCATCCGCAGAGGGTTCGAGCTCTCCCGCAGTCCGGCGAGTTGCGTCAGGCCGTCGATCGCAAGAGGTGTGACTGCCGCCAGCGCTACGACGCGAATCACAGCCTCGCGCATCGGCGGTAGGAGCAGGAACAACATCAATCCCGCCAGCAGGCCGACGTAGATTGCCGTGCACCGCGCACAGATCGGCATCGGCGTTCCGAAGAGCTCCAGGCACCGCTCGACGATGCCGTGACAGAAGAGACGGAACGGAATCCGCCAACCCGCCGGCGCCCCCTGCGAAATGGCCAGGGAGTAAGCCGCCGAAAGCGACAGGATGACTGTTGGAATCGCCGCCGTCACCCAGAAAACGATCTTCGTGTCTCGCTTCATCGTTTCGGTGCAAGCCGATAGACCTGCGAGAACGCATGCGTGCTGACCAGGAATGCCCAGAAACCGGTGAAGATCACGCCGATGCAGAGCAGCATGATTCCGAATCCGCCGAGGAAGCGCGCTACGAGGTGGACCACGATCGCCAGCAGATAGTTGCCGATGTTGCTCTTGATGAAAAGCCAGAGCCGGCCGAACTCGAATGCTGCTCCGAAACGCTGCTCCATCGCGACGAAAAGCAGCGATGCCGGCAGGAACAGCAGCACCAGCAGGGAGAGCGGCACGAAAAGACAGGCCATGCATCCAGCCAGACCGCTGCCGATCATCTGGAAGGCCTCGCTGCCGGACGCGTCGAGTATGCCGGCTGGAATCATGAAGACGATCGCCAGTGCAATCATCGGGATGATGTAGACCAGCACTACGCCGACGAGTCTCAATCCTTCGTTGAAAAAGCCGCCGAGGTCATCCCACTCGGGCAGTGGCCGCTCGACGCCGCCCGCGATGTTGCGTGCGACCCGCGCCATGTACCCGAAGATGAAAAACCATCCGATGATCAGGAATCCCGCGAGATAGAAGAGCCCGCCGATCAGGATCTTCTGCAGCCATCGTGGATCGTCGAACACGAAGGTGAACGGCTTCGCGAAATCGAATTGAGGCCCCGCTGGCGAAGCCGGCGGCAGCACCGGAGGTGGCGGAGTCGGCGGCCCGGGTGGCGGCGGCGGTGGAATGTACGGCATGTCGCTCATGTGCTCCAGTTTACTCCCTGTAACGTGGAAGAAACCTCGGCCGTCACAGCTTGTAGGCGAAGGCTTGCACGAACGGATGGAACTGGTTGTCGTCGAGAAACAGAAGACCGGCGGGCTCAGCCTGTCGGTTGTCATCTCTCTCGTCCTTCACTCTCTGTTCGTTCTCTGGGTCATGCAGTCCTACAGGCCCGTGACCGCGGTGTCGGACGAGGCTCCGATCGCCCGTTACGTCGAACTGATCAAACAGAACCCGCAGGCGTTCACCGAGGCCCCCGGCCCGAAGGTCGACCGGGCTCCTCTTTCGGCGCCGCTCTCCGACGCGAACCGGAAAGCCTCCATGCCTGAGCCGACCGGGAACCTTCCGACCAAGCGCCCCGGCGATGGAAGCGGAATCTACAGCCCCCCGATGGGCCAGCCCTCACCTCCGGCACGTCCGCCGTCGCCGGCAATCCGTCCTGTCGCTCCCTCACAGGGACAGCAGGGGAATACGTTCCCCGACGAGAGCGGCAGCGAAGACCGTAGCGCACAACCGGCAGACGGGCTGATTTACCGCCAGTCTTCCGGCGCACAGTCGTCGCCACAGTCGCCCGGCCAGAGTGCTGTCGACTGGCGATCGGCTATTCGCGAAGCGGGCAAGGTCGCCTCGCTTGGCGGAGAAGGATTTGACCTCGGCCAGCTTGGCGGAGAGAAGGGCTTCGCCGAGCAGGGACCGCTCTCGTTCGAGACGCAGTGGTTCGACTGGGGTGACTATGCGCAGTCGATGGTCAGCCGGATCCGCGTGAACTGGTACGCCAACATGCCCCAGCTCATCCGCAGCGGGATCCAGGGCGTGGTCACGATCCGTTTCACCATCGAGCGCAACGGCCGCATCAGCGCGGTCGAGATCCTGAACAGCTCGGGGCATCCACCCTATGATTTTGCCGCGCGCAAAGCAATCGAGCTCTCCTCGCCGCTCAACGCCCTGCCGAAGAATTTCCCCGGCGAACGTGAGCGGGTCACCGCCATGTTCTATTACAACATGCAGATCCCACGACGGTAGTGGAGTGTGGTGGGCGATACCTTACACTCGCGCTCTCATGCCCCGGATGATCGCCATACGCCGACCTGTAACAGCGCTGCTGCTGTTATTGATGACGACCGTGATCCTCTCGATCACCGTCCTGACGGAAGGCAGAAGTTACGCGAACCTCGACCCGATCCCGTTCGATGACATCCGGTACCTTGCCGACAGGCTCGGCACGCGACCGATCTCGACCCATACTCTCGCGCTGCTCGTCGTGCCGATGGTCGCCAACATCCTTCTGTTCGTCCCCTGGGGC
>DASVLC010000204.1:0-7412 GCA_036385045.1 Thermoanaerobaculia bacterium | reverse complement strand
ATGGATGATCGCGACGCGATCGCACATCAATTCAATCTCGGCGAGCAGATGGCTCGACACGAACACCGCGAGCTCCCTCTCGCCGGCCAGGCGCCGGAGCAGTTCACGAATCTCGCGAATCCCGGCCGGATCGAGGCCGTTGGCAGGCTCATCGAGGATCAGTACCTTCGGACTACCGAGCATCGCTTGCGCAATGCCGAGCCGCTGCCGCATGCCGAGTGAATAGGTACCAACCCGCTGCTCGAGTCGATGCGACAGGTTCACCAGGGCCGCCACGCGCTCGATCTCGGTCGCTGCCACCCCCAGCATTCTGGCGAAATGCTCGAGGTTCTCCCTCCCCGTCATGAACCGATAGAGATCGGGGGTCTCGACGATGCAGCCGACACAGCGCATCGCTGCTTCGAAGTCTCGTCTGATGTCGTAACCGCAGATCGTTACCTCGCCCTTCGTCGGACGGATCAGCCCGACCAGCATCCGGATGGTCGTGGTCTTCCCGGCGCCATTCGGCCCGAGAAAGCCGAACACCTCCCCCGGCCGGAGCTCGAACGAAACGTCATCGACGATCGTCCGAGGGCCGATGACCTTGGTGAGGTGTGAGGCGGAGAGTGCTGTCGGCATGTTCGTGCGGGCGTCCTTCGCTCCGGCGACGACATTCTGGATCGAAAAGAGCGAAAACTGAAAACGGAGCGGCCGACACTGGACGCTGGAGGCGTCACGGCTGGAGCCGGTGGTCGCCGTCAGCGCGCAACTTGTGGGTCGCCGGCAAGGGATCCCTCTCCGTCCTCCGCCCCTCACGCCCTCCCACCCACCCCCGGGGCTCCGGCGGCTCGGGATGACAGGCGTTAGGCTGGCGAGGCAGAAGGTTGCACGCGTTGTGGCGTCCGTCTGCGCGACGTACCTGACCACCCCTTTGTCCCGACCGGACTTTTCAGGCAAGAATGCGAACGGCGAATCGTCTGTTGGATTCGCAATCGGACATGCACTCACGCCGTTTCTTCTTCTGGATTCTGCCGTTCACCGCATCGCTGATCGCGGTGCTGCTGTTTGGCTATGGGTTCGTTTCGTACCTCCGCGGTGAGACGGGAACACCGGTTGATTTCCTTCCGAGTCCCGGGACAGAGGCATCGGCGCCCGCATCTGAAGCGGTCGCCGCGATAATTCTCGGTGACTCGCTCGCGCGTGGTACGGGAGATCCGACAGGCCTGGGGATCGCCGGACGGCTCGATGCCGAACTCGGACGGCGCGGCATCGGCAGCGCCCGACGCACCTACAATTTCGCCGTCAGCGGCGCCCGCACTCCCGACCTCCTTTCTCTGCTCGATCGCGAGAACATCAGGACGATGATGCGCGAGTCGAACGTGATCATCGTCTCGATCGGTGGCAATGATCTGTGGGGAGGAAGCGGCTGGCGCGACGAAGCACCCCCGGATCCGGACTCCGTGATGAATGAGGTGATGTCGGAGATTGAGAAAACGCTGCAGGAGATAAGGGAGACGAGTCCGAAGTCCCGTATCTTCTTCATCGGTCTCTACAACCCGTTCGTCTCCACTCCGATGGGCGGAGAGATGACCGCTGCCGTCAGCCGCTGGAATTCGAGACTGCTGGAGCAGTTCGGCGATGATCCCGACTTCACCCTCGTGCACACCTCCGATCTCTTCTCCCACCGCGACCGCCTGGCGCTCGACCGGTTCCACCCCTCGGGAGAGGGCTACGAACTGATCGCCAGAAGGATTGCGGACGGACTTTGATTCGGTCCCCAATCCTCTGACCTCGACGCGATAGACTTCGATCGATGCTGTTCCCTCTCGTACAGAACGAAACGCTCAAGCTGATCCGGCGCCGGCGCTTTGCGATCGTTCTCGGCATCCTGCTGGTGATCATGACGCTGGTGTCCTACTCCCAGTACCGGCAACTGCGGAACAACCGGGATGCGAACTGGCGAGCCGACCTGCAGGAGCGTATCGCCCGTTACGAGAACCGGCTCCGTCGCGGCAACGTGAACGAGTCGTGGGCGCGCTCGATGCGAGCCGACATGAATCGGCTCCAGTTCTATCTCGATCGCGGAATCAATCCACAGGAGCCGACGGCCCCTCTCGTCGTGAGGACGTTCGCCAACGCCGCAGGGTTCCTGCTGCTGCCGCTTCTGATTGCGGTCCTGGGGAGTGACATCGTCTCGGCTGAGAACTCCGAGGGTACTGACAAACTACTGCTGACACGCCCCGTCAAGCGGTGGAAGATCCTCACCTCGAAATTGATCACTCTCTGGCTGTTCGCCTCTATGACTTTGCTGGCCGGAGGTGTGCTCTCCTACGTCGTCACGGCTCCCGTGATTCCTTCGCAGGGATGGGACGCGCCGACCTTCAACGGCTTCCAGTTCTCGGGCGAATCGTTCAACGCCGATGCGGTTCGACAGCTGCCTTTATGGCAGGACGCGCTGATCGCCTACGGGCTCGAGTGGTATGCACTGCTTGCCGTCGCGTCGATCTCACTCATGCTGTCGGTGATCTTCAAGTCGTCAGCCGCATCGATCGGTACGATGCTCGCCTCGCTCGTGGGAGGGACGATTCTGACGCGGATCAGTCCCGACTGGACCGCCGGCAAGTACCTGTTCGTGAGCGCCCTCCCGCTGCCCGACTACTACACCGGGCAGGCCCCTCCCTACGACGGGATGTCGATGACCTTCTGCATTCTGCTGCTCGGAGCGTGGGCAGTCGGCGCCCTCTGTGTTGCCTATGCAATCTTCACGCGGCGTGACGTTTTTGGATGAGCCCGCTGTGGCGCGGACGTGGACACCCGGTATTCGATCCGCATATGGTCTGCCTCATGAAGCACATCGCTCTCCTCGCCATCTTCGCTCTGTTCGCCTGCAAGTCCGAGCGAACGCTCCCCGACACTCTGGTCGCCGATACCCGTGAACCGATCAGAATCGAGTACGTCGGCGCGCCCGAATTGCCCGTACGCGAGCAGCCGGACGACTCTGCTCCGGTGATCATTACTTACCAGAGCGGCGAGTCGGTCTCCATCCTCGCTGAGAAGGGTGAGTGGGTAGAGGTCCGGACAGGCGACCAGGCCGGCTGGGCTCGAAAAGCCGACCTGGCCACCGCCGAACAGCAGACTGCCGCGGAAGCGGATCCCCAGGTCCGGTTTCGCATCATGCCTCTTCCTGTCTCGGCTCCTGGCGCCACCGGCGAGGTCTACATCGAGGCAGACGTGAACACTGAAGGCGAAGTCGTGGCTACGCGCCTGATCACCAACACGACCGGTTCGGCCGCCCTCGCTGCACAGAACGAGGCGGCGCTCCGCAATGCGAGGTTTCATCCGATCATCCAGAAAAACGAGCGGAAGCCCTTCAAGTACTACCACCGGGTTTCGTACTAGGGGATCGCATCACAGTCTTCTGTGATTCCCATCGCTTCGGATCACCATTGGCAGTCACGGAGAGACCCGCCGGTCAGGCGCATCGTTGCCGAGGAGGCACTGTATGAAACAGCTCTTCGCGATTGCGCTCTTGCTCCTCGTCGCAACCGTCGGGTGCACGCAGAAACCCGAGCCTGTCGTCAGTGATACGGCCCCGGCCGATCCGGCAGACCGCATCGCGGTCGCCGTCGAGTATGTAGCCATTCCAAGAGCCATGATCTTCGCGCGGCCCGCTGGCGACGCGCCGGAGGTCGGCTCCTATGGCCTCATGGAGGCCGTATCGATTCTCGAAAAGCAGGGCGACTGGGTCATGGTCCGGACGTTTGACGGAACCGGCTGGATGAAACAGAGCGACCTGTTGAGCGGCGATCAGGCCGAGGAAGTCGATACCCTCACACCCCGCTTCTATGTAGAGCCGGCCGTGGTTCCGGCGAGAGCGCGGGGAGAGATCTGGCTGCGGGCAAGAGTCGATACCGACGGCCGCGTCATCGATGTCCAGGCAATCAAGGACACGACCGGACTGACCGAGCTCGTGAAAGCCAACTCCGAGGCGCTGAAAGCGGCGGAGTTCTACCCGGTCGTCGACAAGGGCGGGGCCCGGAAGCTATTCACCTACGAACACCGCGTGTACTACTAGGACTGGAACAACACGCTCGGAGGCGCGAGTGTGGCACCCGGTGGTGGAGCGCCAGCGACACCACCGGGACGCTCCCGTCTCAGGCGTCGGCACGCTGGTAAGGGCGCTGAAGCTACAGCTGGCAACGTTGTCCAGGTGGAATTCAGCGGCTCGCTCAGCGTTTAAGCCGCGCGCATGCAGCAGTTTCGATACGACATCCGCAACGTAGCCATCATCGCCCACGTCGACCATGGGAAGACGACCCTCGTCGACGCACTCCTCAAGCAGGCGGGAGCGATCCGCGCATATCAGAATCTGGACGAGCGAGTCATGGACTCGAACGACCTCGAGAAAGAGCGCGGCATCACGATTCTCGCTAAGAACACTTCGATCCGCTACCTGGTCGATCAGCCCGATGCACTCGGCCATCCCGTGCACCACGAGGCTACCCACACCGCGAGCGGGCACGACCTCCCGGCAGACTTCATTCATCCCAGCGAGGTCAAGATCAACATCGTCGACACGCCTGGTCACGCCGACTTCGGCGGTGAGGTCGAGCGCGTCCTCTCGATGGTCGACGGCGTCATCCTGCTGGTCGACGCCGCCGAAGGGCCGATGCCTCAGACGCGATTCGTGCTCCGCAAAGCACTTGGCCTCGCGCTGCTTCCGATCGTCGTGATCAACAAGATCGACCGACCGGACGCCCGCCCCACCGAAGTCGTGAACGAAGTGTTCGACCTGATGGTCGAGCTAGGCGCTTCGGACGAGCAGCTCGACTTCCCGATTCTCTACGCCTCCGGCCGCGCCGGCTACGTGCGCACCGAGCTGACGGAGACCAATAACGACTGCCGTCCGCTGTTCGACGCGATCCTCAAGCGGATTCCGCCGCCTGCCGGTTACTCCGAGGCACCGCTCCAACTGCTGGTGAGCGCCATCGACTACAACGAATACATCGGCCGCCTCGGTGTCGGCCGCATTCAGCGCGGCCGAATTCGCCAGGGATCGGATGTCATCCTGATCCTGAGGGATGGAAGCCACAAGAAGGGCCGCGTCACGAAGCTGACGGCGTTCGAAGGTCTCCAGCGCGTCGAGGTCGATGAGGCCTCCGCGGGAGAGATCGTCTCCGTCGCCGGCTTTGCGGACGTCGAGATCGGCGAGACGTTCACCGCTGCCGACGCGCCTGAGAGGCTCGAGCCGATCGCGATCGACGAGCCGACCGTCTCCATGTTCTGGATGGTCAACGACTCCCCCTTCGCAGGTACGGAAGGCAAGTACGTCACCTCACGCAACATCAAGGACAGACTCGATCGCGAGCTGCGCAAAGACGTCGCGCTGCGCGTTCGTGATACGGGACAGGCGGATCGCTTCGAAGTCGCGGGGAGAGGCGAACTGCATCTCTCGATCCTCGCCGAGAACATGAGGCGTGAAGGCTACGAGTTCGCATTGTCGCGCCCGCAGGTCATCCTCAAGCAGATCAACGGGCAGACGATGGAGCCGTGGGAGGCGCTGGTCGTCGATATCGAGGAGATCCACGTCGGCACCGTCATGGAGAAACTGCAGGCTCGCCGCGGTGAGATGACCGACATGGTGAATCCGGGGACCGGCCGTGTCCGCATCGAATTCCGGATTCCTACTCGCGGCCTTTTCGGTATCCGGACCGAGTTCCTCACCGAAACGCGCGGCACCGGCCTTCTGTACCACACGTTTCTCGAGTACGGACCGTATCGCGGCGACATGTCGAGCCGGAACCGCGGTGCTCTCGTGGCAAAAGAGGCCGGAGACACGACCGCGTACGCAATCGAGCCGCTGCAGGAGCGGTCAAGCCTCTTCCTCGGTCCCGGATCGAAGGTCTATGGCGGCCAGGTCGTCGGTGAGAACTCACGCGAGAGCGACATGGTGGTGCAGGTCTGTCGCGCGAAACATCTGACGAACATGCGCGCATCAGGTTCGGATATGGCGGTCCGGCTGACTCCCCCACGCCTGATGACACTCGAACAGTGTCTCGACTGGATCGAGGACGATGAGCTCGTCGAAGTGACGCCGGCATCGATCCGAATCCGCAAGATGACGCTCGACCATTCGCAGCGAGAAGTCGCGGCAAAAAAGGCAAAGAAGGCCGAGATCGCAGGCTAGTTCTTTCCGCTAGCTTTCGTTCACGCGCGCACTGCTCAGTCCGTCACCCGCACCTCCTCACGAGAGTGGCAGAGGCGGCCACGCCCACGGATCGCTCGCGCCCGTGGCTCGCCATTTGCTCGAATGCAAAGGCACCTTCCCTGCTGTCCGGAGGATCATTGCAATACACCATCGAAGCCCGTGAACTGACTACTGCAAAGACCCGCAGCCTCTCCTTCGACACAGCCCACCGTCCGGTCGTCATCGAAGCCAGAGATTCCGACGAGGCGCTTACCCGCTACATTCATGCAAACGAAAGCGAGCTGGTGAGCCTGGTGCGTCCAGGTCGATCCCGCGAGGCGATCGCCACCGTCAGGAAAGAGGACACTCTCTACCTTCTGCGCGTGTACAGCGGCTGACTGAGCGGCGGCTTACCAGCCGTTCTTCCGACGGACCATACTGAGTCGTAAAGGGTTACAATCCGCGCCGCATGAGTGCGGCCTGGGCGCTGCTGGCGTTCGTAATGACTCTCGCTGGCGGCGCGTTCGCGTTCCGCTATCAGCGATACCTGCACGCGATCATGGCCTTTTCGGCCGGGCTACTGATCGGCGTGGTTTTCCTCGACCTCGTCCCCGAAATTTTCGAGATCGCTCACGAGCACGCCGTCGATACACGGCATCTCATGCTGACGCTGATTGCCGGGTTCGTCGCGATCTTCCTGCTCGAGAAGCTGACGATCATCCATAGCGAGAAGACTCACGACACGCCCGGCCACCACCATAATGTCGGCCTCGCCGGAGCCGTCGGGCTTTCGTTCCACAGTTTTCTCGACGGCGTAGCGATCGGTGTCGGGTTTCAGGCGGGAAGCAGCGTCGGATTCGTCGTGCTCGCCGCGGTACTGGCGCACGATTTCGCGGACGGCCTCAACACCGTGACGTTCATGCTGGCAAGCCGCAACAGCCGCTGGCGGACGTTCGCGCTACTGATCGTGAACGCGATGGCTCCCGTCGCCGGAGCTCTGATCGCCAGCTTCTTTCGGATTGAACCAGCCGTGCTCTCCTATCAGCTGGCATTCTTCGCCGGCTTCCTCCTCTACCTCGGTGCGAGCGATCTCCTGCCCCACGTTCACGAACGCCCTCGTTTCCGCCTGATTTTCGCGACTCTTGCCGGCCTGATCACAGCGGGAATGATCGTCACCCTGCTGGGCCACGTGCATTAGCGATGTAGCGCGGGCGTCCTCGCCTGCCGTATCGCGGACGTCCTCGTC
>DASVLC010000203.1:0-4349 GCA_036385045.1 Thermoanaerobaculia bacterium | reverse complement strand
CCTTCGGACGAGCAGTTGCGGTGAGGGAGTTCCTCGGAGTTCCTCGGGGTTTCTCGGAGTTCCTCGGGGTTCCTCGGAGTTCCTCGGGGTTCCTCGGGGTTCCTCGGAGTTCCTCGGAGTTCCTCGGGGTTCCTCGGGGTTCCTCGGGGTTGCTCGGGGTTGCTCGGGGTTCCTCGGGGTTCCTCGGAGTTCCTCGGAGTTCCTCGGAGTTCCTCGGGGTTCCTCGGGGTTCCTCGGAGTTCCTCGGGGTTCCTCGGAGTTCCTCGGGGTTCCTCGGCAGGGCCTCGGTGAGACCTCGCCTGTCATCCCGAGCGGGCGGCGGGCGGGTGGCGAGGGATCCCTGAGTCGACGACCCATGAGGGAGGGGCGCCGGGCGCGCAGGGCTCACCGGTGATGCTCAGTGGCCGGTCGTCGGCAAGGGATCCCTCTCCGTCCTCCGCCCCTCACACCCGCACACCCTCCCCCGGGGCTCCGGCGGCTCGGGATGACAGGCGGGGTTAGGCTCGGCTCCGAAACCCGAGGAACGCTGACGAACCGAGGAACCGAGGAACTCCGAGGAACCCGAGGAACTCCCCCGAGGAACCGAGGAACTCCGAGGAACCCGAGGAACTCCCCCGAGGAACTCCGAGGAACTCCCCCGAGGAACTCCGAGGAACTCCAGGATCACCGCTTCCGCAGCACGAACAGGTAATTGTTGTAAGGCATACGTCCCCAGAGGGGGCTGGCCTCGACATCGAAGTCCGGGAACGGGTCGAGGACTTCCTGCCGTGACGGATAGTACGGAGGCTCGCCTCGCATCCAACGGAACGTGCGCGCGAGAGAGTCGACGGACTTCGTGAGCCGGTGACGCCAGGAAGAGTCGCGCAGACCCTGCCGGATGACGATGACGCCGCGCTCGGGAACGGCTTCGCTCGCATTCTGGAGGATGCTGCGCTGGTCGGAAGGCGAGAAGTAGTGAAGGACATCGAGAAGCACGACGTTATGCCCTGAAGGGAGAGGAGCCCGTGCGTCGGCCGTGAGGAAGTCAATTTCACGATAGCGGCTGGCGGCCTCGCGTGCGAGCCCGACCTTGCGCTCATCGAAGTCGATTCCGACCACCCTCCCCATCCAACCGTGCTCGCGCAGGAAAAACGGGAGGATCCCCACCCCACACCCTACGTCCACCAGCGGCACCGCGGAGTGCTGCAGCTGAGCGAGCACAGCCGGATACGCCGGGTCGCTGCGAATTTTCCAGCGGACGTATCCACGGAGCGGACGCAGTTCGAACAGAGCCGCTACTCGGTTGGCTACCTCATGAGAGTGGCGCATCAGGAGACGAGATGCTCGATCAGCTGGATCAACTCTGTGAGGTTGAATGGCTTCGGAAGGATCGCCGCAACACCCATCCGCAGCAGAGCCTGCGGCTCGACGCGGAGGTGCGCCGAAACGACGATGATCGGAACGTTCCCGTGGTGTCCGGTTTCCTTGAGTTTCTGCAGGAAGTCCCAGCCGTTGATATCCGGCATTGCCAGATCCAGCAGCACTACATCAGGGTGGTGAAGCGTGAAAGCACGATGCCCTTCCCCGCCGTCACCAGCGAGCAGCACCTGAAACCCGTGCTGGCGTAGTGCCGCTGCGAGCATTCCGCGAATCGGAAGGTCGTCATCGATGACGAGCACACGCTTCCTGTCTACGTCACCGAGTCGCTTTTCCTGAGGAGTGTTGTCGACAACCAGGTCCATCACCCGCCATTCTACCGATGAGAACGGCTTGCAGAAGACGAGCCATCACCGCTTTCTCAGAACAGGTCGCCATCGCCCATCGTGTAGTAGAGGCTGGACCGCATGCGGTCTACAGCGTCGTGCATCATGAATGGCACGCACATGAGCGATAGATCCTGAGGTTCGGGCTGCATGACGAAGCCGAGCTCCTGCAACACTGCGTCGAACCAGCGAGGCCTCGCGGGAAACCATCCCTCCACCCGGTTGACGTGAAGCGGCGGGACGACGTGTCTCAACATGACGGATGGAGCGTCGGGAAGGTCAGGATGAAAGAGCGCGTCGCCCCAGATCAGGCTGTCGCCTCGTATGGTGTAGACGATCCAGCCAACGAGCCGGCTCCACTTGCGGACCGCGACGACCGCGTAACGCTGATCGGGCGACTCGAGATAGCGCCAGCGGACCCACTGCGCGTCACGGCGGACGCAGAATTCGTAATGCCGCCGGACCCGTGCGAACAGCTCGTCCCATTCCGTGTCGACATGCCTCACGATCTCGATCTGGTAACCGGACAGTGCTTTCTCGACGCGTCGCATCGGCTTCAGCGGTCTGACGGTCAGGTCGAGGAGCCGATAGCAGACCGGCTCGACGCGGTGGCTGCGGAGAAAGCGGAGAGAGAACTTCTGAATGTTCGCGACGTTGAACCCGAAGTTGAAGGCGACGGCGCCGTCGCAGAAGCGGGAGTAGAAATCGAGTGCGGTTCTGCCGAGGATGCTGCTCGGGCCGCGGCCGATGTGGCGGACCGACGGATCGGTCATCGTGTCGCCGATCTGGTGGGCCAGAACGTCGCGTCCATCGACCCGGAATGGTACGGGATAGCCGGCGTAGTGGCCGACGAGGCGCTCTCGGTCGAACGCGAGACTGATCCGCCCGCTGCCGTACGGGCTCGCACGATACTTCCAGCCGAAATGCTCCGAGGCGCGTGGCGCATGAGGGAACGAGCGGGCGAAGAGCTCGAGAATCGCCGCTTCGTCGCCGTCTCGATACGGGCGGAGATGAAAACGGTCGTCAACGGGCATGCGTAGGCTCCGCTGAACGGATCGTGCGGGCGTTCAGCGGCGGACCGGACCGTCTGCGGGCGATGATACGGATCGAGCCCGTCGTGACGATCGTCGGATCCGGCAGACCTCGCAGGACGAGGCGGGCGATCGGAGCGATATACGGATGATGCGAGGAAAGCCAGTGCCGGAGGAACTTCTGATCGCGATACTCGAAATCGGGTCCGATATCGATGATCTCGAATCCGGAGTGCTCGAGAAGCTCGATCAACGCCGAGCGGGAGTAGAGGATCAGATGCGTTCTGAAATTCTGCGCCATCAGCTTTCGTCCCGACAGCAGATAGAGCAACCCTTCCGTATCGAGAGCCGAGAGGAACAGTACGCCTCCCGGCTTGAGCAGATCTTTGATCCTCTCGAGCGCGTCGTGAGGATCCGTCATGTTCTCGAAGACGTGAAACAGTGTGATCGCGTCGAACGACGGGCCGGTGTTGACGAACGTCGAAAGCGAGGCGCAGTAGACTTCGAGCCCGCGCGATCGGGCGTGGCGCGCAGCGGCCGCTGCCGGGTCGATCCCGACGTACTCGTATTCACTGGACGCCGCGGCTCCAAAACTTCCATCGCGGACTCCAACTTCAAGGACGCGCGCGCGCGCCGGCAACTGACGACGAACCCAGTTCAGACGGCGCATGCTGGTCCGTTCACGAGCGGGAGGCGAATGCGATTCGTACGAGGGTTGGGTCACCGCGCGATGAGCGCGGATCACGCGGCGCACCGGCTGCGATCCCTCGAGATCGGCGAACTGGTTCAGGTACCGGCACTTGCACCGCCTGCAGGCGCGAACGACGTTTCCCGGAATCTGACCGCAGCTGAAGACTTCGGGCGAAAAGCAGACCGGGCAACGCCTCGCCGGCCGGTAGACGTTGCGGCGATTGGCAAGGCGGATCTTCAGGGCCGCTGCGATTCCGCCAGCAGCGCCGAACGACCTCGACCGCCCATGCTCAGACGGCTGCACGACGATGTTCTCGGTCCTGAAGCCGTACTTGTTCGCCAGGAAAGCAAACTCCAGCTCACAGCCGCGATCGACGAGTCTGCTTTCTCCCGCGATCGTCTTTGCCGCCGATGAAGAGAGCGCGACGAGAAAAATCGCCGGGTCGGGGAGTTCTTCGACGAGCAGCCAGCGCAGGAACGGTGAGCCCTGGCGCAACCGGCTCGTGGTTGCCCGTGCGACATCGGTCGTCCCCGACTCCACCATGGCAACCGCGTCGCCGATCGCGCTCACAGGGTAGGGCAGCTCCGGATCGACGAGAACGATCACGCTACCCGTCGCTTCGCTCACCGCTCGCCTCATCGCGGGTCCGAAAGGCTCCGGATCCGCAGTAATGATCTCGAACGTGAACCCGGTCGTCTCCATGTAGCTGGCCACGACATCAAGGGCTGCACGAGGCTCCGCCCCCCCGCCCTTCGGAACGATGACCGTCACGCTGGTCGCGCTCATGGGGTGATTCTAGCCCGCATTGCTGACGTTCGTAGCGCGGGCGTCCTCGCCTGCCGTACCGCGGACGTCCTCGTCCGCACGCGGGCGTCTCGCCCGCCG
>DASVLC010000202.1:0-11009 GCA_036385045.1 Thermoanaerobaculia bacterium | reverse complement strand
AGACGTCACCCCGAGCGGGCGGGTGGGCGGGCATGCGAGGGGCCTGGCAAGCTGCGTACTCCGTGACGCGAAGGCATAGCGAGTGCCGCTACTTCGCCTTCAGATGACCGCCGGACTAAATCGTGTTCGAAAAATCGAACGGCGACTCGTCGGCAAATGGGTCTTCCTGCACCGGCCCGGAAACCGTGAGCTGCTGCTCCATCTCTTCTTTCGACATATCCGAGGTCGACTGAATCCCCGACAGCTTGAGGCGGAATTCGTCGGGGTTCGACGCACGACGCAGAGCCTCGTCCAGTGTGATCAGCCCATTCTTGTACAGCGTGTAGAGCGACTGATCGAACGTCTGCATCCCGTACTGCGAGGTGCCCTGAGAAATGGCGTCCTTGATGAGCTTCGTCTTTTCCTTGTTCTCGATGCAATCGCGGATGTACGCGGTTGAGATGAGAACTTCGGCAGCCGGCACGCGGCCGAGTCCGTCCGCACGCGGCAGCAGCCGGAGCGAGACGACTGCCTTGAGAACGGCCGCCAGCTGCAGGCGGATCTGCTTCTGCTGGTGTGGAGGGAAAACCGAAATGATGCGGTTGACGGTCTCGGTCGCATCCATCGTATGGAGGGTCGAGAGCACCAGGTGTCCGGTCTCCGCCGCCGTCAGCGCCGTCTCGATCGTCTCGTAGTCGCGCATCTCACCGACCAGAATGACGTCTGGATCCTGCCGGAGAGCAGAGCGCAATGCCTGTGAGAACGTTTTCGTGTCGACTTCGACCTCACGCTGGTTGACGAGCGACTTCTTGTCGCGATGGAGGAACTCGATCGGATCCTCGACCGTCATGATGTGCTCGGTGCGATGCGAGTTGATGTAGTCGATCATCGCGGCGAGCGTCGTCGACTTGCCAGAGCCGGTCGTTCCGGTGCAGAGAATCAGTCCGCGGCGCTCTTCGGCAATCTTCTCCAGCACAACCGGAAGCATCAGTTCGCGGATCGAGAGAATCTTGACCGGAATGACGCGAAGCACCATCCCTACGGTTCCGCGCTGCTGGAAAATATTGCAGCGGAAGCGTCCGAGGCCAGGCACCGAGTACGCGATGTCGATCTCGTAGTTGTTCTTGAACTTCTCCTTCTGGCGCGACGACATGATCGAGAACGCCATCGCGATCGTGTCTTCCTGCATGAGCCGTTTCAGCTCGACGAGTGGCAGGAGTTCGCCATCGACGCGGATCACGGGATGAGAACCGACTTTGATGTGCAGGTCCGAGGCTCGGCGCTCGGCGGCAATCTTCAGCAGATCATTGATATGCACGGGTCCACCTCGGGTCTACGAAAGAGTCTAGTTTACCGCAGGAGGTCCTGTTGAGGGCAGACGGCTCCGGTCGCGTCAGCTTCCAGGGGGAGTGGAATTCATCAATTCCACTCCCCGGCCTCTCTTACAATCGCCCGCGATGAACGACACTCTCGCACTCCGATACATCGCCAATGTCCCGACCCGGCGTGCCGAATCCGAATCGATGCCGATGGTGATCCTGATTCACGGCCGTGGCGCCGATGCCCGCGACCTTGCCGACCTCGCCCCGATCCTCGACACGCCGTCCGGCTGCCGTTTCATTCTTCCAAATGCTCCGAAACCTTTCGAGGCCTATCCCGGCATGACGTTCGGCTGGACGTGGTTCGACGGCTGGCCCCCCATTCACGAGTCGGTCGTCGAGAGCCGCGAAATCCTTCTAAGATTCGTCGACCAGGTGACCGAGCGGTACCCCACCCCGGAGGGAAAGCTCGTGATCGCCGGCTTCTCGCAAGGCGCGCTGATGGCGTTCGAGGCGGGACTGCGGACCGCTAAGCCAGCCGCCGGCATCGTCGCTATGAGCGGCGGCCTCTATGAAGCCGACCTGCCGGAACTCTCTTCGCGGCAGGGAACGCCGGTTCTCATCGCCCACGGCTCGGACGATGAGGTCGTCCCCGCAAACTATGGCCGCCGTGCACGCCGTCTGCTCGAGGATGCAGGTCTCGAGGTCGAGTACCACGAGTTCCCGATGGCTCATCAGGTCGTCCCCGAAGAGATCGACGTGGTGAAAGCATTTCTCGCGCGCGTTCTCGCACCCGAGGTTACTGCCTGATCGTGATCGTCGCCTTCGCGGCCCCTTTCTGCCTGCCGATCCACTCGTTCATCCGCGTCTCGAGCAGCGAGAGCGGGAGCGGTCCGGCGCCAAGAAGCGTGTCGTGAAACCCTCGAATGTCGAACTGCTCTCCGAGCTCTTTCTCGCCTCGCGCCCGCAGTTCTTTGATCTTCAACTCTCCGATTTTGTAGGCCAGCGCCTGTCCCGGCCAGGCGATATACCGGTTGATCTCGACTTCGATGTCGTGCATTGGCTTGCTCGAGTTCGAGGCAAAGAAGCCGATCGCCTCCTCGCGTGTCCATCCCTTCGCATGCATGCCGGTATCGACGACGAGCCGGACGGCTCTCCACATCTCGTACGTCAGCTGTCCGAACTTCGAGTACGGGTCGGTGTACATGCCGAGCTCGGGACCGAGCGACTCGGCGTAAAGACCCCACCCCTCCACGTAAGCAGTGAACGTCCCCCAGCGCCGGAACAGCGGCACGTCAGTCAGTTCCTGAGCAAGGGCAATCTGAAAATGATGCCCGGGCACGGCCTCGTGCAGTGACAGCGCTTCCATCTCCCATTTCGGCCGCGACTTCAGATCGTACAGGTTGACGAAGTAATAGCCGGGCCGGTTCGCCTCGGGCGAGCCGGGCCAGTAGTAGGCGGTGGTCTGCGTCTTCTCGGAGTACTCCGGGATCGGAACCACCCCGTACGGAAGGCGAGGCATCGTACGGAACAGTCTCGTCAGCTCGGGATCGATCCTTTTCGAGATCTCGCGATAGGCGGCGAGCAGCTCTTCACGCGACTGATGAAAGAATTTCGGATCGGTGCGCAGATATACGAAGAATTCGTCGAGTGTTCCCCCGAAGCCGGAGGTCTTCATCACCGACTCCATCTCGTTTCGAATGCGCCGGACTTCCGACAACCCGAGGGCATGGATCTCGTTCGGCGTCATGTCCGTCGTGGTCTGCTCCCGCACCAGGAAGGCGTACCAGGCATCGCCATCCGGCACCGAGGTCCAGGCGATCGACTCACGGGTTGCGGGGTAATACTCCTTGACCCAGAACTGATGGAGCTTGCGAAGGGAGGGGATGACCGCGGTCCGGAGTACCTCCAGCGCTTCTTTGCGGAGGCGGGTCTGTTCGTCAGCAGGAATTGAAGAGCGGAAACTGGCGAAGGCGAGTTGGTAGACCGGCGACTCGACAGGATTCTCGACGATCTGGTTTCCGATCAGCTCAGCCACTCCACCCACGATAGCCCGCGATGGAGTCACGCCCGCCGCCAGACCGCGCTTCATCAGTGCGATCGTCTCGTCGACCGCGCGAGGATAGCTCCGCATCCGCGCCAGAAAGTTCTCGTGGTCTCTGACGGCGTCACGAGGAATCTGTTGCGCCAGCTCTCCGAGGAGGCTGTAGATGCCTCCCATCTGATTCAGAGGGGCGAGTTCATGCGGGAACCGGTCTCCTTCGACCGCCGCTACCGCGAGTATCCGAAAGAGGTCGTAATTGAGCCGGTCGGCCTCACTGAGTTTCGCGCGATCGATTGCCTCGATTCGCGCGAGAGTCTCGCGGTTCGCTGCGCGTCTTCGCTTCCAGGCGGCGTCCGAGAGATCCGTGAGCCGATCGTCGAAACGCCTGTCGCCAAGATACGTGGCGGCTTCGGGGTTGTCTCGCAGCTGAGCTTCCCACCGCTCAGCGAACAGTTCGTGCAGTCGTTGCGCGTCCGTCGGGTCGGCATGGACGGGGGACATGAGAAGCGTAGCCAGCAGTAAAAATACAGAGATGCGCATCGGACATTCTGTCTCGGGAATGACCGAAAGTCAGCCCCTCGGAATGGCGTGTCCCTTGCTCTGTTTCGCTCTAAGATGATCCCCAAGCTTCCTCGGTTTGCTCTCCTCGTCTTCTTCGTGGCGGCGCTGTTGCCCACGATGGCGGATGCGACCGTTCTGCGGCCGATCGAATTCGACGAGAAGGTCGGAAATGCAGCATCGATCGTCGTCGGACGCGTCATAGCACAGCGGAGTGAGTGGGACGCTGGGAAGGAATGGATCCTCACTTACTCGACGCTCCGGATCGAAAAGACACTGAAGGGCTTGCCAGCACAGGAAATTACGATCGTCACACCCGGCGGAAAGGTCGGCTCGATCGTGCAGGAAGTGATCGGCGTCCCCAGGTTCCAGCAAGGGAGGGAGCACGTGGTGTTCGTCCGGAACAGCGAGGCGGGCCCGACGGTGCTGCACTTCCAGCAGGGCGCCTACGACGTCGTCACAGACGCCCGAGGAGTTCGCACGATACAGCCCGTAACCCCATCGGGCGTGAAGATGGACACGCAAAGAGGAATGGCGGTCGAGTTCGAACGCCCGAGGTCTCTCGACGCGTTCGAGGCCGAGGTCCGCGAAACCGTCAAACGCCGCGAGGCGATCCGGATGGAGTTGATCGAGCAGCAGCGCAAACGGGAAACCTCCATCTGGACCCATATCGAGCGCAACAAGCTTCTCGTCGCCCTCGCCCTCCTCGGAGCAATTCTCGCTACCTGGCACTTCGTACGCCGCGGCTGACCAGACCATGACCGACCCCACCGGCCAACGGGCTCTCGCCCGGGCGATGGAAGACACCGAGCAGCTCCTTCTCTACTATCAGCCGATCCATTGCGCCACAAGCGGCGACATCTACGGCGCCGAGGCATTGTTGCGGCAGCGGCGGCAGAACGGAGAAGTGAGAGAAGCGTCGATCATTCCGGAGACTGCAGAAGAGAGCGATGGAGACGAGCTGTTTCGTCTCGATTCGATGCTCATCAATCGCGCTTATGTCGACGCCGCGCGCTGGCAGGAACAGTTTCCCGAGGTCCGGTTGAACGTGAACCTCTCCCCTCGTGAGTTGCAGGAGGGAAATGTGATCGAACGCCTCACGACACTCGTTGCGTCGTGCGGAATCGATCACAGGAAAGTAAACCTCGAGATCACCGAGACGAGCCACATCGATGACCCCGAGGAGACGATGGATGTTCTGCGGGCGATCAAAGAGATCGGCGTCGGTCTCTGGCTGGATGACTTCGGAATGGGATTCTCATCCCTCAGCCACCTCCAGCACTTTCCACTCGACGGCATCAAGCTCCCGGGCGGGTTCATTCGCCGGTTGCCTGAGGACGAACGCTGCCGCGCGATCAGCCGTGCACTGATCCAGCTCGCGCACGATCTTGGCCTTCGGGTGATCGCCGAGGAGGTGGAGAAGCAGGACCAACTCGAGTTCCTCGAGGAGCATCGATGCGACTATATCCAGGGGTTTTTGTTCAGCAAACCGATGCCGCTGGAACCGTTTCAGCGCACGCTGGAGAGAAGCTGAGCCGGCAAGCCTCGATCAGGCGACCTTCATCGGAGCGGATGCCGGCGCGTAGTGGTCGCGGCGCCAGTCGAGGTCCTTCATCACATTCCGCTTGAATTCCTCGGGCGTCCCTCGCCGTGACATCTCATCGATATAGGTCGCGATATCGATATTCTCCACGCGCAGCCTCACCGTCTTGAAAATGCGGGGAAGCCTGCCGGGGATCTGGACGTGGTGGAGTCCACCGCTGTACGCGATCAGCATCCTCCCCTCCTTGACGGCATGGAGAATGTCGGCGATTCCACCTCTGACGGACATCGGCTTGCCTTCGAGGTCGAGCCCGTTTGCTCTCTTCATCCGCCCTTCGGGAGCCAGGATGACCATCGACTCGGGATCGATCTGACGCAGGACGCGAAACCAGCTGTCGTCGCGCTGCCGGGTGATGGCGATCACGTGGTGCGCCACGAATCGGAAGACGAGTCCGACGAGAGGACGATCCGTCGTCTTGTCGGCGGCCGGCACCACGCCGTGAGCCGCTATCCTCCAGAGGAAGCGGTTTGGAATCGCACCGAGGAACACCGGTTCGAACAGGCTCGTATGATTCAGAAACGCCACCAGCCGGACGTTTGACCAGGGGTCGTCGGGGGTTGCACCAACGAACGAGAAATCGTGCCGGTAGAACATCCGGCTGAGAGTCTTCAGCAGGATGAGCATCGAGAAAACCAGAACACTCCTCGCCGTTGTCACCGCAAGGAAGCGTATCCGGGCACCGGGCAGCCGTCAACGCAGCGCATCACGGAAGAGCTTTGCGTATGCCGGACCCTTCCCCTCGTCCTCATGCTTGAAAAAGATCCAGGCCGTCGTCCAATCCTTCGCCTCCACCCGACGGGCCCACGCCGTCAGATCCGCCTCCGAGTAATCGGTGCGCCGCAGCCGGAGATAGCCCCAGTTGCCCGTGGGGGTGATGAGCGCATCCGGTTCACCCACCTCGTCGGTGTCGGCCGCAACCAGCGCGGCATTCCGTGCACGCAGGACGTCGTAAACCTCAGCATCGAGCCAGGATGCGTGCCGCACCTCGACCGCGCAACTCCTCCCTTCCGGGACGAGCGAAAGTAGTGACTCGAGTTTCGCGACGTCCTTTCGGAGGTAGGGAGGAAGCTGCACGAGCACAGGCCCGAGCGCTGGCCCGAGAGCTGTCGCAACCGTAAAGAAGTGCTCGAAATCCGCTTCGACCCCCGACAGCTTCTTCTGATGAGTGATTCGCTGGGGGACTTTCAGGACGAACTTGAAATCGGGCGGCACTTCGGTGATCCATCGTGAAAGTGTCTTCTCCTCAGGCATCCGGTAGAAGGTGTTGTTGATCTCGACCGTACGGAACTGCTGCGCGTAGAAGGACAGCATTTTCGCCGCGGGAAGATCGGCCGGATAGAAGGAACCCTTCCATTCCTTGTAGGAGTAGCCACTGGTCCCTACGATTACTTCCATGGATCGATCCTCCCGGCAATCAAGCCGATGCGGGATGCTTCGACGCGTTCGCACCTTCCACGATGGCGGAAGCAACGAGGGAAGCGTAGGCGGAGGCCTTGCTCGCGTGCTCGGAGCAGTAGAAGTCCGGCTCCGCCTTGTCCATGGCGAGTACTCCGACCAGCTTGTCTTCGTACAGCATCGGCACTCCTACCCATGACCGGATTCCCGCGCCGACATGAAGACCTCGGCGGAAGGCACGATACTGCTCGGTGTCGGGAACCACGACGGGACGGCCGCGATGGACCACTTCGCCATTCGGCATGTCGCTGTTCGCAATATCGAACGCCTCGCCGAGAATCACGTCGAGGTCCTTGAAGCCAACGCCACCGACGATGACCAGCCGCGTACCACGGAGTTGCTGAACAGAACAGCTGTCGTAGGGAACCTCTCGACGGAGTTCACCGAGAACGACCGCGATGGCGCGTCCGGACGGCGAACCATCCGCTGTCACGACGGGCGAGCCAATGGCTGCCGGCATTTTCGGCAGGCCGCCACTCAGGAGCAGGGATACCTGGCGCTCGAGATCTCGCAGTCGCTCGGGAAACATTCCGCCTCTAGCTGAACCAGTTATTGTAGCCGAACCGGCGGCCGGCAGCTCGATTGTGGTCTTCCGTGCTACTTCTGTCGTTCGATCCAACTGATCATTCGCTCTTCCAGTGCCTGAAGCGGGAGTGCTCCAGCACCCAGAACTTCATCGTGAAAGCCGCGGATGTCGAACTTCGAGCCGAGCTCTTTCTGCGCGCGCTCGCGCAGCTCGAGGATCTTCAACTGACCGATCTTGTACGCGAGAGCCTGACCCGGCCAGACGATGTAGCGATCCGTCTCACTCTGGATTTCGACCTCGTCGATCGCAGAGTGGTCCCGAAAGAACTGCACGACCTGCTCGCGGTTCCATCGGCGATCGTGCAACCCTGTGTCGACGACCAGTCGGATGGCGCGCAGCATCTCGTCATTCAGGCGCCCGTAGTCGCTGTAGGCATCCTGATAGAAACCGACCTCCTTGCCCAGGCGCTCGGAGTAGAGAGCCCAGCCCTCAATGAAGGCCGTGTAGCCCCCCTGCTGCCGGAACGGCGGCAGCGTCGTCAGTTCCTGTTGTATCGCGAGCTGCATGTGATGGCCGGGAACGCCTTCGTGATACGCGGTCGATTCGACCGGCAGCGTCTTGCGCGAGGTAGCCTCCCAGGTATTCACGTTCACACGTCCAGGCCTCGACCCGTCGGGCGACCCTGTGTTGTAGTCGGCGGCCGCGGCATTCCTTTCCCGGAACGCCGGGGTGGCGACAACCTCCAGTTTCGCTTTCGGCAGACGCCCGAACAACTCCGGAAGGCGCGCGTACATCTGGTCGATGTATTTTCGATAGAGCTCGAGGATCTCGTCGCCCGACGAGGGGCGGACGGCAGGATTGGTTTCCAGCGAGCGGTTGAAAGAAGAAAGGTCGTCGAAGCCGAGCCGACGCGCAATTTCCATCATCTCGGTTTCGATCCTCGCAACTTCCCGCAGTCCCGTTTCGTGTATCTCCTCCGGAGAGAGTGACGTCGTGGTCTGCCTGCGTACCTGAAACTCGTACCTGGCTTTGCCATCGGGCAGGGCCCATATCCCGGCTTCCACCCTCCCCTTCGGCGCATAAACGTTTTTCACGAAACGCTCGAACAGGCCATAGGCGGGTAAGACGCTGGTCTCGATCGCCTGATGCACCTGCCTGCGGAGTCTCTCCCTCTCCTCTGCGCTGAACTCCTCGGGAAAGTTGGCGAGCGGCACGGAGAACGGTGAGCTTTCCAGCGGTGCGCTCCTGATGCCGGTTGCCTGCTCGGCTACCTGCTCCAGCAGATACCGCGGCGGCATCAAGCCGGCGGCCATCCCCTTTCGCATGTTCGCGATCGTGTCATCCAGTTGTCGCGGCATTCTTCCGAGACGGACGATGTAGTCCTCATAGTCTCTGACGGTAGCAAAAGGCAGCATGGAGGGAAGCTGCGCGAGAAGCAGATGCACTCCGCTCTGCTGGTTGACAGGCATCTGCCAGCCTCGGAATCGCGCAGCGTCGATCGATTCCTGAAGGCCGGCGACCATCAGATCCCGATTCAGCTTCTCCTGCTCCGAGAAGGCGACCGTGCTGATCGCCGAGAATCTGCGCAGGAAGGCGCGCGTAGCCGAGAGGTCCTTCTGTACCGCGCGCTCGGACAGGTCGCTCAACTGATCGTTGTAGCGCCGGTCACCAAGAATCGATGCGAGCTCCGGCCCGGTCCGTAGCGTGTACTGCCATTGCTCTTCGAGAAGATCCGAAAGCGCTACCCTCCGCCGATCGAGATCTTCGGCTGAGAGTTCAACTTCGACACCGTCAGAACTGGTCGACGGGACTGCCACCGCGGCCATCGGCACGAGCAAAGCGAGGAGGAAACCGAAAAGGAACTTCTTCATTCTCCCCAGTCTAAGGCAGGGAGGAATTTGGAGTTCCTCGGAGTTCCTAAGAGTTCCTCGGAGTTCCTAAGAGTTCCTCGAAGTTCCTCGAAGTTCCTCGGAGTTCCTCGGAGTTCCTCGGAGTTCCTCGGAGTTCCTCGGTTCCTCGGTTCCTCGAGTTCTTCGGTTCCATCTTCGGGTCGGTTCCATCTTCGGGCTCCCGTGCTCCCGGGTTCCCCCTCAGGTTCCCCCTGGATTGCTCGTCCGAGGAAGCCGCTACCGCCGAGCGCCGTAGGCGCGACGTAGCTGTAGCCCAGGGCGCAAGCCCTGGGTGCAGTTTGATCAGAAGGTTGAGCCCCGTAGGGGGCGAGGGAGCGCGGCCGGAATATGGGTTGCGCCGAAAACGCCACGGTTTTCTCGTTGGCCGCCGTTGCCGAAGAAGCGTTTGGCCAACTTCGGCGGCGCTTGAGGTGCGCCATCGCCATGCCTGCGGAGGTCAATCGCCCCTAACGGGGCTCACCCGTATGAACGGCTGATGGAGAAACCGAGGAACTCCCGAGGAACTCCGAGGAACCGAGGAACTCCCGACGGAACTCCGGGTACACTGCTCCCCGAATGGGACAAGACAGCGCGGCGCCTCGATTTCGTGTGCTCGTAGTCGAGGATGACCCCGCAATTCGCAGACTCGTCGAGAAACTGCTCGTGCGTCGCAGCGTCGAGATCGACACCGCCTCGGACGGCAGGACCGCAGTAGAGAAGTTGAAGAGCGGTCGCTATTCCGCTCTCATCCTCGACCTGATGGTTCCCGAGCTCAACGGGTTCGAGGTCATCGACTTCCTGAAGAGAGAGAACCTCCATCTGCCGGTCGCCGTCGTCTCAGCCGTCTCCCAGCAGGCACTCGATCGTCTCGATCGAGACATCGTGAAACTGGTGATCTCCAAGCCCTTCGACGTCGACGAGTTCACGAAATCGGTCCTCGCCCTCTGCAATGAGCACGGGGCCGGGCAGGCGTCAGACGGGTAGTTCCTCGGAGTTCCTCGGAGTTCCTCGGAGTTCCTCGGGGTTCCTCGGAGTTCCTCGGTTCCTCGGAGTTCCTCGGAGTTCCTCGGTTCCTCGGGTTCCTCGGGGTCCCGGGTTCTTCGTCCGAGGAAGCCGCTACGGCCGAGCGCCGTAGGCGCGCCGTAGCTGTAGCCCAGGGCGCAAGCCCTGGGTGCTGGTTGATCAGAGGCTTGAGCCCCGAAGGGGGCGACGGAACGCCGAAGCGCCACGCGTGTTTCTCGTGGCCGCTGTTCCCAGGAGCGTTCGGCCCGAACTTCGGCGACGCTTGAAGTGCGCAACTTGCGGAGGTCCATCGCCCCTACCGGGGCTCACGCCGTATGAACGGCCTGATTCCCAGGGCTCGCGCCCTGGGCTACAGCTACGGCGCGCCTACGGCGCTAGACTCAATCCCTCGCCGTCGTTCGAGTTGGACCCGCCGAACCCGAGGACCCGAGGACCCGAGGAACCCGAGGACCCGAGGAACCCGAGGAACTCCGAGGAACTCCGAGGAACCCCGAGGAACTCCGAGGAACTCCGAGGAACCCGAGGAACTCCGAGGAACCCCGAGGAACTCCGAGGAACCCGAGGAACTCCGAGGAACTCCGAGGAACCCGAGGAACTCCGAGGAACTCCGAGG
>DASVLC010000201.1:0-13396 GCA_036385045.1 Thermoanaerobaculia bacterium | reverse complement strand
TGGTGTGTCGGTGCCGATGCCGACATTCTGCGCGAAGTAAGCCATGCCGTTCGTCACGCCGAAGATCGCCGTCTCGTCGGTGTGCGCTCCACCCCCCGACGGGATGCGGTAGAGCCAGAGTCCGTTGAATATGCCGGAGCTGTTGCCGCCGCGACCGTCCAATTTGAAGAACCAGCCGTTCGTGCCAGGATCGTCGAGCAGCCAGCCGCTTCCCGAGTACGCCGAGTTGATGGTGAGTGCGCCCCAATTCGCGATACCGGGAATCGTCCCGAAACGGAACTTCTGCGTACCGGGGCTGTCGAAGGTCAGGTTGCTGACTCCGGAGGGACCGGCGAGATGGAGCAGCGACTGCGGGGCATTGGTACCGACTCCCACCCTGCCGCCGTTGTAATAGATCGCTCCGGTCACCGAGGGAGAGTCCGCCCACTGGGCTTCCAGAACGGGAACGAATGCGACAAGCACAACGATAGAAACAAAAAGCGCCTTCTTCATTATCGTCTCTCCGACGGAACTGATGCCATTAAACCCCGCTGAATGCGTAGTACCACCCGCACTGACTGATGTCAACGTGGAAGAGGGCGAGCATCCTCAATTGCAACGGCTGCGGCGGCAGGGTTTACGTTGCTGATCAGGGGCGCAGAGCAGCCGCGGCCGTCGCGCGCGCGACGGCACTCGTCGTGGAGTCCCGGTGTGCTCCGCGACACGCCTGGCCGACGAGGAACGCGCGACTGCTCGACCTACTGACGGCCTTGCGGCCTTATGCGAGGTACATTACAGTGCCGGAAGACCAACTTTCGAGGCCAGGCCATCTTCCCTTCCGACCGACCAGATCTCCCCGTGATCCAGCTCCGAAGCAGCTCAGAAGCAACCGAGCAACCCTTGCAGCGCAGATCGCGAGACCAATTGGCAGGTGACGCGTTGAACGCAGGCCGACTGAGGACTCGTTTCTTCGCATTGGCACTGGCGCTCGTCATCCCATTCGCCGGCGCTCCGGTGCAGTCTGCCTGGGCCAATGACACACATCCCTGGATCTTCACCGATCTGGCAGGGTCAGCGGGCGGCCCGGGTGACTTCGATGGGAAGGGCGACGCTGCCCGTTTCAACCAACCCACGGGGCTCGCGATCGATGCGAGCGGCAACGTGTACATCGCGGACCAGTGGAACCACACCATCCGCAAGATCTCGCCGACCGGTGCGGTCACCACCCTGGCAGGGCTCTCCGGCCACGTCGGAGGCGCCGATGGCGCGCGGTGGGCCGCACGGTTCTCCTACCCGGCTGGCATCGCCTCCGACTCGAGCGGCAACCTCTATGTGGCCGACACGGCGAACCACACCATCCGAAAAATCACCACCTCGGGAGCAGTGACCACGGTGGCGGGACTTGCCGGATTCTGGGGAATCACCGATGGCACAGGGAGCGCTGCACGCTTCAATGGACCGCGGGGCCTGGCGCTCGACGCGGGTGGCAACCTCTACGTCGCGGACCGCGACAACCACACGATCCGAAGAATCACGCCGGAAGGCGTAGTCACCACGGTAGCAGGCGTGGCAGGCAGTATCGGAAGCAGCGATGGAACAGGGAGCGAGGCGCGGTTTCTAGGTCCAAGCGACGTGGCGGTTGACCAAAGCGGCAACGTCTATGTCGCCGACTCGTCGAACCACACCATCCGGAAAATCACTCAAGACGGCACAGTCACGACTTTTGCCGGACTTGCAGGCCATTTTTCGAGCATTGACGGCGCGGGAAGCGCGGCACGGTTCTGGATGCCTTCGGGTCTTTCGATCGACGCGAGTGGTGATCTTTACGTCAGCGAATTCTCGACGATTCGCAAGGTCACGCCGGGCGGTGTCGTAACGACCTTGGCCGGAACACATGCCGCACTCGGAAGTGCCGACGGAACCGGGGGTGCAGCACGATTCCGGTCACCCGCAGGCTCAGCAAGCGATTCGAGCGGAAATCTGTACATCGCCGACCGGGAGAACCATGTGATTCGCAGGATCACGCCAGCGGTGCAGGTATCCACCCTGGCCGGGCGGGCGGGGAACTGGGGAGACGTCGACGGCATCGGGAGCGCTGCTCGCTTCAGTTCTCCGGCAGGGGTCACGTCCGATGGTGCCGGCAACGCCTACGTGGCAGACACGGCCAATCACAAGATTCGAAAGATCACCGCCTCGGGAATTGTGACGACGGTGGCGGGATCTGGGACCGGAAGCAGCGACGGCCCCGGGAGCAACGCGAGCTTTTACCGCCCGGAAGATGTGGCGAGCGACGCAAGCGGCAACCTGTTCGTGGCGGACACGAACAACCACACGATTCGGAAGATCACACCGGCCGGCGAAGTAACCACCCTTGCGGGCCTGACGGAAACTCCCGGCAGCGACGACGGTCCGGGGACCTCGGCACGCTTCCATTATCCGGCTCGAGTCGCGTCGGACACGAGCGGCAATCTCTATGTCGCCGATGGATGGAATCACACCATCCGCAAAATTACGCCGGAAGGCGTGGTGACCACTCTCGCCGGGCTCGCCGGTATGCGTGGCAGTTCTGACGGAGTTGGCAGCGCCGCCCGCTTCGACTTCCCGGTCGGGTTGACGACCGACGCGAGCGGCAACCTATTCGTCGCCGACCAATACAACCACGCAATCCGCAGAATTACGCCGGGAGGCTTCGTAACCACCTGGGTAGGATCAGCGGACGGTAGCGTCTTTCGCTTCCCGTCAGGCATCGCTGCTGATCTCACTGGCAACCTCTATGTCGCCGATACCGGCAACCGGAGGATACGGATGATCACCCCCGTCGGCGACGTTACGACGATCGGGGGTGAACTGCTCAACGGAGGAAGTGCCGAGGGAACGGGGAGCGCTGCCCGTTTTGGATATCCAACCGACATTGCCGTAAACGAGAACGGCACTCTCATCGTTGCAGACCAGTTCAATCACAAGATTCGCATCGGACGCCGGGCAATCGCTGACACCGCGATGACCTACGGCCCGACCGGTAACGTCGCGGTGGTCCGACAGCTCGACGTCGTACCGCAAACGGCAACCTCATGGGAGTGGAGCATCATCCGTCGACCCGCAGGCTCCGCCGCCGAGCTTTCGTCCACGTCAGTGCGCAACCCTCTGTTCGTGCCGGACGTGGCCGATCTCTATCAGTTCCGCGTCGTTGCGTCCGGGCCTGATGGCTCCAGCATCACGAGCGTTTTCCTTCAGGCGACGGAGGACGGAATCCTGCGGGCCCCCTTGAACGTGAACGCAATCGGCACGGGCTCCAACACGGTAGCCGTCTTCTGGAGTGCCGGGTCTGCGGCTGTGACCTACCAGCTCTATCGCAGTCCCGACGGAACGACGTGGACACCGATCGGCACCCCGACCGCCTCATTGTCAACGACTGACAACAGCGTTTCGGCGAACACGGCGTACCTCTACCGGATCCGTTCGCGCGACGGGGATGGGAACGAATCGGCCGACAGTCCGCGCGACCTGGCGACGACCGTAGTTTTCACGGACCCCGACCTGGTTCCGGGTGTGACGCCGATCAAGGCGGTCCACATAACGCAGCTCCGGACGGCGACCAATGCCGTCCGCTCGCTCGCCGGGCTCCCGGTGGCAACGTTCACCGATCCGGTTTTGGGTCCCGCCGTGCCGGTCAAGCGCATCCACCTCATCGAGCTCCGCACCGCACTCGAACAGGGCCGGACCGCGCTCTCGCTTGCGACGAAGTCGTTCGACGATCCGGCGATCGCGGCAGGGACGACCCCCATCCGGGCGATCCACCTGATCGATCTCAGAGGCGAAATCCAATGAGAGCCTCGGCGCGAGCGAGGTGAATCCTGCATGAGATACTGAGTCTGGAGCAAGAGACGATGCGTTACCTGACTACGTGGGCATTTGTGCTGTGTCTGCTGTCCGCGGGCTGCGGGGAACGGGCGGCCCAGGACGGGACCCCCGTCCCAGCTGCATCCTCGACTGCCGTCACTGCCCCCGCCTCATCGGAGGACGCGACACAATCATCGACGAATGAGCTGACGCGCGAGTTCTTCACCCGGATTTCGGACAGGCAGCTCGGAGATCAGGTCGGCAAAATCGAGCTGTGGGAGGCAGGTGGAATTCTCATCCATCCCGGTGAGTCGACCCCAACTTCTGCCACCTTCAACCTGGCCGGCGCATACCGCGAGCTCGACCTGCTGTTCTCGATTGCGCCGCTCTTAGAGGGCGAGTCGGTCGCAGAGGCGGGAACGGTCAACATCGAGGTTCTCGCTGACGGCCGGCCGGTTCACTCAGCGTTCGTCGACCGAAAGTCTTCCAGCGCGAAAACCATCGATGTCACGGACGTGCAGGCATTGACGGTCCGCGTCGACAACGGAAACGGCAAGGCGTGGTGGGACTGGCTCATCCTGTCGATCCAGCAAGCGCGACAGCCGTGATGGCTGGCCCGGGAGACGAGGACCGACGATCTGCCAGAGATCGCGAAGGTCGTGACGTGAGGCCCCTCGTTTCGGTCATCGTTCCCTCGTACAACCACGCCCGATTCGTGGCAACCGCCCTCGGCTCAATCGAGGCACAGAGCTGGCGGCCGCTGGAGGTCATCGTCGTCGACGACGGATCGTCTGACGGCAGTCAGCAGCTGCTCCGAACTCTGGTACCGCGCCTGAACGTCGATCGCGCAGAGCTGATCGAACAGCCTAACCAGGGCGCTCATAATGCGATCATGAGGGGCATTGAAGCTGCGCGAGGGGAGTACCTCGCAATCGTCAACTCAGATGACTACTTTCATCCCGAGCGCCTCGCGGTTCTGCTTCCCCGACTGGTCGATGGAGCGAGCCAACTTGCCTTCTCGGGCGTCGAATTCGTCGACGCGGCGGGAGCAAGATTGCCGTTCGAGAGTACCTGGCCGAGCTGGTATCGCGGCTGCTTTGATGCAACATCATCATCCCCGACCCTCGGATTCGCTCTTCTGGCGCAGAACTTCTCCGTCTCGAGCGGCAACTTCGTATTTTCCAGAGAGCTGTACGAAAAGCTCTCGGGCTTCTCTTCGCACCGTTTCTGCCACGACTGGGACTTTCTGATGAGGTCGATCCATTTCGCAGAGCCGGCGTTCGAACGGCGCGCGCTCCTCAGCTACCGCATTCATGAGTCCAACAC
Source organism: Thermoanaerobaculia bacterium (assembly GCA_036385045.1). Classification (GTDB taxonomy): domain Bacteria; phylum Acidobacteriota; class Thermoanaerobaculia; order Gp7-AA8; family Gp7-AA8; genus QHVT01. Next base: position 8,251 of record DASVLC010000201.1, on the reverse strand, counting down.
GACGGAGACGGTACGAGACCTGCTGAAGACCGAAGCGACGGAGGCACTGCAGCGTTACATCACGCTGACCAGACGTGACATCCCGCCGAACACGCTGGCTCCGTGTGAGTCGAACTGGCCGGACTCCTTCGCACGAATCGCGCAGAGATGCCTCTCTCCGTTCTCTCCCGATGAGACACTGCTGGACCTGTGGACGCGCGCTGCAAAGAGTGTCGTGGCCTGACGGCCGAGGGACTGGAGATGCAGGGCCGAGTCCAAAGATACCCCGGCTTGGGGTGGAGACCAGCAAACAGGTGAAGCAACTGCAACGGCTGCTCGTGCACCTCGCGCGAATAGGAATCGACCCTCGGGACCAGGCATGGTTCCGGACAATTCTGCGGAGTCATGATCGCCCGCCGGTGTTTCTGAACGGGATGCAACTGCCCGGGTTTCCGCCGGAGGAATTGCAGCGGAACACGACTGGTGGGGCGGGGCGCGAGACGATCGAAGAAGCGTTCGCTTTCTATCGGGATTGTCTCGCTCTGTTCAACCGGAGTGGCGTCCCGCTCGACGATGAAAGCCTTCTGCTCGACTTCGGAATGGGATGGGGAAGAATCGCTCGCCTGTTCCTACGCGAGCTGCCACTCGGGCGAATCCATGGGATCGACGTCACCGAGGAGTTCGTCCGGATTTGCCGAGAGGCATTCTGCAGCGAGAACTTTGTGGTCAGCGACCCACTACCGCCCACAGCATTCGACACCGGAACGTTTTCCCACATCGTCGGCTACTCCGTCTTCTCTCACCTGTCGGAAGAAGCCTGCCTGCGCTGGATGGCCGAGTTTCATCGCATCTTGAGCCCGGGTGGCGTCGTGGTGCTCACCACTCGCTCTCGCGATTTCCTGGCGCACTGCGAGTCCCTGCGCGGGGCGGTCGAGGAATTCGAAGGAGCGCTGGGCGCCCTCTTCGACGATTTCGACGATGCCCGGAGGCGGTACGACGATGGTGAGTTCGTGCACTCCAACCGTCATGAAGTGAGCGGAGGTGGTGCGATGACGAGCGCGTTCTACGGCGAAAGCTTCATCCCACCTGCCTATGCCGCTCGGGCCTACAGTCGCTGGTTCGATCTCGTGGCCTTTCTCGATAGTGGACGAGGGCGCTCTCAGCCGGTTCTGTACTTCAGGAGGAAGGAGGTCGGCTGACCGTCGCGCTCGAACGCGGATCCGAGGAAGTGAGAAACGCACGTTGACCGAGTCGAGTACCCATGCATGGGCGTGTGGCGCGGCCCCTCACCCGGCCTTCGGCCACCCTCTCCCCGCTAAAGTCGCGGGGAGAGGGGCGACAAGTCACTTGGTTGGTGGATCGTTCGGAGAGCGGGCGCGATAAATCTCTTGTTCGGCGAATCGTTGAGGGAGAGAGGGGCAACCTAGTCGTGCTTTTCGATGGTCCAGTGCGTTAGGCCACATTCTTATCCGCGCCCGTGCCCGTGCCCGATTGTTTCCTCTCAAATCTCGGATCAGGCTCAGCTACCGGGACACCAGAAGACCGACGCCCGATTTCCCTACAGAATCAATCGCAGAACCTCGGTCACCGCTTCCTCGACCGATCGTTCTGCCGTACGGATCTCCAGGTCGGGAGCGAGCGGGGGCTCGTAGGGGGCGTCGATTCCTGTCACGTTGTGAATCTCGCCCTGCCGTGCACGCGCGAAGAGGTTTGCCTGATCCCGCTGCTCGCAGACTTCGAGAGGGGCGTTGCAGTACACCTCGACGAAACGTCCGGCTCCGATGATCTCGCGCGCTACCCGACGCTCCGCCTCGGTCGGTGAGACGAACGCAGCGAGGACAATCGATCCCAGGTCCGCCATCATCTTCGCGATCTCCGCGGCGCGCCGGACGTGCTCGGCACGGTCGCGGGGGGAGAACCCGAGGTCGCGGCTGATCCCAAGACGGAGGCTCTCGCCATCGAGCACGGCGACGAGTTTGCCGCGCTTGAACAGCTCCCCTTCGAGCGCGTAAGCAATCGACGACTTGCCCGAGCGCGGCAGCCCGGTCAGCCAGACGACGACGGGCTGCTGGCCGAGCTTCGTGGAGCGCTCCGCGGGCGCGATTCCTCGGCCAGGCGACGTGCGAACGTTCGATCCGGCATCGATCGCGATTGGCCGGGCGCTCAGACTCTCCGCCGGCTCGCGATCGAGAATCATTCCGGCCGCCACAGTGACGTTCGAGAGACGGTCGATCAGGATGAATGCACCGGTGGCCTTGTTTCTGGCGTAGGGATCGATCGCCAGCGCGCGTGGTGTCTCCACCCGGACGCGTCCGATCTCATTCAAAGCGAGCGAGTCCGCCTGCTCCCTGCTGATCGTGCCGACGTTCATGCGATAGCGGAGATCGGAAACGATCGCCGGTACCTGAACAGTCGTCTGCTTCAGCAGATATTCGCGTCCTATGGCGAGCGGCTCCTCCGCCATCCAGACCAGCATCGCCTCGAATTCGCGCGTGAGCTGCGGGACGTTGTTGGGGTGGACGAGCATGTCGCCCCGGCTCACATCGCTCTCTCCTTCGAGCATAACGGTGACTGCCATCGGCGAGAACGCTTCACCGACGTCGCCGTCGAACGTCGTGATGCGCCGGATCCTGCTGGTGCGCATCGACGGAAGCACCATGACTTCATCACCCGTACGAAGAATCCCCGAGGCAACGCTGCCGGCATAGCCTCGATAGTCGAGGTCGGGGCGCAACACCATCTGAACCGGAAAGCGCAGATCGATCAGGTTGCGATCGCCGGCGATGTGGACGGTCTCGAGGAAGCTGAGCAGCGGCGGGCCCTGATACCACGGCATCGACTCGCCGGAACGAACCACGTTTTCGCCGCGCAGCGCAGACATCGGAATGAAGTCGACGTCGGTCACCTGTAGCTTCGCCGCAAAATCAGCAAACCTGCTCCTGATCTCCTCAAACCGCTCCTCGGCGTAGCCGAGGAGATCCATCTTGTTGACCGCTACGACGAGATGCCTGATGCCCAGAAGCGACGCGATGAAAGCGTGTCGCCGCGTCTGGTCGAGGAGCCCTTTTCGAGCGTCAACGAGGATGATTGCGAGATCGCTGTTCGATGCTCCGGTCGCCATGTTTCGCGTGTACTGCTCGTGACCGGGAGTGTCGGCGATGATGAAGATCCGCTTCGGAGTCGAAAAGTAGCGGTAGGCGACATCGATCGTGATCCCCTGCTCGCGCTCTGCCTCGAGGCCGTCGACGAGAAGGGCGAAATCGATCTCGTCTTCCGTCGTTCCATGCCGGATGGTGTCTCGCCTCGCTGCTGCCAGAAGATCGTCGTAGACCATCTGCGAGTCATGGAGCAGGCGGCCGATGAGGGTCGACTTGCCGTCATCGACGCTCCCGCAGGTCAGAAACCGCAGCAGATCGCGGCTTTCGTACCGTTCGAGATACTGCTCCACGCCACGCGCTTCACCGGAAGGCGCCGTCATCGACCCGTCTCTCCACGCACGGCCGGGATCATCAGAAGTAGCCTTCCTTCTTCTTCTGCTCCATCGAGCCTGCCTCGTCGTAATCGATCACTCTTCCCTGACGCTCGGAGACGCGTGTCGTCAGCATCTCCTCGATGATCTCGGGGACCGAGCCGGCGTCGGATTCCATCGCTCCGGTCAATGGGTAACAGCCAAGCGTCCGGAAGCGAACGTGCCTGATCTCCGGGACTTCGCCCTCGTGCAGCGGAAGGCGTTCATCATCCGCCATGATCAACGCTCCATCCCGCTCGACGACTGGACGATCGGCGGCGAGATAGAGCGGAACGATCGGGATGCGCTCATGATGGATGTAGAGCCAGACATCGAGCTCGGTCCAGTTCGAGAGAGGAAAGACGCGGATCGACTCCCCCTTGCTGATGCGGCTGTTGTAAAGGTTCCAGAGCTCGGGACGCTGATTCTTCGGATCCCACTGATGGAAGCGGTCGCGGAATGAGAAGACCCGTTCCTTGGCGCGGCTGCGCTCCTCGTCTCTCCTTGCTCCTCCGAATGCGGCGTCGAACCCGTGGTGATCGAGCGCCTGCTTGAGGGCGACCGTCTTCATGATGTGCGTGTACCGCTGCGAGCCCTGGTCGAACGGGTTGACGTTGTCACGTTTCCCCTCGTGATTGGTCCAGACGATCAAATCGAGGTCCAGCTCTTTCGCCGTGCGGTTGCGGAACTCGATCATCTCGCGGAACTTCCAACCGGTGTCGATGTGAAGCAGGGGGAATGGCAGCCGGGCCGGATGGAAGGCCTTCCTCGCGAGGTGGAGCATGACCGACGAGTCTTTGCCGATCGAATAGAGCATCACCGGCTTCGCGAAGCTCGCGGCGACCTCGCGCATGATCAGAATGCTTTCCGCCTCGAGTTGCTGCAGGTGATTGAGGACGTATCGCTTCAAGAGGTCGCGACCTCCGGCCGCGGATCGATGATGCTGCGCTGCACGAGCAACTCGTGGATCCTCTCAACGGCATCATCGATCGAGGTCCCGTCACTTCTGATCCGAAGCTCGGGATTCTCGGGCTCTTCGTAAGGAGCGGAAACGCCCGTGAACTCTGCGATCTCTCCCGCCCTCGCCTTCTGATACAGGCCCTTCGGATCTCTGGCCTCGCAGACGGCAATGGGAGCGTCGATGAATATCTCGAAGAATCGCTCGCGACCGGCGCGGCTGCGCGCCTGGTCACGGCCGGCACGGGTTGGGGCGATAAAGGCGACGATTGCGATCAAGCCCGCGTCCGCGAAGAGCGCCGCAACCTCCCCGATGCGCCGGATGTTCTCTGATCGCTCTTCGGGACTGAATCCGAGATCGGCGTTCAGGCCGTGGCGGATGTTGTCGCCGTCCAGAACATAACAGAGCCTCCGTTCGCGGATGAGACGTTTCTCCGTCGCGTGGGCAATGGTCGATTTGCCCGAACCGGAAAGACCGGTCAACCAGAGGACGCAGCCGCGCTGTCCCGCCACGACCTCACGTTCGACACGTCCCACGCTGCCGTGCTGGTATGTGAGGTTCCTGGCGGCTGCTTGCGTCTTCTCCGAGCGGTCGTCGCGCCGATCGTTCATGTCAGGGCTTTGCAGGCGTCAATGACCCTTCCGGGCTTCCGTCCCGGCCATAGCTGTGTACATCGAAGTAATCATCTCTCAGAATCCACGCCCTCAGCTCGGCGTCGCGTGCGGCCTCGCGCTGATGAAAGGTCCAACCTTCATTGTAGGCCGCCGTTGTCGCGCAGCGGACCTCGAATGCGACGTGGCCCCATCCGGCAGCCGGCGGCGCCGCTGGCATCGTCCGAGGCGGGTCCGGCTCGAGTGAGGGCGACTGCCCCGACCGGATGGCCGTATAGGAATCGCACACTCCCTGGTAGTAGGCCCTGCGTGCGAAAGCCGCCTTCGTCATCCTCTCGCCCGGAATCGCGTGGTGCACCATCGCCCCTTCGCGATAAACGACACGGGTACCAGCTGCGCTGGCCTTCAGCGCGAGACCGGTTTCGCCATCGCCCTGCCAGCGCTGCAAGTGAGCCGGAACGAGGTCGGGGTGAAACCCGCCGAGCTGGTAGAGGAGATCGCGCCGGATTCCGAAGTTCAGCCCCCAGATCCAGACAGGATCGATGTCATCGACATCCGTCCCGATGTCGATGAGGCTCAGCCAGCCACAGTGCCAGCCGCCATAGGAAACCGGCTGAAGGAACTCCCAAAGCCAGGCTGGAACCGTTCCTTCAAAACGAGGAATCGACGGCCCTCCGGCGATACCGGTTGAAGGATCCTCAAAGGCCGCGAGCATCGTCGGTAACCAGCTGGAGGAAACCTCGACGTCATCATCGAGGAATAGAAGAATCCCACCGCGCGCCTCGCCTGCCCCGAGGTGGCGTGCTGCCGTCTGACCCGGCGTCGCTTCGCGCAGATAGCGTACCGGCTCCCCGACGCTGAGACAGAGCTCGCGCAGTTCCTCACCGATCATCCGGTCGCTATTGTTGTCGACGACCAGGATCTCCGCGTCCCGACCGCCCGGGTCGGCGGCCAGCAGAGACTGCAGCGCACGCCGAACGGGACCCTGCCTGCCGCTCGTCGGGATGATGATGCTCGCAGTCACAGCCACTGTGATGCTCCCTTCCTCTTCGACCCGATTCACTCGCGCAGTCTCGATCCCACGCGAGGAAAGAACCTGGATGAATATGCAAAAACAATCTCAGCGGACTGCAATTGACGCGTGGCCACATGCTAGCAGGTGTGGGGTTGGGCTCGGCGCGAACGATCCCCAATTGTCCCTGTCGTCCCGAGCCCATTCGTGTCACCATTCCGCGTCCTGAATCGACATCATGACCATCGAATCCTCACGACCTTCCGAGCGTCCGGCGCGGTCGTCTCGTGGTTTTCTCATCGCGCTCTGGTCGCTTGCGGCGGTGCTCATGGTTCCGATCGTCGGGTACGGGCGCGTCGTGCGTATCGAGTACGACGGCTGGCTGCAGATCTTCATCGCTACTTCGGATCGATGGGCACATGTGTCGCACGACGTGTTCATCAACACCCATCCTCCTCTCTATTTCCTTCTGCTTCGCGCCGTGTCGTGGTTCGGAGAGTCGGTGAGCGCATTCCGCTCAATCGGCTGGGTGGCGACGTTCTTTGCCATCGTTCTCATCGGCTGGTGCTTCCATGCAGCGACCGCGTCACGCACCTTCGCTCTGATTGCAGCCGGCGCCTTCGGCTCGGCGATCGCCACTGTCTATCTGGCAAACGAGGTCCGCCAGTACATGGTCAGCGTGATGTTCATGCTGCTCGTCCTCTACGGCCTGATCAGAATGCTGCAGGAAGCGTCGTTCCGTCACCGCCTGCTAGTCGCCGCCGCCGGAACGCTCGCCGTACTGTCGCACTACGGCACGGTCTTTTTCATCGCGGCCGCCGTCTTCACTCTTCTCGTGCTCAGATTCTTCCGTACGCCAGCCGCCGGACGATGGTCTCGCGATTCTTTACGCCCGCTGGTCCGGGATCTGTCGGCCTTCGCGATGCCGATCGGTACGTTTCTCGCTGCCTACTTTCTGCACGTGCGGCGATTCCCAGGTCCGTTGAATCACCTGCCCGAGCACTATCCCGCCGCGGGCGAGAGCGTGCTTTCGTTCGCCGGCCGTTCGCTCCGTTCCGAGCTCGCGCTGTTTCTTCCGTTCCGCCTTGAACACGCCGGAACGGCACTTCTGGTGACCGGCCTGATCACCGCATCTCTCGTGGCCTGGATTCTCTACTCGCTGCGCGATTCGAAGTCATCCGTCGCTCCCGTCCTGCCACTTCTGTTTCTGGGACTTGCCGGCCTCGTCTTCGTTGCCGGAGTCGCGGGAAAGTATCCGTTCGGCGGAGCGTTGCGCCATCAGTACTTCCTTTTCCCTCTTGCGGTGCTGACACTCTCTCTTGCATTCCTCGAGATGGCCTCGCTCGTCCGCAACAGGTGGTCGACCGCTGCTCTGGCCACCATTGCGATCGCCCTGATTGCGGCGAACGCAGCCTGGGGCTGGCAGCATATCTGGCGGCCCATCGGGGAGCTGTTCGCCGAGGACGAAGCGCGCTTCGCCGCAATCGCGCATGATGTCGACGCGGTCTACCTCGATTCATTCGGCACGATTGGCTTCTATCCTCACCACACCGATCGCCAGTGGGAGTTCATCAACGAGGCACCCGGCGGCCTGATTCGCATTCTGAAGACTCGCTGGCGCTCTCGTGAGGTCTTCATTTTCCGCGACCGCGGCCGCTGGAATCCGACTCTCGACGATCCGCGGATGTTCCAGGAAATCAGACAGGCGCTCGACCGCGTCGGCGGTTCGCGCGTCGGACTGATGCGAATCGACCAGCAGCGCGAAGGACACGCGACACCGCCGGCCGAAGTGCTGCGCGAGTTGTCCGATTCAATGCAGTCGGCGGCCGCGCTGGCGGGCCTGCGGGTGCTCGCGACGCAATACGAAGGGCATGGGACGTACGCGGTGCTGGAGATTGAGCGGCGCGGCGCGAATTGAGAATTGAGAATTGAGAATTGGGAATGGCGGCGACCGCCTGTCATCTTGAGCGAGTGACGGCGTGACGCCGCGACTGAGGGAAAGAAACTCGAGTCCGTTGTGCGCGAAGGCGCACGGGGGTTCGTAGCGCAGGCGTCCTCGCCTGCCGTATCGCGGACGTCCTCGTCCGCAGGGGGCGTCTCGCCCCCCGCACCCGCATCGTGCTCGTGTGTTGCTGATGGCGCAGCCCCTCACCCGGCCCTTCGGCTTCGCTCAGGGCCACCCT
>DASVLC010000200.1:0-3109 GCA_036385045.1 Thermoanaerobaculia bacterium | reverse complement strand
CGGCGGGCGCCGCAATCGCAAAGATCTTCGAGCGGGTGGGAGTCGCAGCGCGCGCCGCCGCGGCGGAGCAACCACGCACGTCCGCCGGCAACACGCTGCTGGCGCTGACGCTCGCGCGGGCGGAATCGAATCGCGGCGAGCCGTTCGCCGCAGTCGTCGATCACCTCGCCGCCCTGCTCGAGGCCGACCTCGAAATTGAAGAGATGGACGTCGATCCTGAGCGCGAAGACGTAGTACGGCTGATGAACCTCCATCAGGTCAAGGGACTCGAGGCGCCGGTCGTGTTCCTGGTCGACGGCTGCGAGTCGAAGCAGCATGCTCCCGGCAGCCATATCGATCGTTCGGGCGAGGAGTCGCGCGGCTACTTTCCGATTCGTCGGAAGGACGGACAGTGGGGCGTGATTACGGATGTCGCACTCCCGCAGAAGTGGGACGCACTGGCTGCGATCGAGCAGCGGTTTACCGAGGCCGAAGAGACTCGCCTGCTTTACGTTGCCGCGACGAGGGCTCGCAATCTCCTCATCGTTGGAGCAGTCAGCAAGAACGGCACGCTCGAGGGGGTATGGAGTCGCCTCGTCACGGCGGCCTTGTCGCCGCTGTTCACTCTCGATGCGGAGAGGGCGAGCGAGCCGCCCGCCGTGCCCGGCACGGAGAGCTACGCAGACGCACTCGCCGCGATCGACGACCGCCGTGATGCAGCCGCCCGCCAGTCCTACTCCGTCGTTCCGGTCACTCGCATCGCCCACGACTCACACGAGAAGCTGGTCCGCGCCGAAGAAGGTCTCGGGATGGGCACCTCCTGGGGCCGTGTGCTCCACCGGCTCTTCGAGGCGATGCTGCGCCTGCCGGAGCTCGACATCCGCTTCTACGCCGCCAGCCTCTTGAAAGACGAAGAGCGCGATGCAGCGGAGCTCGAAGAGGTCGTTTCGACGATTCAGGCAGTGCGGTCATCGCCCCTGTGGCAGCGCGTTGTCGCGGCTGATGAAACGTATGCTGAGGTTCCGTTCGCGCTCAACGTCGACGCCCGCTCGATCGGGATCGACCGCGATGGCGACACGCTGCTTCACGGAACGATCGACCTCGTCTTCCGTGAGGGTGCCAAATGGTTCATCGTCGACTACAAGTCGGATTCGACTCAGGGACGCCTCGAGTCACTCGTCCAGTACTACACCCCGCAGGTCGCCCACTACGCCCGCTTCTGGCGCGAGCTCACCGGCGCCGAGACCGAAGCGGGGCTCTTCTTCGTCGACGGCTGCGTGATGCGGTGGGTGTGACTGGCAGGTTGAAGTCTGTCCCGCTTCGCGTGATCTGGCTCTTCAGTTCGCGCAACGGCCAAGGGTTCAGCGCCGCAGACGTGCTGGTTCAGCGCCGTAGGCGCGACGTAGCTGTAGCCCAGGGCGCAAGCCCTGGGAAGCAGGCCGCTTATCAGATGAGCCCCGTAGGGGCGATGGACGGCGCTCCGGGCGAAACGGCTTTGTCGCATTCCGCTTTTACGGGCGATCTTGTCTGAAGGCGCGCAGACGATGACAACAGTCACCAGGTAACGGCTTACAACCGGTCGGTCAGGATCGTCTTGGCGATCGTCGCGAGCTGCATGTTGCTGGTGCCCTCGTAGATCTGGCCGACCTTCGAGTCGCGCCAGAACTTCTCGACCGGATACTCCTTCGTGTAGCCATTGCCTCCGTAGAGCTGGACGGCGAGAGAGGTCACTTTCTCTGCGACGTGCGAGGAAAAGTACTTGGCCATCGCCGCCTCGCGGACGAAGGGTTTGCCGGCATCCTTGAGTCGTGCGGCGTTGTAGACCATCAGACGTGCAGCTTCGAGCTCGGTCGCAGCGTCGGCAATCTGAAACTGGACTCCCTGGAACGAGGAAATCGAACTTCCGAACTGTTTGCGCTCCTTCGTATACGCAATCGCGTGCTCGAGTGCGCCGCGTGCGACGCCGAGCATCTGGGCTCCGATGCCGATCCGCCCTTCGTTGAGGGTCTCGATCGCGATCTTGTAGCCCTTACCGACTTCGCCGAGGACGTTGTCTTTCGGGACGCGACAATCCTCGAACATCAGCTCGCAGGTCGAGGAGGCACGGATGCCTGTTTTGTCTTCCTTCTTGCCGATCTGGAAACCGGCAAAGTCGCGCTCGACGATGAAGGCGGTGATTCCCTTGTATCCGGCGTCGGGGTTCGCATTCGCGAACACGATGAATACACCAGCTTCGGCTGCATTGGTGATCCACAGCTTCTGCCCGTTGAGGACCCAGTCGTCGCCTTTATCCTCGGCGCGCAGCGAGAGGGCAAAGGCATCCGACCCCGAACCCGCCTCGGACAGCGCGTAGGCGCCCACCGTGTCGGTCGAGAGCATGTTCAGGTAGCGCGACTTCTGATCGTCGGTTCCCCATCGAATGATTGCGTTGTTGACCAGCGTGTTCTGGACGTCTACGAGCACACCGCAGGAGGCGTCGACGTGAGACAGCTCTTCGACGATCAGCACGGCCGTAAAGAACGTCGAGCCGGCTCCACCCCACTGTTCCGGCACCTCGATGCCCATGATCCCGAGCTCGAAGAAACTCTTGATCAGCTCCGGCGACATCGTCGCGTCCCGATCCATCTGATGGACGAGAGGACGGATCTTCTCGACGGCGAAGTCCCGCACACTCTCCTGAAACATCTGCTCTTCTTCGGAAAGGACGGTGAGCGGTGCGCCCGGGGTGATCTCGATTGTGGTGGTCATCAGGTAAGCCTCCGGAGGGTGAGATGCGAGGGGCGAATCATATCTGATCGCCCGCGGTTATCATCGTGCCCGACGCACGGTCGCGTGTGCGTGCCCCGGTGGCGGAATGGCAGACGCTGCGGACTTAAAATCCGCTGTCCCGTAAGGGGCGTGCCGGTTCGACCCCGGCCCGGGGCACCAATGGGTAAGGCAGGTTCCTCGGAGTTCATCGGGGTTCCCCGGTTCCTCGGGGTTACTCGGGTAGCGCAGGCGTCCTCGCCTGCCGTACCGCGGACGTCCGCCCGGGGGCGTCTCGCCCCCCGCACCGGAAGGGAGGCGCCAGAAAAATGAAAAAGGGCGCCGTTTCACGGGCGCCCTTCCGGGGTGGAGCATTACCGCGCAG
>DASVLC010000199.1:0-3770 GCA_036385045.1 Thermoanaerobaculia bacterium | reverse complement strand
GTCGCAGCCCCGTAGATGACGCCTCGGCCGGAGAGCACTTCAAACGTGAGCGAGTCCGTGCCGATGGAGGACGCACCGGCGAACGCCTCGAACGGTTCGTGAATGAGCGAAGAGGGGGGCAGGATCCGGTCGAAAGTCCTGACGAGGCCACTCGATGAGTTGCGGTGATAGACACGGACGGCGAGTCCGTCACCCATCGAGCGCAGGCCAACGTTGAATCGGGTTGCCGTCGAGTTGATCGGGAGTAGGAGAGTCGCACGATCACCGGCAGCGAGCGTCGACTGGAGAGGAATTGCGCGCTCGATGAGGCCCGACGTCCCGAGCTCGAGGTCATCGTTGAAGACGTGCGCCAACGTCACCGGTAGCGGACCGCGCAGGCGGTGGACGCCGGCACTGGTGAGTCCTACGAACCATGCTGGCAGGAGATCGTCGATGAACCGCGTCTGGCCGGGCGGAATCAGATACGGATACGGCGGCAACGACGCGTCGATGAAGGTGATCTCTCCCTCCATCACCTCCTCCGTCGCATTGACGAGGTGAAGCGTCGTGCGGAAATAGGAACCGCCGACGCCCGGAGTGTTGCCGATGACCGGGATCACTGCGTCGTCGTTGATAGCGTGGCTGCTGGCCTCAGTGCCCTGCGCCGCGCCCGGTGTTAGTGTCATCAGCAGTGTCATCAATAGCGCCAGCACTGCAGTTCTGATCGTCATCCTCGATACGCCCCCGTCCGGTAGCATCCGACAAGCTCCCACGTCTGGTTCTTTGCAGGATCTCCGCCGGATGTGGATGGTCCCGATGAGGGTGGAAGACCCGCTGGACGTGGATCGCGGTCACTCAGGCCGGAGACCTGCCGCCTCCGCGGCGCTACCCGGAGCGGCCGCCCGTTGCTTCGACCAGCCGGCGCTCGAGATACCTTCGCTCAGCGGTGTTCGTGACCAGCGCGAGCGCCGCGCGGTAGGCTTCCGCAGCTTCCTCGCGTCTCCCGGCGCGCAGCAGCAGCGCGGCTTTCGAGGCGGGGAGGAGGTGGTAGTCGGCGAGATCGCCGCGTTGTTCGATCCGCGCGATCGCCTCCAGTGAAGCCTCGGGGCCATTCACAAAACTATGCGCAATGGCAGCGTTGAGCTCGATTACCGATGTCGGAATCATCTCGAGAAGTTTTCGATAGAGGAGCGAGATCTGCGGCCAGTCAGTTCCGGCGGACGATGTGGCCGTCGAATGCAGCGCCGCGATCGCGGCCTGGATCTGATACGGCCCCGGCTCTCTGCGCGCGAGCGCAGCATCGAGGACCGCGACTCCTTCCGCGATCTGCGCCCGATCCCATCGCGAGCGGTCCTGTTCGTCGAGCGGTACGAGCTCGCCCTCGGTGGAGACACGTGCCTCCCGCCGCGCGTCGGTGATCAGCATCAGGGCGAGCAGACCGTGCGCTTCATTGGAGCCGGGAAGTACGTCGACGGCCAGCCGTGCGAGACGGATCGCCTCCCGGGCCAGATCGGGCCGCAGCAGCAGAGGGGCGTCGGTCGATGCGTATCCTTCGTTGAAGATGAAGTAAAGCACCGAGAGTACCGTATCGATTCGCTCCGGCAGTTTCGCCCGCGGCGGCACTTCGTAGGGGATCTTCGCTTCGCGGATCTTCTTCTTGGCGCGCACGATCCTCTGCGCGGTGGTCGCCTCCGGTTCGACGAATGCGCGTGCGATCTCCCTCGTCGTCAGTCCTCCCAGCATCCGCAGCGCGAGTGCGCAGCGCGCGTCGGGGGCGAGTGCCGGGTGGCAGCAGACGAAGAGAAGGCGGAGACGGTCGTCCTCGATGCCGGAGGGATCGGGATCGACGGTTTCCTCCGGCTCCACCGCCAGGTCCTTCGGCAGTTCGACGCGCCGGTCGCGCCGCATCCGGTCGATCGCGATGCGGCGCGCGACGGTGTTCAACCACGCGCCGGGATTCGCAGGGATGCCGTCGTCACGCCACGTTGAAAGGGCCCGCGCATACGCCTCCTGCAACGCGTCCTCAGCCGCATCGAAGTCGCCCGTGAGTCGAATGAGCCCAGCCAGGACGCGCCGCCCGTCGTTTCGGACGGCGCGTTCCACGGCACGCGCGAGATGCATGGCGGGACGTCACTCCATGCCGAGCGGCCGGACCTCGACCGTGCCGCTGTCCATTCCCGGCATCTTCTCGGCCCACTCGATCGCCTGCTCGAGATTGTCGACCTCGATTACGTAGTAACCGCCGAGCTGCTCCTTCGTTTCCGCGAACGGGCCATCGAACGTTTTCGGTTTGCCGTTCGTGAACCGGACGCTCGTTGCCGTCGTCGTCGGCTTGAGCTCCGCGCCGCCTCGCATGACACCGGCCTGTTCCATCGCCGCCGCATATGCACCGTGGGCCTGATAAACCTTTTCCATCTCCGCGGGGGCGATCGCCTCCCACTCCCGCTCGTCGCCGTAGATCAAGAGGATGTACTTCATCGTGTGCTCTCCTTTCTTTTCATTGACGCCGAGGGAGTGACTAATCGACAGGCACTGCCAACTATTTTCGCATCAGGTCAGATTGCGGTCCCGCTCCCATCACGTCGGTCTTCTCGAATGTGATGGTCGCCGTGGTCCCGGTCGCCGTCGACTCGAGCGTCAGCGCGAAGCCGCAGACGTGGCAGAGTCGACGCACCAGATTGAGGCCGATTCCGCGCCCATCGCTCCCCGCTGCGACGATTCCACTGCCGTTGTCGCGGATCTCCAGAGATCGATCCCGACCCGTGATGGTAATCGTTTCGCCACCGTGCCGGAGCGCGTTGGTGATCAGGTTCGAGATCACTATTTCGGCCGCGCCGGTCGGAGCGATCACTTTCAACTGCGGGGCGATGTCGACGCGAACTTCAACGTTTGCGCGTCCGAGCAGTTCACGGTGCCGGACGACGAGCGTCTCGACGAGCGCCAGCAGCGGGATCGGTTCCGCTGCTTCGTGTGCCGTCTCCTCCCGCGCCAGCGCGAGCAGCAGGTCGATGATCTCCTCACTCGATCGCGCGGCCTCGAGGATGCGTCCCACCTGGGCGCGCGCCGTTGAGTCGAGCTCCCGGCGATCGAGCAGTTCGGCCGCCCCGCGGATCACGGCCGTCGGCGTCCGCAGCTCGTGACTGACGTCGCCGACGAACGCCTTCTCACGCTCCAGCAGCGAATGAACGCGTTCGAACGCAGCCCGCAATGCCGTCGCAAGCACGCGCACCTCGTGATCCGTCGCGTTCGCTCCCAACTCGCGAGGCGGAGAGACGCTGTTCCGCTCGACTTCGCCGGTCAGCGCCGTGAGCTGTCGCACACTCCGTCTTGCTACGAGCGCGGCGACGAGGGATCCAACGAGCAGCACGAGTGCTGTGGCGGGGAGAAGGATCGCCAGCAAGGTGCCGCGCATGCCTCGTACGACGAGCAGTGCGCTCACCTCGGCAACAAGCCATGCCTCATGGGAGCCCTCACCGACGCGGCGCATGTGGTAGTGCCGTCCGGCGGTACCAGCCGCCTCACGTCCGCGAGGCGATGCCGCTTCCCGCACCTCGCGCGGGACGCTCTCCCACCGGTCATACAGATGAACGAACGGCAGGCGCGGACGCGCCTCCCGTCCAGCTGCGCGCTCCTGTTCGATGTGGGCGGCCTCGTTCTCGAGCAACCTCCCGAAGAACTGATCTTCTACGGCGTAGACGAATAGGAACGACAAAGCCCCGTAGACCAGGCAGACCACGGTTGCGAACGATACGAATGCGACGACCACGCGGCGGCGCAACGTGCGCGGGCGA
>DASVLC010000198.1:0-17316 GCA_036385045.1 Thermoanaerobaculia bacterium | reverse complement strand
GACGGAGAGGGATCCCTTGCCGACGACCCACAAGTGCACTCGCGCCTGTGTCATTGGAATCGTAGCGAGAAATCTGGTGGATGGGCGGTGCCAGCCAGGTGCATTACTCCCCCCGCCCCTCGCGGACGATGAGGGGGTCCTTCGACCGTTCTCCACCCCTCCCGCCCACGCCCCCACCCTCGGCGTTCCGGCGGCTTCCAATGACGAAGCCGAGACCAGCGCGTGTTCCTGTCATCCCGACCGTAGTGAGGGATCTGGGGGATGGGTGGCGCTAAGCACGTGCATCGTACCGCCCGCCCACCCAGATCCCTCCCTACGGTCGGGATGACAGGTTACTTTTGTGTCATCTTCCTCAGTCGCGGCGCCCCGCCGTCCCTGGCTCAGGATGACAGGCTTGTCATCCTCGCTTCACGACGAGCCGTTGGGCCATCAGCGCCGAACGCGCTGCTCCCCCCCGCTACTTCTCGTGCGCCACGACATAACCCGCGATCGGAGCCAGCAACAGGCCGGCGGCGATTGCGAAGAGGAGAGGCGTGCTGAAAGAAAGCGAGGCGAGCGCCTCGGTCACGCCGGCGGCTACGTCGGTGCCGAAGAACACGGCGATCAACGCAGCGGCGAATGCGAGCGTCGCCGCCTGTCCGATCAGCAGTGAGCGTCGCGCGGCGCGTTGAGCCGCCTCACGTTGGCGCAACTGGATCCGCCACCACATCGCTTCGGCGCTCGGCACTGCTGCCTCCCGGATCGCCTCGACCCGTTCGTCGAGCAGAGCACCGGCAACGAGACGCAGTTCGCCGCAGTTCTCGCACGCAGCGACATGCTCTTCGAGCTCCACCCCGATGAAGCCGCGGCCGAGCGCTTCGAGCAGTTCGTCTTCGCGGACGCAGAGATCGGCGCTCACGGTCTCGCCTCCGTGGCGTTGGAACCGGCGGTGAGAATTGCCGCGACCTTCCGCCGCGCCCTGAAGAGAAGTGTTCTGACGCTGATCGCCTTCAGCCCGAGGACTTCGGCGATCTCCTGATGCGACGCACCCTGTGCGTACGCGAGCCACAGCAGTTCCCGCTGGACCGGTTCGAGCTGATTCATCGCGCGCGACAGGTCGGTACGGAGGGTTGCCTGCTGCTCGGGAAGGGCCGTGCGCCCGTGTGGCGTCGCGCTCGGAGACTCATCCTCCAGCGGCACTTCCACGTAGCGCTTGTCCCGTCTCGCCGAGTCGCGCACGAGATTCGTTGCGATCTGGAAGAGAGAGTTGCGGCGATGTGATTCGCTCTCGTGCCGGGCTCCCGCACGGTAGAAACGAAAGTACGCCTCCTGGAGAAACTCGTCCGCCTTCTGGCGATCGCCGGTAATCCGCGACAGATACGACCAGAGCGGTCGCGCCGTTCTCTCGTAGAACTGCCGGAACTCTTCATCGCCCATCACGGGAAGTGCGCCATCCACTTCCCGCGTCGCGCTCATCATCGAGTCCCGCATCAGCAGTGGGAAATCCATCCGTTCGATCATCTCACGATCCCCGGATCGTCAGCCCGCTGTGGTGGAGCTCCGTCCAGACCGAGCCGGCGTGAGAGGTAGATCGAGACGGCCGCGGACGCGATGAAGCCGAGGCCCACGAAGAAAGCGATCATTCCGAGGGCGAAGAGCTCCCGCGATGCCTCGTTGTCGAGACGGAGGCTGACGAGAAGAAGGCCGATCGCACCGGCGGCGACTACGACGCCGAGCTGAACCGACCAGATGATCCGGGTCAGCGGTGAACTGGCGGAGGGAGTCTCGGTCCTCACGACGATCGGAGCCGACTCGAGGAACTTCGACCCGGCAGCGCTCTTGACGTACTCGAGGAGCTCCTCACTGGTGTTGAAGCGATCGAGGATCTTGTTGTGAACGTCGTTCTGGCTCTTCGAGAGTCGATTCCAGCGCTTCTGCTCGATGATCGTCCGGACGAGCCATCCGAGGGCGAGAGAGATGAATGCCATCGTCGCGAAGATGATGATCGGTTCCACGATCTCTTCCAGAACGCTCGTCCGTCTCCGCTCCTGGAACTCCGCCAGGTAGTAGCTTGGGTTGCGGGCCACCTCGGGATTCTGCTCGACGAATTGCGCGAGCCGCGGATAGCCGGCGAGAAATGCCTGGTTCGACAGCAGGGTCGGGTTGAGCACCAGGGTCCTGGCCAGGTCCGCAGGGTGTTCACGCAGGGTCTGGGCGAAACGCTCTCTAATCTGGTAGCTGGTCGGGATTCCTGCCGATTCGCTCTCTTCGACCGCTGCAGATGTGCCGGCCGTTTCGGTGGTCGCATCGCCGGCTGCCGTCGTGATCTCCGCGGCTGTCTCAGTCGCGGGCTGGGCCTCCTGTGCGGAAACGCCGAGAGCGATCGCCAGGATCAGGCTCAGGTTCAGAATCGTTCGGGTGGCGGACGTCATCGGTAACTCTCCTTCGACCGTTGATACGACCGGCAGCGGAATCGGTGTACAGGGCGCGGTGAAGCGAGCCGGACTTACGATCGATTTCACGTCGTGAACGTTTCACGGCGCATTTCGCACGAGGGGAAAACGACTCTGTTGCGGACCCCTTGCTTCCTCCTGAATAGAGCGTAACTTGATGAAAATCAATTTCACTCAGGAGAAAATAAATGAAAATTACAGTTGCTCTCGCCCTCACACTCACCCTCGCAGCCGGCGTCGCTCAGGCGCAGACCATCACCGACACGGCGGTGGCGGTAAACAGCTCGGGCCAGTTTGCCGGTGAGTTCGACACCGTCATTCAGGCCCTCATCTGCACCGGTCTCGCCGGCGAGCTTGCCGGACGGAAGCAGTACACCGTGTTCGCCCCGACCGATGGCGCGTTCGCCGCACTCGGACTCGACGAGACGAACATCTGCACGACCTTCAGCAACGCTGTTCTCAAGAACATCCTGCTCTATCACGTCTCGCCGGGCCGCCGTCTCGCGAGCGATGTTCTCGAGGGATCCAACGTCCGGATGCTGAACAAGAGCTTCACCTATCCGTTTCTCGACAACAACGCTGCCTATCTTCGTGACAACAGCGACCTGACCGCCGACGCCGAAATCATCGTCACCGATGTGACGGCCTCGAATGGCGTCATCCACGTGATCGACCAGGTCCTCCTCCCGTAACGCAGTTCCTGGCAGCCGATCAGAGCCACCGGGCGACCGGTGGCTCTTTTGCGTACAACGGCACTGTCGTCGCGCGAAGCGCTTTGGAGTGCGGCGGCCTTAGCCGCCGCTTTCACAGCAGGTGCACTGGCCAGAAGATGGCAGTAACGACGGCGCCTGGTCCTCGACATCGTGTCTGGTCTGGTCGTGCATGTTGGAAAGCGGTGTCTGAGGCCGCCGCACTCCAAAGCGCTTCGCGCGACGAAATGCTAATCTCACTCGTTGTCCATGACTCCCCCTCCACGACGCATCCGAGTGATCGACTCGCATACCGCTGGCGAGCCGACGCGCACCGTGATCGAAGGTGGACCCGATCTCGGAGGCGGCACGATCGCGGAACGCCGCGAGCGATTTCGACTCGAGCACGACCGGTTCCGCTCGGCAATCGTCAACGAGCCTCGCGGCTCGGATCCGGTCGTCGGTGCACTCCTCTGCGAGCCGCTCGATCCGGACTGCAGCGCCGGCGTCATCTTCTTCAACAACGTCGGCTACCTCGGCATGTGCGGTCACGGGACCATCGGACTCGTGACGACGCTCGCCTGGCTCGGGAGAATCGAGCCTGGTCCTCACCGGATCGAGACTCCGGTCGGCATCATCACCGCAACCCTCGAGACGGACGGTCAGGTCTCCGTCGCGAATGTTCCGAGTTACCGCAGTCTCAAACGGATAACCGTCGAGGTGCCCGATCTCGGCAGTTTCGCCGGCGACGTCGCCTGGGGCGGGAACTGGTTCTTTCTGGTCGATGATCATGGCGAGGCCCTCACGCTCTCGAATGTCGACCGCTTGACGGAAGTGACTTGGAAGATCCGCGAGGCGCTCGCAGCGGCCGGCATCACAGGTGACGATGGCGGCGAGATCGATCACATCGAGCTTTTCGGACCCTCCCCCCAACCAGGCGCCGACAGCCGTAACTTCGTTCTCTGCCCCGGCAAGGCGTACGACCGCTCACCATGCGGAACCGGCACGAGCGCGAAACTCGCCTGTCTGCTTGCCGACCGAAAGCTGGAGGAAGGGGCGATCTGGCGACAGGAGAGTATTGTCGGCAGCGTGTTCGAAGGATGGGCCGAGATCGTCGACGGAGCCGTGTACCCGACGATCCGCGGCGGGGCGTTCGTCACCGCGGAGTCGACGCTGATCCTCGACGAACGCGATCCGTTCTGCTGGGGCATCCATGAGTAAGCACGTCGTCGTCATCGGAGGCGGTGTCATCGGGCTGAGCACGGCGTACTACGCCGCGCAACGTGGTCACCGTGTGACGGTCGTCGAGCGGAACGCAGCGGAATCCGAGGGTTGTTCGTTTGGTAATGCCGGGCTGATCGTCCCGAGCCATGTAGTGCCTCTGGCGGCGCCAGGGATGATCGGACTCGGGATGCGATGGATGCTCGACTCCGAGAGCCCCTTCTTTATCCAGCCGCGATTCGATCGCGACCTCATCGACTGGAGCTGGAAGTTCAAGAGCAAGTGCACGACGAGTCACGTCGACGATTGCGCTCCGCTTCTGCGCGATCTTCATCTCGCGAGCCACGCACTCTTCCGCAAACTCGCTGCCGGATGCGAGAACGAGTTCGGCCTCGTCGAAAAGGGCGTCGTCATGCTCTGCGCCACGGAAGCCGGACTCGAGGAAGAGATTCACGCGGCAAGGCGGGCGCGGGACCTCGGTATGCCGGCGGAAGTCCTCACTCCTCGGGAGCTCGAGATGCTCGAGCCGGCCATCGCGATGACCGTTACCGGCGGTGTCCTCTACCCGAGCGACGCGCATGTCGTCCCATCGCGTTTCATGAGGAGCATGCAGCGTCGCCTCGGCGATGCAGGCGTCGAGATCCGCTGGAGCTCGAACGTGACCGGCTGGACGAAGAGAGCCGATGGAATCGCGTCGGTGAGAACGACGCAGGGCGATGTCGCGGGCGACGAGTTCGTCGTCTGCGGCGGCTCCTGGTCGCCCGACATCGTTCGCGACCTCGGTCTGCGACTGCCGATGCAGGCGGGCAAGGGCTACAGCCTGACGCTGCAGAGTCCGAAGCAGAAGCCCGAGCGGGGACTGATCCTCAGCGAAGCGCGCATCGCCGTCACGCCGATGGGAGAGACGCTGCGTGTCGGCGGCACGATGGAGATTGCGGGACTGAATGAGCAGATCAATCCCTCGAGGATTCGCGGCATCGTCAAGTCGGTACCGCGGTATCTTCCTGAGTTTCCCGCCTCGACGTTCGAGGGAGTCGAGCCATGGTCCGGGCTTCGTCCCTGTTCTCCCGATGGGCTGCCGTACATCGGCCGCTTCTCCCGCTTCGACAATCTGATCGCTGCCACGGGGCACGCGATGATGGGGCTGAGTCTCGGCCCGATTACCGGCGAGCTCGTTGCGCAGATGATCTCCGGCGACGAGTGCCACATGGACAAGCTGTCGCCGGACCGTTTTGCGCGCGGCCGAAAGGAAGCTCGATGATGAACTGGTCGGGGGTGCTCCCGGCGATCACGACGCCGTTTCAGGAAGACTTCACGGTCGATCACGACTTTCTCGCTGCGCACGCTCGATGGATGGTCGACGCCGGCTGCAGCGGAATCGTCGCACTCGGAAGTCTCGGCGAAGGGGCGACGCTCGCCTTCGACGAAAAAGTCGCAGTTCTCCGGACCTGCGTCCGGAGCCTCGATGGTCGGGTACCGGTCGTTGCCGCGATTGCAGCGCTCAGTACCCGCGATGCCGTCCGGCTCGCGGAGGCGGCGCAGAACGCCGGCTGCAGTGGACTCATGATCCTTCCGCCATACGTCTACACCTCGGACTGGCGCGAGATGAAGGCGCACGTCGATGCCGTTCTCGGTGCAACTGCGCTGTCGTGCATGCTCTACAACAATCCGGTTGCTTATCGAACCGACTTTCTGCCGGAGCAGATCGCGGAGCTCGCCGCGATGCATCCGAATCTTCATGCCGTGAAGGAGTCGAGCACTGACGTCCGTCGTATCACCGCGATCCGTGCCCTCATCGGCGAAAGGCTCACGATCTCGGTCGGCGTCGACGACCTGATCGTAGAGGGAATTGCCGCGGGAGCGACCGGCTGGATCGCGGGACTGGTGAATGCGTTTCCGGTCGAGTCGGTCAGACTGTTTGAACTTGCGACGAGCGGACAGCGTGAGGAAGCCCGTGCGCTTTACGAGTGGTTCCTTCCGCTGCTCCGGCTCGACACCGTCCCTAAGTTCGTGCAACTCATCAAGCTCGTGCAGCAGCAAGTGGGGATGGGAAGTGAGATCGTCCGGGCGCCACGACTGCTGCTGGAAGGGGCTGAACGAACCGCTGCTCTCGACGTAATTCGCGCCTCCCTCGAATCAAGGCCGGCGGACGCATGACGGCGCTCCAGGGAAAGTCTCTCCTCGGCGCATCTCTCGCTCAAAGGGCGATCACGACCTTTCACGGAGTCAACGCCGCAACCGGCGAGCCTCTCGAGCCGCCTTTCCACGCGGCGACGTCTTCCGACGTCGATGCTGCGGCTGCGCTGGCGATCGACGCCTTCGCTGTCTACGGACGCCTGTCGGGACGCGAGAAGGGAGGCTTCCTGCGCCGGATCGCGGAGAACCTCGAGGCGATGCGCGATGTGCTCGTCGCGCGGGCCTCGCTCGAGACCGCGCTCCCCGCGGCACGTATGCACTCCGAGCTCGGCCGTACCTGCGGCCAGCTCGTGCTGTTTGCGCAGCTGGTGGAGGAAGGTTCGTGGGTCGACGCCCGGATCGATCGAGCCGATCCCGATCGCAAGCCGCTGCCGAAGCCGGACGTCCGCTCGATGCTCCGCCCGCTCGGCCCGGTCGCTGTGTTCGGCGCGAGCAATTTCCCTCTGGCGTTCTCGGTGGCGGGTGGAGATACCGCGTCCGCTCTTGCAGCTGGCTGTCCCGTCATCGTGAAGGCGCACCCTTCGCACCCTGGAACGTCGGAGCTTGCGGGTCACGCGATCCGCGATGCGGTACGTGAGCGCAGGCTACCGGAAGGAACGTTTTCTCTTCTGTTCGACGGGGGGTATGAGGTCGGAATCGCACTCGTTCGTCACCCTGCGATCCGCGCCGTCGGATTTACCGGCTCGCGCAAGGGGGGATTCGCCATCATGCAGGCGGCCGCGGAGCGGAACGTCCCGATTCCCGTCTACGCCGAAATGGGAAGCGTCAATCCGTTCATCGTGCTGCCGGGCGCGATGCGAGAGCGCGGGGCCGAGATCGCCGCAGGGCTGCATGCGGCGGTGACGATGGGGGTCGGCCAGTTCTGCACGAACCCCGGTCTCGTGATCGTAGACGACAGCGACGCGAGCGAACGGTTTCTCCATGAGCTACAGGAGAAAATGGCTGCAACCGCGCCGGCCGCGATGCTGAACGGCGGCATCTGCTCCGCGTACCACGAGGGACTCGCAACGGTCGCTGCGATTCCTGGGGTCGACATGCGCACGAAACCTTCGGCGGCTGACACTCGCAGTGCGACTCCCGCGCTGTTCGTCACCGGCGAGTCGGCGTTCCTCGCCGACTCGCGCCTGCACGCCGAACTCTTCGGACCGGCCACACTCGTCGTCCGCTGCTCCTCTCCCGCCGGAATGCGTGAGGTCCTTCGACTGCTCGAAGGTCAGCTGACCGTGACCGTACATGGCACCGATGAAGATTTCGTCGCGCATCAAGAGCTTCTCCCGCTTCTCGAATCGCTCGCAGGACGCATCGTCTTCAACGGATACCCAACCGGCGTGGAAGTCGGACCGGCGATCGTCCATGGCGGACCATACCCTGCGACCTCCGACGGCCGCTCGACCTCAGTCGGCACCCGCGCCATCGAGCGCTTCACCCGCCCCTTCGCCTGGCAGAACGCCCCGCGGTCGCTGCTGCCGGAGGAGTTGAGGGACGTTGGCGCTGCGCGAATTGAGAATTGAGAACTGGGAATTGAGAATGGCTGCGTTAGGCCGTGGAACGTTCGTCGCCGCGTGCACTTGCCTGCCGGCGTGACAATCGCCTGTCATCCTGAGCCGCCGGAACCCCGAGGGTGGGTGTGAGGGTGGGAGGGGTGCAGGACGGTCGAAGGATCCCCTCATCGGCATGTCATCCCGAGCGTAGCGAGGGATCTGGGGGGTGGGCGGTGCCAGTCACGTGCATCGCACCGCCCGCCCACCCAGATCCTCACGCTACGCAGTCGCGGCGTCACGCCGTCCTTTGCTCGGAATGACAGGCGTGGCATTCGCGGTCATTCACGGTGACGTTCGTAGCGCAGGCGTCCCCGCCTGCCGTACCGCGGGCGTCCTCGCCCGCCGGGGCGCCAGCAAAGCGGCATTCGGGCGGCTCGGGGTGAGACAGCCTTTTCCAATCGGCTACGATAGGAGCCCCGATGTCAGACCGTTCCCCTTCCCGCAAAGCGACGCTCTACTTTGCCGTGATTCTCGGCGTGAGCATCGTCGTCGCGTTCGCGAACAGCTTTCCGTCGGGGTTCCACTTCGACGACAACTACGGCATCGTCAACAACCCGTCGATCAAATCGCTGAGAAACGTTCCGCAGCTGTTTCTCGATCCGCATGCCTACTGGACCGAGCACACGCAGCCTGACATGCGCCCGATCCTGATGCTCAGCTACGCGATCAACTACGCCGTGTCGGAGCTGAGGCCGTGGAGTTATCACGCGCTGAACCTGATCATTCATTTCTGCGCGGCGTTCGTCGTCTTCTTCCTGGTGCGCGATCACATCTGGATCGAAAGAGGGGAGCCGGTCCCGAAGACACTCATTGCCGCTTCCGTCGCGCTGTTCTTCGCGCTGGCACCACTCAACAACCAGCCGGTCGTCTACATCTGGGCGCGCTCGGCATTGCTCTGCACGGCGTTCTACCTGGCGGGCTTCCTTTTTTATCTCAGGGCCAGGCCGGTACTCGGTGGGCTGTTTCACTCGCTCGCGCTCCTGACGAAGGCGATTGCGGTGACCTTACCGGTCGTCCTGCTCGTCCACGCGTTCTTCTACAGGGACCGCGAGCGTCATCCTCGCGTGATCGACTGGCTGCGTGACTGGCGCCCGCTGGTCCGGCTGCTCGCGCTTCCCGCTGTTCTGAACATTCTCTATCTGACGTACCGCTTCACGATTCTGCCCGCAGACGCGCATGCCGGGCGTCATGCCGAGTGGGTCACGCCGATCACCTGGTTCATGACGCAATGGTCGGCGCTGCTCTACTACGTGCGGCTGTTCGTCTGGCCTGATGGATTGTCGATCGACCACGACTTTCCCTATGCCACGAGCTTGCTGCAGTTCCGGGCGTGGGGCGCGCTGCTCGTCATCCTGATCTGGGTCGGGATCGCGCTCCGCCTCGCGAAACGCTACCCCCACGTCGCATTTGCCACCTTCTGGTTCTTTCTGACGCTCGCGCCGGAGTCGACCTTCGCCCCGCTCGGCGAGGTGATCAACGATCATCGTCCCTACATCGCCTCCTCCCTCGGTCTGTCGGTGCTGCTCGCCTGGCTTTTCGTGATGATCGTGCAGCGCGTGGCTCCGGGACGGGAGGTTCGGGCGTACGCTCTCGTCGCGCTCGTGCTCTGCATCGCCGCAATTCCCGTGCACCTCCGCCGCAACTGGGAGTGGTCCGAGCCATTGCGACTGTGGGAGAGCACCGTCCGGACGAGTCCCGGAAACTCACGCGCCTGGATGAACGCCGGGCAGCTGCACATGAGTCGCGGAGACCGCGCGACGGCAAGGGTTTACTTCGAGCGAGCGCTCCAGCTTTCACCCGGATATCCCTTTGTCTACATGAACCTTTCGGCGTTGGAGGCGGCAGAGGGGAACGTGGAGGCGTCACTGAATGCGGCGCGTGAGGCCGTCAGGCTGCGGCCCCAGCTCGCTTTGACGCACGTCTATCTCGGCGCGGCGTTCGAGAGAACGGGAGCGCAGACGGAGGCGGCTGCGGCGTACAGGCACGCGCTGACATTGAATCCGCGGGAAGAGGGGGCGCGGCGCGCGCTGGAGCGGCTGGAGGGAGGGGTGACGGATCCCGAGGCGAAGCGGATGGCCGAGGGGCTGTATGCCCTTCGCTCACGCAACGATCCGGCCGCAGCGGCAGAGGCGTTTCGGAAGGTGCTGGAGACGACGCCCGATCACTATGGGGCGACGTTCCACCTGGCACTCGCGCTCGACGAGCAGGGCCGGTCGGAGGAAGCGACGAGTTTCTGGGAGCGTACGGCGGCCCTGGCGGCCGGTTACGGCGATGCGAAGACCGGAGAGTTCGCAAAGCAGCGGTTGCAGAACCCTGCCGCGGCGGTGACGCAGCGCGAGATGAAGGCTGGGGTCGAGGCGTTGTACCAGAAGAGCGATGCGGCCGCCGCAGCCGGTCATTTCCGGAGAGTGCTTGCCCTGAACCCCGATCATTACGGCGCGACGTACCAGCTCGCGGTGGCGCTCGACCGGACAGGTGCGCGCGCCGAAGCACGCCAGCTGTGGGAGAAGATGCTGCCGATGGCGGAGCAGGCCCGGGACGCCGAGACACTCGCTGTCGTGAAGAAGCGGCTGGCGGAGGGTCAGTAGCAGCGTCTGGTATCCAGTGAGGCCGAGGGGGTCGCGCGGCTCGCGCGATCGCCGATGGCGGCTCGCCATCGCTGGCGCTCAGAAGAAGATCGACGACCCAGTGATGGCGTCGGCGATTCACTCATCGGTCGGTCCGCACCTGCAAAGCCCATCGCCGGCCGGAGGCCGGCGGGGATCGCGCGAGGCCGCGCGACCCCCATGGAGATCCGGATGCGCGGTGCCGTTCACGTGCTCTTGCCGCCCGCCAACTTTCACAAAACCAGTGATGGGGCTCAGTCGCGCCGTTTTTATTTGACAGACATCCGTTCAGTAGTAGACTTCGCACGGTTCCGAAAAATTCAGTTTCAGCGACGTCAGTCGTTCATCAGTCTTGCCGTGTGGCGCAAGCCACGGTTATCCAGGGGAGGTAACTTGCACCAGATCCGTCGTCATGTACCGCAACTGCTCGTTCTTACGCTCATTCTTCTGGCGAGCGCTCCGCTTCTCGCAGGCGTTGCCGGCACCGATCTGTTTCTCCCCGCAACCGGCCGTGTGAGCGGTGGCGGCGGCTCGGAGTTCTACACCACGCTGTGGATCACGAATCCGGGGGTGGATCCGGTCTCTCTTACGATCAACTTCTATCCTGCGGGACAGGCAAACCCGGGCCCCTACGGAAGCTACCCGGACACGCTGGCTCCAGGTCAGACAAAGAAGTATGAGAACTTCGTTGAGAACATCTTCGGGCTTTCGGGTGTCCTCGGCGGGGCTCGTTTCGTCTCCACCGGAGATGTCCTCGTCGCCGCCCGGATCTACAACCGTTTCCCGGGCGAGAGCCTTTCGGAGACGCAGGGCTTCGGCTTTCCGGCGGCGCCTGCTGCGATGGCGATCGGGGTGACCGAGTCATCGACTCTGCAGGGTGTCGTGATCGACGACGACTTCCGCTACAACATCTTCTTCTTCGAGGTCGCGGGCAAATCGCTCACGCTCGAGCTGGAAGCATTCGACGCCGACGGCGTGAGCCTCGGCAGTCGTGAGTACGTCGTGCAGGCTCACGAGCAGCGACTCTTTTCCGCAAGCGAAATCGTTTCAGCGATCGAGGACGGGATCCTCGTCGCCCGCGTGGTCGCCGGCGAAGGACGCGTGATTCTCGGCGGTTCGCTGATCGCGAACGGCAGCCAGGACAGCGCCGATTTCGAAATGAGCTACCGCGCGTTGAGCGGCGAGCAGGGACCTCCGGGGCCGACTGGACCGACTGGCCCGACCGGCTTTCCAGGCACGCAGGGTCCAGAGGGACCAATAGGAGCGACCGGCCCGACCGGTCCCCAGGGACCCACCGGGGCGACCGGCGAGCAGGGAATCCAGGGAGTAACCGGTCCGACGGGTGCCACGGGTGACCAGGGCATTCAGGGTGAGATCGGTCCGACGGGCGCTGTTGGTGCGACCGGAGCGACGGGAGCCATCGGTCCAACTGGAGCGACTGGTCCCATCGGTGCAACCGGACCTGTGGGTGCAACCGGTCCTCAAGGCGTTGTTGGTCCGACCGGACCTGTCGGTGCAACCGGTCCTCAAGGTGAAGTCGGGCCAACCGGACCTGTCGGTGCAACCGGTCCTCAGGGCGTTGTCGGTCCGACCGGACCTGTCGGTGCAACCGGTCCTCAAGGTGAAGTCGGTCCGACCGGACCTGTCGGTGCAACCGGTCCTCAAGGTGAAGTCGGTCCAACCGGACCTGTCGGTGCAACCGGTCCTCAAGGTGAAATCGGTCCGACCGGACCTATCGGTGTAACCGGTCAGCAGGGTGAGATTGGTCCAACCGGACCTGTCGGCGCAACCGGTCCTCAAGGTGAAATCGGTCCGACCGGTCCGCAAGGCGAGCTTGGTCCAACCGGTCCTCAAGGCGAGATCGGCCCGACTGGTCCTGAGGGTGCAACCGGTCCGCAGGGAGAGATCGGTCCGACCGGACCAGAGGGTCCAACCGGTCCGCAGGGTACCCAAGGTATCCAGGGTATTCCGGGGGCTACAGGCGCGACCGGTCCAACGGGTCCTGCCGGCTCCGATGCAGCCCTCGGCAACGCTCCACACTTCTTCTTCGGCTCGAATGGGAATGGCTCGCTGCCGAACAGCGGCACTAACTTTTTGCGGGCTCTCACAGTGGGTGCGCACACCTCGACCGAGAGTGACGTTCAAGTCGTAGTACCGCGCAATGGAACGCTGACGTCTCTGGTGGTCGCGTTCAACGCTAACGCGGCCGGCAATGCGGTGTCGTTCACAGTTCGTCGAAACGGCGCGACTCCAGCGCCCGCGATGACGTGTACGATCGCGGCTGGTACCCAAAGCTGTTCGACCACTGACAACCCGGTGGCGTTCACGGCGGGCGATCTGCTGTCGATTCAGTTCACTGGGAACTCCGGCAGCAACAACAAACGGGTGACCTGGGCTGCCGCATTTGATTAGTCTGCGATGAAATCCGCACCGTTGCCAGGGTCCGTGACCCTGGCAACGGTCTCGTCGGAGCGTGTCTTGCGGCACGTGGCAACTCGCCGCTTGGCAAAGCAGACAGTCGCGATGGCCGGTCTCAGCACGAGCCGTTCCTCATACGTCGGTTTTTGCGTCCTTGCAGGCGAACGCCCGACTGAGGACTTCTCGCATCCGCTGGGCTCATACGTTTGCATTCCCATTTCGTTCACCCTCCCTAGACGGGACCGCAGGGTGAGGTTGGACGTGGGCCCCGGTGATGGTAGTTCGCCTGCACGTTCACAAAGCTGAATGAGAAGGGTCGCCAGTGAGCTGATCTGCACGGCAAGGGGACAGAGCCTGCAGCTCAGCGTTCAGGGGTGGCTACTCGTCTGTCGGCCAGCCACAGGCCGCTATTTAGCGAGGGTTCACTCGACCGCAAAGTGAACAGATCTGCGATGAATTGGCCGCGTCACTGCCGATCGAGACGTTCTCGTGCGATCTTCCCCGTCGCCTCGTCCTCGTACTCGACCGCCCAGACGAGGACGTTCTCCCAGAGTGGCGTCGCTTCACTTCTTTTTCCGGCGCGATCGAGAGCTGTGGCGAGTTGGTATGTCGCACCGTAGTGCGTAGGATTCTCCGCCAGTACTTTGCGGAATTCGGTCGCCGCGTCTTCGGGGCGGTTGAGGTCGTACATCAGGTTGACCCCCGCCGCCATCCAGAGCGCTTGCTTGTCGATCGCTGCCGGAGCGCCTAGTCGGGCTTTTGCAGTAGCGAGAGTCGGCTGGTCGCCGTTAGCTTCCGCCAGCTTCAATACCTGTTCCCAGTGAGATCGCGCTTCGTCAGGCTTCCCGGCGCGATCCAGTGCGACAGCTATCTGATAGTTCGCACCATAATGTCCCGGGTTCTTCTCGAGAACCGTACGGAAGTGCGTGATGGCTGCCTCGTGATCGTTACTGGTGTAGAGCGCCTCGACCCCCTGTTTCATCGCGTCGTCCGCAGAAACGCCCGACGGGACGTTACATGCAGTCAGTGAGAGGAACCCGAATAAGAGCCCAGCGGCTGCCGATGCTGTTCGCATCAGCCAATGGTAGGGGCTCTTCTTGTCGGCACGCAAGACTGACCGACGGTAGTGTGAACTACTCGAGAGCCACTAATCCAGCAGCACGAAGATCTCGGAGAATGGGAGTTGCTCTCCCTTAAGCACATTCTGGAGGTCGAAACGATCGACCCCTTCTCTCATCAGGTCGACTTTGTACTCCTCTTCATCGTAGGCGACCGCCGGATAGAGCCTGGCCGACGGGCCCAGGATGACGATCTCATGATTTCTGCGCCGCGCGATGCTGCCGAAGTTCGCCGCGCGATCACCGACGGAGTAGAAGTCGGAATAGCGCAGCCGAGTCAGGCCCGGATGCTCAGCGGCATATGTCTCACCGGCGGCCGTTACAGTACGGAAGCCGTAAAGGGCGACCAGTCCACCTCCATAACAGAGGGCACCAGCCATGACCAGTGCAGGAATGACCTTCATGAGACGGAGGGTCGTGAATCGTCGCATCTCACCAACCAGGACGAGGAGAATAACCGGCCAACAGGGGAAGAAGAGTCGTGCGAGACCGCTCAGAGAGCGGGATGCAGTGAACAGCGCAAATGCCGCAGCCGCAGTTACGAGGATCACCTCATGATTAAGGATCCAACCCTCGTCTCGCACGGCTGCCGAGGCAGGATGCCTCTGTGGGCTGCTCCATCCGCGAGTTCCGACCAGCAACAATACTGCTCCGATACCCACGCCGAACGTGAGACGAAGGTACGCCTCCGAGGGGGCTCCGCGGAGTGATACCAGGAGGACGATGACGATCGCCACTGCCGAAGCCGCTGCACCCCAACGGCGAAGGACACTTTGCCGGTCGGTAAGGTGAAGGACGACAACGAGGATGGTCATCGCGAGCAGGAGCGGATCGAGCTCGAACAGTTTGCGGAGCCACAGGCCGTGCGGTCCCATGTCAGTGAATCCCAGATTTTCGTGAGTGCGGAGTCGATGGACGTAGCTTCCTCCTCCGCTCCAGGACCAGAGTTGGAGTAGCGCGAGAGGGAGGATCGCCGCCAGGACACCAGCGCCCCCCTTGAGTACCGTGCGGAAGCTGAATCTGCCTGCGAGCATCCGTGCACCGATCGAGAACGCAAGTCCGATCGCCAGGGCAGCGATTGAGCTACCACTGCCGTAGTGTGTCGTGAACGACAGTCCGAGGCAGAGTCCTCCTCCGATCCAGCGCATCAGCGAGGTTGCCGGGCCCGTGAACAGCAGAAGGGCGAGCGAGAGCCAGACCACAGAGTGCATGGTTCCCCGCAGAGATGCCGAATAGTTGAGAAAGAGAGGAGACAGCGAAGTCAGGGTCAGCATCAGCAGGCCGGCATCATCGCCGTAGAGGCGCGCCGCGGAGCGCCATAACGCAATGGCCGCCACGAGCCCAGCGATCAGCGGGACCGCCAGAGGAGATGCACCAGCGGTGAGATGACCCCAAAGGAGGTGTGACACGATCCAGAGGATCCTCCCCCCCATGCTGTACTTCTCCTGAATGTGCCAGCGCTCGCCCCAGTTCCCGGTCGTTACGAACTCAGTGGCGACCGATTGTTGACCCGCCTCGAACGCACGTAGTTCATCGGCCAGTGGCATCAGCGGCACGAACAGCAGGAGCAGACGAAGCGTCCACGTGAGGAGCACGAGCGCGCAGAGAACTGTGCGCCACGAGCGGCCGAACCGCCACGAGGTGGAGTCGGGATCGTGCGAGGAAGCCGTGGTCTGATCGAACGTCGCAACGATGGTCATAGACAGGGGACGTCAACCGGCAGTCGCCAGGTCTCTCAAGCAGGCCAGCGCCATGGAGCGATCTCTCACGTTTCGCCGGAGTCACGTAACATTATGTCGTACATGATCCCTGAGAGCCGGAGATCCCCGGAGAATGCCGCCCGAAGTACCCCTCGTGTCGCGATCCTGATCCCCTGCTACAACGAGGAGCTGACGATCGGAGGCGTGGTCCGCGATTTCAGGAAGCAGTTGCCTGATGCATCCATCTACGTCTTCGACAACAACTCACACGACAGAACAGTCGAAGAGGCCACGGCGGCCGGCGCGCGTGTGTTCCGCGAGCGGAGGCAGGGGAAGGGCTATGTCGTTCAGACGATGTTCCGCGTCGTTGACGCCGACGTCTACGTCATGGTCGACGGCGATGCCACCTATCCCGCGGCCGCGGTCCACGCGCTGATCGCCCCTGTCGTTGCGGGAGAGGCCGACATGGTGATCGGTTCCCGCCTTCACGCCGACTCGCGCAGCGAGTTTCACCTTCTGAACCGCCTCGGCAACCGGATGTATCGCCGGCTGACGAATACGATGTTCGGCCAGAAGATCACCGATCTGCTGTCCGGCTATCGGGCTTTTTCCCGCCGGCTGGTTCGTGGCATTCCGCTGTTCGGCGGCGGCTTCGAAACGGAGACAGAGCTGACGATCAAGTCGCTGCAGCGTGGTTATGCTGTGGTCGAAGTGCCGGTCGATCTCGTCTCGCGTCCCGAGGGGAGCAGCTCCAAGATCCGGATCGTCCGTGACGGTTTGCTGATCCTGAATATGATCCTCACGCTGGTCCGCGACTATAAGCCGCTGACCTTCTTCGGAGCCGCCGGCCTCACGCTGCTGCTGAGCGGCATCGCCGTGGCGGTGAGCGGCCTCCTGTTTCCCGACTGGTTGTCCCCCGCGGGGCGCTGGTCCGGGGCTCTGCTCCTCGGGTTCGGCGGCGTCGTCTCAATCTCGGTCGGCCTGATCCTCCACACCATCACCCGCCACTTTCAGGAGCTCGACTCGCAGCTGCAGATGCTCGCGAGCGAATGGCGGCGGAGGGGGGATGGGGAATCGGAGGGATAGCTCTTCGGTACGCTCAGGCTGAGCGTGCGGCGCAGCTTGACCCTGCCTGCGGGGCTGACAATTAGCCTGTCATCCCAATGGCCTTAACTTTAAAAGCCGCGCACTCTCCTTCACGTTTCGTCCGCCTCCGAGCGAGCCACCCCCACCACAGTGTGCGTCGCGTCAAGGCCCTGTCATCCCGACGTAGCGAGGGATCTGGGTGGCTGGGCGGTGCCAAACACGAGCATCGCACCGCCCGCCCACCCAGATCCTCACGCTACGCTCAGGATGACAGCCTTGTAGGCCTAAAGTTAAGGCCATTGGGGTGAC
>DASVLC010000197.1:0-30164 GCA_036385045.1 Thermoanaerobaculia bacterium | reverse complement strand
CATCGTGAAGGCGATCGCCAGTTACAAGACGGACTACGAGACCAGGATCGGGCTGATCAAGCCGGTCGCTCCTGAGGAAACAGGTGCCGCGGCCGAAATCGCCAGTCCGCGGGCGGAGACGCAGTGAATCGCGGCGCCATTCTGCTCGTCGTGGCGGTTCTTGCCGTCAGCGGCTGCCGCAAAGAGGAGAAGGCTCCAGCCAGCCTGGACGCCGCCAATAAGGTCGCCGTGCGGGCGGTGCGGCTGTATTTCGAGTCACCGCAGATGCTGCTCGTCAGTGAGTCTCGGAGTCTTGCGCTTCCTGAGAGTTCCGCCGCCGCCGTTCCGGTCGTGCTTCGGGAGTTGATGAAAGGCCCTCAGGGGGGAGCACTTCGGATCTGGCCCGAGGACACCGTCATTCGTGGCGCGTATCTTCTACCTGGCGGGACTGCCGTGGTGGATGTCGGCGGTCCTACGTTCGCCGAAGGGTGGGGCGCGGGGACGCATCAGGAGCTGATGGCGATCCACTCCGCGGTGCAGACTCTCGCGGCGAATTTCGAAACCGTACGGCAGGTACGTTTCGTCGTGAACGGAATGCCGGCGGAAACCCTGGCGGGCCATATCTCGCTGGCCCGGTCGCATCCACCTGACCCGGCTATGGTTGACCCCGCCTCGCGGTGAACGAGCACTCATTCAGAGAGCCGTAGACCGAACGACCGTTTTGCTTTACCTTTTCTGACGGTTCGCAAAACAGAGTTATCCCTAGGCGAATCAGCAGCTTGTCACAGTGCGGTTACATTGGGAAACTTTTCACAAGGTTCGGGTTAGAATGCCCGCAACGATGAGAACGGGTTTACTGGATGGGCAGGCGCGAGTGTCTTTCTGCTTCAAAAGCCTGCCTGAGTTTCTCCCTCTTGAACTCTTCCTTGAATCTTACCGACCCTACTAGCACACCCCACCCAAGCGTTCACGTCGCGTCCATCCAGTAAGGTTTACCGCAGATCCCCGCCGGAAACGGCGGGGATTTGCTTTTGGGGTGAGGAGTGCCCGGGGGTCAGCGCTTGAACGTCAGTTCCGCGACCACTCCCTCCGCCAGCAGGCGGACGTCGGCGTTGACGCCAAGCCAGCGGATGGCGGCCAGCGCGGCGTCAGAGGCCGCCAGTAGCCGCTCGGGTGGGAGCTTCTCGCGAACCTCAGCGAACTTCGCGGGGTCGAGCGATTCCGAAGCATCGAGCGCCACGACATCACAACAGATCGAGGCGAGCAGGGCGAATGCATCTTTGACTTCGTCCTGCGCCGCAATGAGAGCGGCGAGAGAGAGCAGGGCAGCCGTCTCTCCGTGAGCAGCGTAGCGGTGAAGCCGTTCGACGATGGCTGACGCCAGGTCGTCGCCGTCAGCCATCAGGGCGACTTCGCGGATCCGGCGTGCCTCGAGGGGGCCGGTGAGCATGCGTGCCGACTCGCTGACGTAGATGGCCTGTGACCGCGAGCGGATCGTCGGCAGCAACAGGTCAGGCGAGCGCGTCAGCAGAAGGAACGTGGTGTCGCGCACCGGTTCCTCGAGAGTCTTCAGCAGAGAGTTCGAGCCCGAAATACTCAGGCCGTCCGCAGGATCGAAGATGAAGACCTTGTTGCGTCCTTCGTATGGGCGGAGAGTTGCCTCGCTGACGATCTCGCGAATCTGCTCCACCGAGATCATCTTCTTCTCGCTCGCGACTTCGACGAAATGAACGTCAGGATGAATGCGCCGATCGATCCGCTGGCATGAAGCACAGGTGTCGCCTGTCGAAACCTCGAGACAGTTCAGGCTCTTCGCAACCCGGACGGCGAGATCGCGCAGAAGTGCCTGCGACGGTCCGTGAAGGATGACCGCGTGATGCAGTTCCCCCTTGCGGGCCGTATCGAGAATGAGATTGGTTGCTGTGGTCATAGTGCTCGGGTCAGAGGCGGAGTTGCGGCGCACGCTCACGTAAAGCGGCCGTGACTCGCTGCTCAACATCATCGGAACTGCCGCCGGCGTCAATCACCACGAAGCGCTCAGGCTCAGCCAGCGCGAGCGAACGATATCCCTCGCGCACACGGCGGTGGAACCGCAGATCCTCCGCCTCGAATCGACCCTCATCAGCGATCGCGCTCGCGTTTCGTGAACGTGCGCGCCGCAGACCCACCTCCTCATCCAGGTCGAACAGGATGGTCAGATTGGGCAGGAGGGAATCAGTTGCCCAGTCGTTGAGCACCCGCAGGCGGTCGAGATCGATCAACCGTCCGAAGCCCTGGTAGGCGAGAGTCGAATCTGCGTAGCGGTCACAGAGCACGACCTCGCCGCGGATGAGCGCCGGCCTGATCGCCTCCATCGTGTGTTGCCGCCGTGACGCAGCGAAGAGAAGCACCTCCGCAATCGGGTCGATGACCGAGCTGCTGTCGAGAAGCATCGCCCTGATCCGATCGGCCAGAGGCGTACCGCCCGGTTCCTTCGTGACGAGGACACTCCTTCCCCCCGCCCGAAGCGATCCCGCGAGCCGCTTCTGCTGGCTTGTCTTTCCTGATCCTTCGATGCCTTCGAACGTGATGAACATCGGCGGCGCGAGTGTACCCGAGGAGGGGGTGAAGGGAGAGTGATTCGGCAGGGGACACTTAGCCGTGGGGCGCTTCCGCAGTTTGATGTTTTCCAGCCGCGTAGCGGCTTCGGATCGTAGCCGGGGTCAGAGCGCCGCGCGCTCAGACCCCCGGTCAGCGTCGCATGAAAAGTGTGCCGCGTAGCGGCACCGGACCATCACCCATGCTGGCATTGCACGCGTCTTGTCCGGTACCGCTACGCGGCACACGGTTCGTGCGCACAACCGGGGGTGCTCCGCTCCGCTTCGCACCCCCGGCTACCATCCGGCAGCCGCTACGCGGCGCTCAAAGCGGCATACTCACTGTCAGTCTTTGCGCGGGAGAAGGGTGCCGAAGGCATATGAGGGAGGGCGAAGAACCTCAGGCTCGGCGTGGATGCGTCCTGACCCACAGTTTCCCCCCGGAATTCATTTCGCGACGCCCGCCTTGGAAAGCGCCGTACTGCAGGCCTGAAGGAGTGAACACTTGATCAAACCGATCATCGGAATCGGAGCTGATGTACTGCAAAGCAAGGTAAAGAGAGAACGCTCGTTTGCCTACATGGGGTATGTCGAAGCGCTGAAGCTGGCGGGAGCCGTCCCGCTCGTGATTCCCCCGCAGGAAGAGAACGTCGCCGCGGTCGCCGAGATCCTCGACGGGATCCTTCTTGCTGGCGGCTTCGACTGCGATCCCAAGCTGTACGGAGAAGAGCGGCACGAGAGCGTCGAGATGATGGATTCACGGCGCCAGGCCAGCGATTTCGCGCTCGCGAAGATCGCTCGTGAGCAGCAGATTCCCGCACTTGGGATCTGTCTCGGGCTTCAAGTGATGAACGTCGCTGCCGGCGGCAGCCTGATTCAGGACATCGACTCGCATGTGAAGACAGAAACCCGGCACGCCGGCGAGCAGGAGACCAGGGTGCGGCACGACATCACGGTGACGCCTGGTACACGTCTCGCGTCGATCCTCACCGCCGGCGCGATGAACGTCAATTCATCGCACCATCAGGCAGCAGGCCGGATAGGAGACGGGCTTCGCGTGACGGCTCAGGCAACGGACGAGGTCGTCGAAGGGATCGAGGATCCGCGGCACCCGTTCTACGTCGGCGTGCAGTGGCACCCTGAAGACATGAACGGGGAGCAGTCGGCCGCGAAGCTGTTCGAGGCGTTCGTGTCCGCGGCTCGGGTGCGGGCCGAGTCGCGCCGGAAGGGGACCGAAACGTCACCGCTTTCGCCTCACGGAACGGAATAGGGGTAGGACAGGTGCCGTTGACGAGCGCCGGAGGCTCATGTTCTTGACGCGTCGAATCGTAATGGCCGCTCTGCTGCTGGCGGCGCTTGCTCCGCAGCTGTCGGCCGGAACCTGGCTGAAGACAGTCGCCGCCGCTCAGAAGGTCGCGAAGGAAAAGAATCAGCTGATTCTGGTCGACATGTTTGCCGACTGGTGCGGCTGGTGCCACCGCTTCGAGCGAGAGGTCTTCCCCTCGGCGGTGTTTCAGGAGGCGACGTCCGACATCGTGCTTCTCCGTCTCGACACGGAGGACGGCGCCGAAGGTACGCAGATCGCGCGCAAGTACGGCATCACACAGCTTCCTACGTTCCTTCTGCTGGCTCCCGATATGACAGTTGCCGGGACGATTCGCGGCTACCTCCCGCCGAATCAGTTCGTGAGCGTGCTCAAGGAGACGCGAAGCAGCTATCAGAAGTTCATGACCGACATGAAGAAGGAGTCGTCCTTCACTTCAGATCATGCAAGACGTCTCTCGCTGGCGAAGGAGTTCGCCGCTCGTTCGATGTTCGAGAAGGCGGAGCCGCGGCTGAAGGCGCTGACCACCGAGAAGGGTGTTCCGGCAGCTATCCGTGACGAGGCATTCTTCGAGCTGTCGCTCGGCTACGCGATGCAGCGCCGTTACGACGATGCACTCAACACGATCAAATCGATGACTGCTTTGAGCCGGCGCGGTCCGCACGTCGAGCGGGCCCGGATGATGGCGGGACAGATCTATATGCAGCAGGGCAACGTCCAGTCAGCCAGAGCCGAGTTTCAGAGCTTCCGCAAAGCCTTTCCTGATTCGCCACTTCTTCGCGATATCGAGGTTCTCGAGAGTCGCCTCGGCCCGGCAAAGTAATGCGACATCTGATCGGTTTTTGTCTCCTGGTCCTCACGGCTCCGATGGGCTTCGCCCAGATCGGGCTCGCCGGCAGCGACACCACCCCGAAGGTGACGATCGAAGGTTCGATTCAGAGCCGTACGGGTGATGACGTCGAAGGGACCATCGTGGCGAAGATCGCCGAGGGATGGCACGTCAACTCCCACTCGCCGAGCGAGGAGTTCGCGATCCCGACCGACCTCAGTCTCGATACGACGACCGCGGAGCTCGTTGCTGCTGAGTATCCGAAGCACGAGATGAAGGCGTTCGAGTTCACGGGCGGTCGCGAGCTGGCCGTGTATGACGGAACGATCGCGATCCGGTTCCGCGCGCGACTCGTGCCCGGAACGCCATCTCTGATCGCGAATCTCCGCTATCAGGCATGCAGCGACCGCGTCTGTCTCCCGCCAGCGACCGCAACTGCCACGATCGACGTCACGAAGACCACTCCCGCGCCGGCCGTCGGCACAGCTTCCGGCAGCGGCTTCGTGCCTCTCAGCGCTGCACCACCCGGAGGGAGAGCGTCGCTGCTCTCCGGAGACGTCGGAGGCACACTCGCCTCGCGCGGGCTGCCATTGACGCTCCTCGGCATTTTCGTCCTCGGTCTCGCGCTGAATCTGACCCCGTGCGTCTATCCGCTCATCCCGATCACCATTGGCTACTTCAGCCAGCAGAGCGGCTCCAGCACCGGACGACGCGTTGCGTTGTCGTCGCTCTATGTGCTGGGGATCGCGATCACGTACTCCGCGCTCGGTGTCTTTTCGGCGCTCTCGGGCAAGCTGTTCGGCGCGTGGCTGCAGCACCCCGGCGTGCTGATCTTCTTCGCGGTACTGATGCTCGTCATGGCCTCTTCGATGTTCGGCCTTTTCGAGATGCAGGCGCCGCGTTTCATCTCGAACCGCTCCGGCGGGCAATCGGGCCTCGCAGGCGCTCTGACGATGGGGCTCGTCATCGGCATCGTCGCCGCCCCCTGCGTCGGACCGTTCGTCATCTCGCTGATCGCGCTCGTGAGCAGTCTCCAGAACGCGCTGCTCGGCTTCCTGATGTTCTTCGTGCTGGCACTCGGCCTCGGGTTGCCTTATCTCTTCCTCGGTATCTTCTCGTCGGCGCTCACTTCGATCCCCCGCTCCGGCGAATGGATGCTGCAGGTGAAGAAGGCGATGGGTTTCATCCTCATCGCGATGGCGTTCTACTTCGTCCGTCCGGTCATCGGCGATCTCGCGTACCAGTACGGCGTGGCGGTCAGTCTGCTCATCGGTGCCGTGTTCCTCTTCTTCGGACGTTCTCCCGGCGCGCGCGTCTGGAGACTGTCGATGGCGACCTTGCTGCTCGTGGCCGGGATTCTGTTCGCCATTCCGAGGAATCAGGCAGACGGCGTGAAATGGGACCCGTACGCAGAAGAGGCTCTCGCCGCGGCACGCGCGGAGAACAAGCCTGTCGTGATCGACTTCTACGCCGACTGGTGCCTGCCCTGTAAAGAGCTCGACGCCAAGACGTTCAGCGACGAGCGCGTCGTGAATGAGCTCGACCGGTTCGTCAGGGTCAAAGCCGATCTCACCACGCCTGACGACGAGATCACGAAGCAGCTCACCAGCCAGTTCGGAATTCTTGGCGTGCCGACGATCGTCTTCCTCGACGCCTCTGGCCAGGAAGTGACGGAAGCGCGTCTGACCGGTTTCGAGCCAGCCGAACCGTTCCTGCGTCGCGCACAGCAGGTCAGGTGAGCGGCGCATCACGGCACTTCTGCGGATAGACTGGACAGCGATGGCTCTCAATACGAGGCACCGGCAGTATCTCAAGGGGCTTGCTCACTCCCTCTCACCGGTCGTGCGGATCGGAAGGAGCAGCCTTACTCCCGCGGTGGTGACGGAGACGAAGAACGCGCTCGAGTCACACGAACTGATCAAGGTCCGCATCGAGACCGAGGATCCGGCCGAGCGGAAGGCTCTTGCATCGCAGCTTGCAGCCGAGAGCGGTGGAGAGCTCGTGAACACCATCGGGAAGGTCGCGATCCTCTACCGCGCTCGCGACGAAGATCCCGAGATCGTGTTGCCGAAGGGTTAACGCTTCGGCGAGCCGCCGGTTTCCGAACTCGTGACTCCTGAGGCGCCCCCGGTTGCAGCTACGGTAGCCACAGGCATCAACTGAGGTGTCTCAGCTTCCGGGGGATCTTTCTCGGAAGGGAGGACGAATGCCCAGCTCGCCTCGACGCGTTTGCCTGTATTCGAGTCGGTGCCCCATACGATCGCGCGGTGATGTCGTGACTTCATGGTGCCGATCGACCTCTGCAATTTGAGAGTGATCTCGCCGTTGCGTGCGTCGTAGGAGTACGGGATCGTCTTGCCGAAACTCAGCAGAGCCATCCCGACGCTGCTGGGGTCGAGAGCCTCGTATCCCTTGATTCGCGCGGTGATGCGAGTCGTTCCTGCCCGGACAGCTTCTCCGGGACTCGGAGTCATCTCCGCGAGTTGAAGCGGTTTCGTCCCGAGGTAGCGGCGGAAGGCGGCGAAACTCATGGTGTCGTCGATGACGACGCGCTTCATCTTGAGAGGATCGCTTCCCCTGCGGACCGGCCCGAAGTCGCAGGTGAGAGCGGCGAGGTATCCGGCTTTGGCTGTGGCCTTCGCAAGATCGTCGTCGTAGTCACCGTACGGATAGGCGAGAAAACGGACCTTTTTTCCCGACTGCTTTTCGAGAATGCGCCGGCTTTCGACGAGTTCCTTCTGAAGCCAGTTTCTGTAGTTTTCGTCGCTCATCGACCGCTGCTTGCGCCGGGTGAGAAACGGATGGGTGAGGGCGTGACTCTGGATGTCGACTCCCGCCTCGGACATCTCCCGGATCTGGTCCCAGGTCAGTGCGTTCGCCGTCTTTCCGATGATGTTCGGATAAATGAAGACGGTGAACGGAAACTTCCGAGCCTGCAATTCGGGGAAGGCCTCGGTGTAGGTGCTCCTCCAGCCATCGTCGATGGTGATGACGATCGAGTTCTTCGGGATCGACTTGCGCTTACCGATCACGTACTCATAGAGATGCTCGAGCGGGATCACGTTATAGCCGGTCATCTCGATATAGCGGAGATGCTGGATGAACGTGTCACGCCCGATCTGCATACGAGGTGCGGACGGTGCCTCCACGATGTGGTAGCAGAGCACCGTGGCGGTCGGGAGCTCGTCTTCGGCTCGAGGAATCGCGAAAAGAGAGGCCGAAAGTAGAAGGAGAATCGAAGCTGATATCGCGCGCCGCGCGGTCATGGTGCTCCCGTACCTGAAGAGATCAACTAGCGAGGTGGCCCGCTGCAACATCAGTGCCCCGATTGTAACGCGAGTGAAACAAAATGAACCGCGGAATCATCGGTCAATTTACCTCGGATCCGGGCGATCGCCGGCTCCGACACCAGGTCGCCCAGCGACCGCGTCCTGAAAGGGGAGTCGCAGCCGCCGATTCGCTCCGGCTGTGGGAATCCGGACCCTTCATTGACGGTTGGCGCCGCCTGAACTAGAGTCACCCCTCTTCACTACGGAGGCATTTCTTTCCCATGGATCGTCAACACCGACATGACCTGAAGCACGACAAGTTCGTCGACGAGATCGGCGCACTCTCCCAGCGCGCACGGAAGAACCAGAGGATGCTGCTCGCCCTCGCGGGAGGTGTCGTTGCCACGGCGGTCATCATCTACGGGATCTTCTTCTATCGCAGCCACCGCGAGGACAACGCACAGCAGCAGCTCTACGTTGCTCTCGAGACCTTCGAAGCTTCGGTGGGAGAGCCGCCGGCTGACCAGCCACCGCCGACCGGTCCCCAGTTCAAGACGGACGAGGAGCGACTCGCCGCGGCGGAACCGCTGTTCAACAACGTTCGTTCCTCCTACTCCGGTACTGACGCAAGCGATGTCGCGGGACTGTATCTCGCCCATATCGCCTCCCTGCGCAATGACGTACCGAAGGCGCGTGGCCTGCTGCAGGAGTTCATCTCCAGTCAGAAGAACCACATGCTTACCGGAACGGCTCGTTACAGCCTCTATCAGCTGCGTATCGAAGCGGGCGAAGTGGATCAGGTCGTGACCGAACTGAACACCGAGCTGGCAAAGGCGGAGCCGGTGCTCCCTGGCGACTCGCTCCTGGTGTTGCTGGCGACCGCTTACGATGCGAAGGGCGATCGGGAGAAGTCGCTCGAGGCCTATCGTCGGATCACGACCGAGTTCCCCGAGTCGCCGTACGCCATCGACGCACAGCGACGGATTGGAACTAGTTCGTAGCGCAGGCGTCCCTTTCCCATGGCAGCGACATTCGCGACCCGCAGCTTGCTCGCGCATTGGCTGGTGGCGCAGCCCCTCACCCGGCCTCCCTCTCCCCGCTAAAATCGCGGGGAGAGGGGCGACAACCCGCGTTTTCGGCGAGCCGGTAGGTTAAGGAGGTTCCTCGGAGTTCCTCGGGTTTTGTGTAGCGCAGGCGTCCTCGCCTGCCGTGCGCCGCTCCCTGTTATCGCCACGCAAATCTCGTGTAGTCTCGCGACTGTGAGCACCGGCCCTACGTCCGGCGCGTTCTCTGATGGGAATCCTTTCCTGGGTCATTCTCGCCGCGTGGATCCTCGCCCTCGGGCGGACGATCCTCAACCTCGTGCTCATTCCGAGACTCAGGCGAGAGCGGCCCGCCGCGCTGCCTCGAGTCTCCGTCATCGTCCCTGCGAGGAATGAGGAGCGGACCATCGAGCAGACGGTGCGCGCGCTACTCGCGCAGCGGTGGGAAGCACTGGAAGTCATCGTCGTCGACGACCGCTCGACCGATGCGACAGGCTCGATCCTCGATGCGATCGCGGCGGAAGACGCGCGACTCCGGCCGCTGCGTGGGGATGAGCCTCCTGCCGGCTGGCTGGGAAAACCGTGGGCGCTGCATCAGGGAAGCCGCGTCGCAAGAGGAGAGCTTTTTCTGTTCGTCGACGCCGACGTCCAGTACGAGCCTGAAGCGCTCCCTGCCGCCGTCGCGCGGTTCGAACGGAGTGGGGTGGCGATGCTCTCTCTCTTTCCACGGATCGTCATGCAGAGTTTCTGGGAACACATCGCGATGTCCAATCTCGCCGTCGTCGCGTTCACCTTCATGCCGCTCTGGCTCGGAAACAGGACGAGGATCCCGCTGCTCGGCATCGGAGGAGGCCCGGGCAATCTCGTTGACCGCCTCGCGTACGAGCGTTCGGGAGGACATGAAGCACTGCGGGACGCCGTGGTCGATGACGTTGCGCTCGCGCGGCTTCTTCGACGGAAAGGCCATCGAACCGAAGTCGCTCTCGCCAGTGAGCTCGTTTCGATCCGGATGTATCACGGTCTCCGGGAGATCGTCGACGGTTTCACGAAGAACGTCTTCGCCGCATTCAACCGCAGCTATGCAGTGACCACGTTCTTTCTCCTCGCCGGAATCCTGACGCATGGCGTCCCGTACGGAATGGCGATTGCGGGTGACGGGGTGGCTCTTGCGACACTGCTGATCATCGTTCTATCTCGCCTCGTTCTCTTCTCTGCCCTTCGTTACCGGCTCGACAGCGCGCTGCTCGGCCACCCCCTGATGATGCTGACCTGGGGCTGGATTCTGATGCGCTCGGTCTGGTTCACGGGAGTTCGTAAGGAGTTGCACTGGCGAGGGCGCCGCTACGACGCCGAGGAGACCCGGTTCGGTGCGGATTGAGGTTTGCAACGGCCCGGGGCGGAGGTTGTACATGAACGACAAGCCGTTTCTCACCGACATCCAGGAACTGCGCCGCCGGGCGCGGCAGCACATCGAGTCGGGAGCGGTCACCGACGGATACCGAGCCAATCGCGAGACGGTGATCAAGATTCTCAACGAGGCGCTGGCGACCGAGATCGTCTGTGTGCTCCGCTACAAAAGACACTACTTCATGGCGCAGGGGATCCATGCGGATCCGATCGCGCAGGAGTTCCTCCAGCACGCCAATGAAGAACAGGGGCATGCTGATCAAATCGCCGACCGTATCGTTCAGCTCGGCGGATCCCCCAACTTCAGCCCGGAAGGGATTCTCAGCCGCTCCCACTCCGAATATGTCGAAGGAGAGACTCTGGTCGACATGATCAAGGAGAACCTGATTGCGGAGCGGATCGCGATCGACTCGTACACCGAGATGATCCGCTACGTCGGTGATGACGACATCACGACCCGGCGGATGCTCGAATCAATCCTCGCGGTCGAAGAAGAGCACGCCGACGACCTCTCCAGCTTCCTTGCCGACATCGAGAAGGACTGGCGGCAAAGGGAGCGGTGAGACGGCGGTTCCTCCTCGGTTCCTCGGAGTTCCTCGGAGTTCCTCGGAGTGGCTGGTTCCGGTCATCCTGCTGTCATCCCTTGC
The DNA here is from genome assembly GCA_036385045.1 of Thermoanaerobaculia bacterium. Classification (GTDB taxonomy): domain Bacteria; phylum Acidobacteriota; class Thermoanaerobaculia; order Gp7-AA8; family Gp7-AA8; genus QHVT01. The sequence continues at coordinate 19,090 of DASVLC010000197.1, read as the reverse complement.
TGTCATCCCGAGCGGGCGGCGGGCGGGTGGCGAGGGATCCCTGAGTCGACGACCCAGGAGGGACGGGCGCCGGACGCTCCCGGGCCACCGGCGATGCGCACTTGTGGGTCGTCGGCAAGGGATCCCTCTCCGTCCTCCGCCCCTCACACCCGCCCACCCACCCCCGGGGCTCCGGCGGCTCGGGATGACAGGCGCGTTCTTGTCGTCATTCTCAGTCGCGGCGTCACGCCGTGGCCTGGCTTGGGTGACTAGGCATGTGAGTGGTGACCGGAACCAGGAACCGAGGAACTCCGAGGAACTCCGAGGAACTCCGAGGAACTCCCGAGGAACTCCGAGGAACTCCGAGGAACTCCGAGGAACTCCGCCCCACCGCCCCCCGGCCCAACCCCCGGAATATGATAAATTTGCAGCGGTTTTAGCGCGGACACCTATGTCTAAAGCGGCTGAAAGCTACACCCGGATTCTCGACCAGATCATCAGCCCATTCGACCTGAGCCATGACTTCGGCCGGAAGGGCGCGTATGAGGCAGCGCTCGATTACGCGCGTCAGAATTTCATTCAGGATCCTCACTGCAACGACTTCCTTGCGGCCGCGGCCAAGCGGCTGGGATTTGCGCCGCTGACGCGTGAAGCGCTGGAGGGGAGGATCAAGCTGCCGAAGGAAGCGTGGCTCGACATCTGGATCTCGGACGAAGATGACGAGGTTGCGCTGACAGGGACGCGCGAGGGGATTCAGTACCTGATCGATCTTCTGTCGCAGTTACGCGATGCAAGCGATCCCGAACAGCACATCCATCTCGACCGCGGCGCGTTGCCGATGACCGAGAATTCCGCCAACCTCGTTCTGTTCAAGGAAGAGGAGACCTGGTTCACCGGCACGACCGGCGAGCCGGTCCAGGAGTATCCGCAGCGCGAGATCGACCCGAAGTCGATCTATGCGATCCAGTTCATCCACTTCCCTCCTGACGACCTGCCGATCAGCGCCCACAAGCTCTATCGCGTGTTGCGCGTCGAGGACGTGAGCGGCGAGCCGGCGAATATCAAGGAGTTCGGCGAGGGGCCAGCTTCACGCTATTTCCGCTTCACCTTCATTGCCGACAACGACGAACGTTTCACGTATACGTTCCACCTCGACGATCCCGCGGTCAACTACTTCACTCACCGCGAGATCCTCTCGCTCGCGATGCGATCGGTCTGATCGCAGTTCAGCCGGCAACCACTGCCGGCGGCGGCGTAAGCGCGACAGCGCAGAATCGGCAGCGTTTCGCATCGAGCGGAATCTCCGAGAGGCACTCCGGACAGGCGTGCGTGCTCGGAACCTTCGTCACCTCGGCCGGTTTCCGCCGTAGCGCATTGATACGCTTGATTACGATGAAGATCGCGAATGCGACGATCAGGAAGTTGACCAGGGCATTCAGAAACAGTCCGTAGTTGAGGGTCACGGCTCCCGCCGCCTGCGCATCGGCCAGCGTTGTCGCTGAAGCGCCTTTGAGTGTCAGGAACTTGTTCGTGAAATCGAGGCCGCCGGTCAGCACCGCGAGTGGGGGCATCAGGACGTCCTTGACCAGCGAATCGACGAACTTGCCGAAGGCTGCGCCGATCATCACACCGACCGCCAGATCGACCACGCTTCCCTTGAGAGCAAACTCCTTGAATTCCTTGACGAGACTCATACGACCCCCCTTGCGATAGACTCGCGACTCATGATTCGCCAGATCACAGTTCTCGGCACCGGGACAATGGGACGCGGTATTGCGTATCTTGCCGCAGTTTCCGGCTACGACACAGTGATGTATGACGTCGACCTTCGCGCCCTTCAGAAGGCGAAGGAAGCGATTGACGCGATTCTGCTCAAAGGCGTCGAGAAGGGCAAGGTCAGTCAGCAGGTGGCTGCACATGCTCTCGAATCGCTGCAACTCGTTCCTGAGCTGGAGCCGGCGGTCAATGGCGCCGATCTGATCATCGAGGCGGTGCCCGAAGACTACGATTTGAAAGTCGAGCTGTTCGCCCAGGCAGACCTCTTCTGCGGTCCTGATACGATCCTCGCGTCGAACACCTCGTCGATCTCGATCCGCAAGCTCGCCTCGAACGTCGAGAGGCGCGACCGCTTCGTCGGGATGCACTTTTTCAACCCGCCGCATCTGATGAAGTTGATCGAGATCGTGCGCGGGGAACGGACGAGTGAAGTGACGATCGAACAGGTCGCCGAGGTCGCCGTGAAGATGGGGAAGACGTCGATCGTCGTACGCGACAGCCCCGGCTTTGCAACCTCGCGACTCGGCGTCGCGATCGGTCTCGAAGCGATTCGGATGCTCGAGGAGGGCGTCGCCTCGGCCGAAGACATCGATCGTGCGATGGAGCTCGGATACAACCATCCGATGGGACCACTCCGGCTGACGGATCTGGTCGGACTCGATGTCAGGCTCGGCATTGCCGAGTATCTTGCGTCGACGCTGGGCGAACGCTTCGAGCCGCCGCAGCTGTTGCGCGACCTCGTCGCCGAGGGGAAGCTGGGAAAGAAGAGCGGCCAGGGGTTCTACCGCTGGGATGAATGAGGGTGCGGCTGCAGTTCGGGCATATCCTCGCGCCATCCAGCGCCGTTTGAGCTTAGCCCAGGACGCCAGTCCTGGGTAGCTTGTGATCGAAAGGGAAGTCCCGTAGTGACGATTGCGGCTTGGTCAGCAATCGTCCCTACGGGACTGTCGCTGAACGCGCCGTTTTCCCAGGACTCCGTCCTGGGCTAAAGTCAATCGCGCCTACGGCGCTGGGCTTCTAACCTATAGTGAGCCGCGCCGAGGAACTCCGAGGAACGATCAATGAATGAGGCCTACGGCGCTTTCGCCTACGCATACGACAAGGCACTCGGCGAGCGCTTCTTCACGGCAGCACGCAGGATGCTCGACGACGCATTCGCGCGGTATCCAACACCGAAGCGAACGCATCTCGATATAGCTTGTGGCACTGGTCTCGCCGGAGAGTACTTTCGCGAAAGAGGATGGCGATCGATCGGGGTCGATATCTCTCTTCCGATGCTATCTGCCGGCCGGCGTCGCAACGGGAAGCAGGGAGCTTTGATCGCGGGTGATTTGCGGGCAATTCCGCTCCGCTCGCGCTTCTCCAGGATCACCTGCCTCTACGACAGTCTCAATCACCTCATCGACCGCAACGATCTCGTCGCGGCCTTCCGGTCGGTTCGCCGCCTGATGGATGGCGATTCGCTATTTCTCTTCGATATGAACCATCCTGAGATCTACCCGGTCGTCTGGGGGATCGCCGATCCCTTCGTCGCCGACGGACCCGACTATCACCTCGAGATCGCGACGACCTATCGCAAGCGCGAAAAGCTCGGCCGTGCGCTGGTTACAGGCTGGGCGGAGATCGATGGTGAGCGCATTCCGATCCACGAGCAGCACCGGCAGCGTGCGTATTCGGAGCGGGAGATCGTCGACTCGCTGGCGGATGCCGGACTGCGTCCGGTCGACGTCATCGAATTCGATCCGTATAACGACGCCGCAGGCCTCGATGCCGAAAGGGTGAAGCTGTTCTTTGTGTGCGGGCCGGTGGGGTCGGAGAGTCGGTAGCGCGAGCGCGCGGGGCGAGACGCCCCGTTGCGGACGAGGACGTCCGCGGTACGGCGGACGGGGACGTCCGCGCTACACAAAACCGTGCGAGAAGTTCAGGTTCTCTGTGCACGGTTTCCGAAACCTCCGGTCTATGAAGGCTCCGGTCTCTGTCTCCGTCTTTGTAGCGCAGGCGTCCTCGCCTGCCGTACCGCGGACGTCCTCGTCCGCACGCGGGCGTCTCGCCCACCGAAAACGCTACTGCCCGAGCACCGCTTTCCTGAAGTCGTTCCCCGGGCCCGGTTTCGGACCGATCCAGGTAGCCAGGATCGCGTCGTTCACCGCTTTGCCCGGGAGCGTCCCTTTCACCGTTCCAGCAACCGTCACCGTGGTGCCGCTGCCCGGCGTGTAAGACATCACCAGCTGCTGGCCGCTCTTCATGTCCTGCATCCACGACGAGAGCGTCCTGAAGGCGTTCTTCACGTCCGCGCCGGCATTCGGGGTGTTCGCTGCGAGTCCCTCCTCCCACGCTTCGGCCATCTTTCCGCGATCGACGTCGTAGAGAAAATGCATGACCATCTGCCGCGGCGAGTCGGAGCCGAGGATCGCGCCGGCGTTGTTCTGCTTCGAGGGGAGGTAGAGGGCGCCAGTATAGACCTTCACCACGAACTTCTTCCGAAGCGCGGCGCCGTTCAGCACGAGTTGCTGGCCGTTCACATCGGAGGTGTCCGGGATGTTCACACCTGCGACCGTAGCGGCCGCGGCGGTCGATGCGACCAGGGTGAGCGCGATGACAAGAATCAGCTTCTTCATATTGGTTCCTCCGTGGAGCGACGAGGGCAGGCAGGGATTGAGAGGGATTGTAACGTCCTCGATGTGCGTTCCATTGCCTTGTCTGCCGTCCATGACGGCCAGGAACCGATGAGCAATCCACTCGACCGTTCGTTTTCGATTGGCGGCGTTCACATCGCGCAGCCGCTCGCGCTCGCCCCCATGGCGGAAGTCACCGACACGTATTACCGGTCGCTGATCAAGGAGCTGGGTGGAGTGGGACTGGTCGTGTCCGAGTTCGTCTCGGCCGAAGGTCTGACGAGAAAGAACGACCGCAGTCATCAGATGCTCGCGTTCAATGAGAACGAGCGGCCGGTGGCGATTCAGATTTACGGCGGCGATCCGGAGCGGATGGACGACGCGGCGGCGATCGTCGAGGCCGAGGGCGTCGACATCGTCGACGTCAACATGGGCTGCCCGGTGAAGAAGATCGTCAACAGCGGAGCGGGATCGGCGCTGCTCAAGGACTTCGACAAAGCAGCGCGCGTCGTTGAAAAGATCAAGGCCGCGGTGAAGATTCCGGTGACGGTCAAGGTGCGTAAGGGGTGGGAGTCGAACGACGTCATTCCGTTGCTCAAGCGATTCGAAGAGCTCGGCGTTGCGGCGATCGCGATTCATGGCCGCACGCGCAATGAGGCGTACACCGGCGCGAGCGACTGGGAGTACATCGCGCGTGTAAAACAGGAGCTGACGATCCCGGTCTGGGGCAACGGCGACGTAAAGACGCCGGCCGATGCGATCCGGATGTTCGAGACGACCGGCGTCGACGGAGTGATGATCGGCCGTGCGGCGCTGCACAATCCGTTCATCTTCCGCGACATCGTTGCCCACGCGGCCGGTGTCGAGGCAGAGACGTCGGTGCTCGACGAGATCAATCGCCGCATCTCGGCGATGCATACCTATCTCTCGAAGATCGATGCCGCGCCGCAGATCGAACGGTGGAAGCTGCACAAGGCGCGAACCGTGATCGGCTGGTTTTCGCGTGGCATCCCACACGGCAAGGACATCCGCAACGGGCTCCAGGACATCACCTGCGTGGCGGACGCCCAGCGCCTCCTCGAGATGGCGCGCGCCCGGATCATCGCCTACGCGGCGTGATTGCCTGGGAAATAGCGCCGTAGGCGCGTTGTAGCTGTAGCCCAGGGCGTCAGCCCTGGGAACGAATCGGGCCTTCCAGTGAGCCCCGGTAGGGGCGTCGGACCACCAGCCGGGACGGAGTTCCGTCGCCCCTTACGGGGATCACATCGTATATGCCTCGTTCCCAGGGCTTGCGCCCTGGGCTACAGCTACGACGCGCCTACGGCGCTGCTGACCTCACCCCCGCCCTAACGCACGAAACCCCACCTCGCCAACCGGTTCGCGGTTGCGGTCGATGCGGGTGACGGTCCACTGCCCTTCGCGACGCTCGATCTCGATGACGATCGAGGCCCACATCCCTCCTTCCGCCGGATTCTCGGACCAGCGGAAGCGAAGGCCTTCCCACGTCTCCTCGGCGATCCCTTCGCGGCGCAGGTGCGCCTCGGCCAGTTCGATCAGCTCGGGTCCGCCAATGTGATCACACGCCATCGCGACATCGTACGACAGAGCGATTGCACGACAGTGCGGAAACAAAAAAGCCCCGGCCTTGCGGCCGGGGCTCAGGTACTCGTGCTAGTACGCTTTGATTAGAAGCGGAGGCCGAGCGAGAAGTTGTAGGTACGCGGGAGCTGGTAGCTGCCGGCGGACACTGCAGTCGTCTGCGAAGTGGGCTGACCGAAAACGGCGCCCTTCACCCAGTGGACACCCTCGGCCGGAACGTCACCGGCCTGCGGGTTGAACCGTGCGAGACCGCCGACGGGGCAACCAGATGCAGCCTGAGCCGCGGTCGGAACCGCGTTCGGGCAGTTGACGTGAGTGAGCGTGCTGGCGTTGCCGCTGACACGCGCTGCCTGGTTGAAGAGGTTGGTTACTCCCGCCTGTGCGAACAGCGACACGCCACGGAGCCAGGCCGGGTTCGTGTTGTAGTTCACGGAGAGGTCAGTGGCCCACAGATCCTCGAAGCGGTACTGACCGCGCTCGCTGAAGAAGTAGCCCACCGAGGTCGGCGGGGTTACGTATCCAGGATTCACGACGCCGTTCGGCAGAGCCGCGCTGTTGCGGATGTCGATCGTGCCGATCGCGGAGTACGGCGAACCGGAGTCGAGGCGCTGGATGGCTCCGATGGTGAAGTCACCCAGGAACGTCGGGATGTCGTAGCTGGCCCACGCGCGGACCTTGTGGGTCTGGTCACCCGGGAGGAAGCCCTTCGGGTTGTTCCAGTCCATGTTGTAGTACTCGGGATAGTACTCAGAGGTGATCTCGGTGACGACGGCGGAGCCGGACGTCTCGTTGATCGCGTTGCCCTTCAGCTCGGACCAGGTGTAGTTGGCGCCGAGGTTGAGGCGGTCGAGCAGACGGTAGGAGCCCTGCAGCTCGAGGGCGTTGTAGGTACGCTCGAACTCGTTGTTGTTGGTAACGAGCGAGAGGTCAGCCTGGGAGCCGGTCGGCAGCGTCACGCGGCCGATCGCCATGCTGCGCGACTCACCGTAGAAGTCTTTCCAGTCACGATAGATCCAGTCGGCACGAAGGAATCCACGGCCCATCTGGGTGCTGGCACCGACCGAGAACTCGTCGACGCTGGGGGACTTGATGGAACCGACGATCTGACGGCTCGCGCCGGGGAAGCTGGTGGAGATGACCGGCTGAGTCGCCGTTCCGCCGACGGAATCAAACCATGCCCAGACCTGACGCATGGCTTCTTCAGACGGGGTGTTGACGATGTCCGGACCGCGGTAGAACCAGCCGTTCCAGGCGTTGTTGCCCGCGGCGGAACCGGCGCCGGCGATGGTCTCTGCGAGACGTCCGACGTAGGAGCCGTAGCTGGCGTTGAGGCGGAGACGGCCGTTGTTGAAGACGTCGTATGCGGCGCCGAGACGCGGGCTGAATGCGGAGTCGTCAGCGATGACGTTTCCGGCGGAGTCAGCCGAGTCGTTCTTGTCGTAGCGGAGGCCGATGTTGAACAGCCAGTTGTTGAACGTCCACTTGTCGTTGAAGTAGATCGCATCCGTGTTGAGGTCCGAACCTTCCGAGACCTGCGGGATGAAGTAGTTGAGGAGGTAGTCCGTGTTGTTGGCAGCGCCACCACGGATGTTGAGGAGAGCCATGCCGTTCGCGTCACGAGTCGGCGCAAGCGCCTGGAGAATCATGACGTAGCCGGACGGAGTCTGGAAGTTGTTGGCCAGACGGGTCTCGTGCCAGCGGTCGACGCCGACCACGATGTTGTGGTTGCCGAGCGCGCGGGTGCCGAGGAAGTAGGTGCCCTTGATTCCGTACTGCTTGTTGTTGCGGTCTTCCGGCGTGCAGTTACCGCAGAAGTACGGCTCGTTGACGACGGTTGCGTGACCCGGCATCAGGAGGCGGACCGGCGTACCGGTGGCGCGGTCAGGATCTTCACCGCCCGAACCCTTGAAGGCGAAGGCCTTCTCGGAGTAGCGGGCCTCGACGAGGAAGTTGTTCGTGAGGACGCCGTTGTAGAGGAGCGTCGTGAAGTCGTTGGGAAGCTCGCGGGTCGGATCGAGCGAGCTCGAGTCGAAGCAGCCGATCTGGCAATCCGGGGTCTGGATGACCGGAGCTTCGAGGTACGAACCGATGAGGTTGTGACGCGAGGTGACCGCACCGGTCAGCTTGATCTCGCGGCGCTTGTCTTCGATGACGCGAGTGAAGGTGCCACCCTGGTTCGTGAAGGTGTTCAGGCTGGTGGTCTCCGCCTCGCGGCCTGCGAGGAAGAACCAGAGACGATCGCGGATGATGCGGCCACCGAGAGTTGCCTCGTAGGTGTGGTTCGTTTTGCTTGCGGCCTTCGTCGGCTGAGTCTCGACACCGGTGGTGGTGAAGAAGCTCTTACCCTTGTCGGTCCATGCCGCGTTGGTGGCGCTGTCGCGCAGCGAGCCGCTGAACTCGTTACCACCCGACTTGGTGATCGCGTTCACGACACCGCCGGTGAAGTTACCGAATTCTGCGGAGACACCGGCCGTCTGGACGGTGGTTTCCTGGATGGCGTCTTCGATGAAGAGGTTGTGCGGCTGGCCGCGCAGATTCTCCTGAATGACTGCGCCGTTGACGGTGTAGAGGTTGTCGAACGACATACCACCCGAGATCGCAAGGCCGTTGACGCCGGCGCTGACGCCAGGTGCCATGTTCGTGACCGCGATGACGGTACGTCCGACCGGCAGCGAGTCGATGAGCTCACCGGTGAAGTTCGACTGAACTTCGGTGGTCTCGGCGACGGCAGGGGCGGACGCGGTGACGGTGATCGACTCAGCGACTCCCGACATCCGCATTTCTGCGCTGACCGTTGCGGACTGCGCGACGCCGACGCGCTGACGGCGCGTGACGGTCTGCAGACCGGCCAGCTCGAACGTGACGGTGTACTCGCCCGGAGGAAGTGCTCCGAACGTGTAACCACCGGCATCGTTCGTGACGGTGGTACGCGTACCCTGCATATTCGGGGACGCGACCGTGACGGAGACGCCGGGCAGCGGCACGCCGTCCTGCGTCACGATGCCCGAGAGCGTGCCGGACGTCGATCCCTGACCGAACAGGGCGACGGTCGACAGGCATACGAGCGCCACGACCAATAAACGGATCGAATACTTCATAGAAAAAGCCTCCTTGTTGTTGTTGGAACCCTAAGCATTGGCACCCTCAGTGCGGGTTTCCCGCCCATTTCGTGAACGGGCCGATGCCTTTTCGTGACAGCAACTTAACACCAAAGACCCCGTTTTGCGCAACTGTTTTGATTCAGCCAATTGGATTGGCACGTCCAAAAAAACGAGCAGCAGAGCAGCTGCTGGATGGAGACGGTTTCGGCGGGAATTTTCCTGTAGATTTTTCGCACCAGAGACGAGAGGGGGCAGGAATCCGGATCGACGGTCGGTTCGTGTTCCGCGGGCCAATGATGGGGTTTACCGCTGCCGCGGTCCCCTCTCATGCTTCGCACCACGCGCAGGCTGCACGCAAGCGAGAATATCTGCGCCGGAGGCGCTGGTGTCGGTAGCCAGGGGTTGGCGCGTCAGCGCCTACCCCTGGAAAAAGTCAGGCATGGTGGGTGCCCCGGCAGGGGCACATGCCGGGGTCTGCCGATGCAGGTGCCCCTGCCGGGGCACGACCTCGTTGTCCCGCGGCCATTCCAGGGGTAGCGCGCAGGCGCGCAACCCCTGGCTACCGGCGACAGCGCCTCCGGCGCAGGAACCTGGTACCAGGTCGCCGGAGTGCTGGTCACCACGGGCATCACCCGAGCAACGCACCACGCGCATCACCCGAGCAGCGCACCACGGGCATCACCCGAGCAACGCACCACGCGCATCAAACGTCACCATGTGCTACCTCACCAGGCACCGCGTGACCGCACCCCGCCGCCCTGGTCCGCCCGCGTACATCACTCGTAGCGCAGTGCGTCGATCGGATCCAGCCTCGATGCTTTTCGCGCTGGATAGAATCCGAAGAAGATGCCGACGGTTGCCGCTACGACGAAGGCGACGATGATGGCGGTCGGACTGACGACGATCGGCCACTTCGCGACGCGACCGATCGTCGTCGCAACGCCGACTCCCAACAGCACACCGATCAGTCCGCCGAGTACGGAGAGCGTGACCGCTTCGAAAAGAAACTGTAACAGGACGTGACGTCCTCGTGCGCCGATCGCCATCCGGATCCCGATCTCCCGCGTTCGCTCGGTCACACTCACGAGCATGAGGTTCATGGTGCCGATGCCGCCGACGAACAGCGAGACGATTGTGATGCCGAGGAGCAGGTTCTCATCAGCGGGACCTGCTGCTGGTTGGCCTGAGCGATCTCTTCCTGCGAGCGCGTCATGAAATCGCCATCACCGCCAGCCGGAATGCGATGCCGCTGGCGCAGGAGGGCGTCGATCTGTTCCATCGCCTTGCCGACCCGCTCGGCCGAGGTCGCCGACGCGATGATCATCCCGAAGCGGGACTGACCCATGAGCCGCTTCTGCCGGTGGTTGTAAGGAGAGACGATCATGTCGTCCTGATTGCTTCCCATCGTGCTCCCACCCTTGTTCGCGAGCACACCGATCTGCCGGCTGGGTCGGAATTGCGACAGAGATCGCATGCTATGCTTCCGCCCCGCTTTTGCGGGGGAAAGAACATTCATGGCCCTGTTTTCCAAAGATCCCGCCCCGACGCTGACGCGGCCCGAGCCGCGTAACGCGTCGCCCGCGCAGGCGGGAACGTCTTACATCGGAGCGAACCTCGTGGTCGAGGGAACGATCACCGGCTCCGAGCCCGTGATCGTCGAAGGGACGGTGCGGGGAAAGGTGAATCTCACTGCCGATCTGCGCGTCGGAACCAAGGCGCGGGTTGAAGCGAACGTGCACGCGCGAAACGTCACGGTCGAGGGAAAGCTCACGGGCGATATCTCGGCCGACGAGCGTGTTGAGCTCGTGGCCAGCGCCGCCGTCGATGGGAACATCAAGGCCCCGAAGATCATCGTCGCCGAAGGGGCGAAGTTCCGCGGGTCGGTCGACATGGGTTCGACCCGGCCGCGGGAGGACGAGCCGCCGAATCATTAGGGCCCCAGCCTCGGTCACGTGCGGACGCTCGACGCTCCCCTGGGCTCGCCGGTCGTCCTTACGGGATTGAGTGATCGTCACCGTCGACTCGGGAACCACTCCCGGGGTAAGTTCGCGCAGCCGCGCTGCCACCGCTCAGTCCCGGCCTATTTCTCACAATCACACCGGAGGTAAGTAAGAGATGACAACAACCGAAACGAAGAACTTTGCGCAGCAGTACGGGCTGCGCGACGCGCGTGAGTATTCGAACTACATCAATGGCGAATGGGTGAAGTCGGGAACAGGCAAGACGTTCGAGAACCGCAACCCTGCGAACTCCGACGATCTCGTCGGAACGTTTCAGGAATCGAGTGCCGATGATCTGAATGCAGCTGTCGATGCGGCGCAGCGGGCTTACGAGAAGTGGCGGCTCACGCCGGCACCGAAGCGCGCCGGATATCTCTATCGCGCCGGCGACATCCTCAAGCGCGACAAAGAAAAGATTGCCCGTGAGATGACGCGCGAGATGGGCAAGGTGCTCGACGAGACGCGTGGCGATGTGCAGGAAGCGATCGACATGGCGTTTCTTGCGGCGGGTGAAGGGCGACGTCTGTTCGGCGTCACGACACCTTCCGAGCTCCACAACAAATTCAACATGGCCGTCCGCATGCCGCTCGGTGTCGCGGGGCTGATCACACCGTGGAACTTTCCGATCGCGATTCCCGCGTGGAAGGGCATGGCCGCGCTCATCTGCGGCAACACCGTAGTCATCAAGCCGGCCTCACTCACGCCGCTTTCGGTCGTTATGCTCACCGAGGTGTTCGAAGAAGCGGGACTTCCAGCGGGTGTCTGGAACATGGTGACGGGTGGAGGACGTGCCGTTGGAGAGCCGATGCTGGCGAACCCGAAGGTGCGCGTCATCTCGTTCACCGGATCGACCGAGGTCGGCCGCGATATCTCGGTCGCCTGTGCTCCGCAGTTCAAGCACGTCCATCTCGAGATGGGCGGCAAGAACGTGATCATGGTGATGGAAGACGCGGACGTCGATCTTGCCGTCGATGGTGCGCTCTGGGGTGCGTTCGGCACCAGCGGCCAGCGCTGCACGGCGGCGTCACGCATCGTCGTGCACGACAAGGTCTACGATCAGTTCGTCGAGAAGCTCGCAGGGCGTGCGAAGAAGCTGCGCGTCGGGAACGGTCTCGACAAAGGGATCGACATGGGGCCGAGCAGTTCGGAATCCCAGCGCGAGACGGTCGCGAGCTACGTGAAGATCGGCACAGATGAGGGCGCGACTCTCGTGGCTGGCGGAAACATGCTGCGCGACGGCGATTTCGCGAAGGGGTTCTTCCACGAGCCGACGGTCTTCGCCGACGTGAAGCCCGACATGAGAATTGCGCAGGAAGAGATCTTCGGACCGGTAACCGCCGTGATTCGCTGCCACTCGCTCGAAGATGCGATCGAGATCGGCAACGGAGTGAAGTTCGGTCTTTCTTCGTCGATCTATACGCGCGACGTAAACAAGGCATTCGTTGCGATGCGCGACATGTACACCGGAATCTTCTACGTCAATGCACCGACCATCGGCGCCGAAGTGCACTTGCCCTTTGGCGGCGTCAAGGAAACGGGCAACGGTCACCGCGAGGCAGGCGTTGCAGGTATCGATGTCTTTACCGAATGGAAATCGATCTACGTCGACTACTCGGGCAATCTCCAGCGGGCACAGATCGACAACGAATAGCGCTGTTACCTCCGCCCCCCGCAGGAAGCGCGGGGGGCGGAGGGCAATGGTTGTGCGGGCGTGGACCGCACGCACCGTTCTTAAGATGTCATCCTGAGCGTAGCGTGAGGATCTGGGTGGGCGGGCGGTGCGATGCTCGTGTTTGGCACCACCCATCCGCCAGATCCCTCGCTACGCTCGGGATGACAGGCGCTGATCTGACCCGCACTGTGATGGATGCCCAGATGGGGCCCGAGAAGCGAAGGGTGCGAGTGGAGCGGTTCTCCCTTGAGTTTGCGCCATTGGGGTGAGGGGCCGCGCAATCGGCCATGCACGACAAGTTGCAGTTGCAGGGCGGCTGTTCGACCCTCTCATCATCTTCTCACCAGCGGTTTGGCGCGCGATGCTCTGCGTTACCATTCGCCCCGCAATGAGACTACACCTCGTCACGATCCTGACCTTCGCCGTCGCGATGACTCTTTCCGCGCAGCCGGCTTCCGACACCGCCGCTCGCATCATCGATCACCAGCTGACGCAATCGCAGTCGTACGAAACACTCGCCTATCTCGCCGATAACATCGGGCCGCGGCTCTCCGGGTCGCGCGGCGCAGCGCTGGCGGTCGACTGGACGACGAAGCGCTTCCGCGACTGGGGCATCGATGTGCGGCAGGAGCGGGTGATGGTTCCGCACTGGGTGCGGGGCGCCGAGCGCGCGCACCTCACGTCCCATAACCGGCAGGAGATCATCCTCACAACCCTCGGCGGCAGCGTTGCGACGCCGCCTGCGGGCATCACGGCAGACGTGATCGAGGTGACGTCCTACGAGCAACTCGCCGAGCTCGGCCGCGAGAAAGTCGCAGGCAAGATCGTTCTCTACAACAAAGCGATGGACATGGAGCTCGTCGAACGTGGCGAGGCGTTCCAGGCCTACAGTGGCGCGGTCATCTTCCGGAGCTCCGGCGCAAGCCGGGCGGCCGAACATGGAGCCGTCGCGGCGGTCGTCCGTTCGGTTGCTTCCGCATCGCTGCGTACTCCGCATACCGGAGCGCTTCGCTATGATCCGAATCAGCCCCGTATCCCTTCGGCGGCGGTCACCAGTGAAGACGCCGATCTGATCTCGCGCCTTCTCGCGAAGGGTGAGCGCGTCCGGATGAATCTCGTGCTCACTCCCCGGACCCTGCCCGACGCAGTCTCGGCCAATGTCGTGGCGGAGATCCGCGGCCGCGAGCTGCCGAACGAGATCATCCTGATTGGTGGGCATCTCGACTCCTGGGACATCGGCACCGGGGCCATCGACAACGGCTCGGGCGTGTCGATGGTGATGGAGACGATGCGTCTGATGAAGGAGTTGAACATCCAGCCGAGGCGTACGGTCCGGGCGGTTCTGTTCATGAACGAAGAGAACGGAATGGCCGGTGCGCACGCCTACTTCAACAGCGTAGTCAAGCGGGGAGAGCTGCACCGTCACGTTGCCGTGGTCGAGACTGATGCCGGGGTCGACGACCCGGTCGGCTTCATCAGCACGCTCGAGGGAACCTCGCTGGAAGCCGCCCGTGCACGGATGGATGTGTTGTCGCGCATCGGCCCTCTCTGGTTTCGCAGTTCCCGTTTCGTAGGCGCCGACACCTCGCCGCTCACCTCTGCCGGGATTCCGGGATTCGGTCTCGTTCCGAACCCGCGGCATTACTTCGACTATCACCACACCGCGGCCGACACGCTCGACAAAGTCGACCCGAAGGCACTCGCCCGCAACACCGCTGCATTCGCGGCCTTGACGTACATGCTCGCGGAGGAGGGGTTGGGGGAGTAGGGGGGAGTGGGCCATGGGAGGGTGTGACGCGCCATCCCCTTACACGCACACAAAACGGCATGTCATCCCGAGCGTAGCGAGGGATCTGGGTGGGCGGTGCTGTTCACGTGCATCGCACCGCCCGCCCGCCCAGATCCTCACGCTACGCTTCCAAGAAACTCCCAGTGTTCATGCGGGTTTCAGCGTACACGCATGAGCCACGTGCGCAGGCCTACCTGACGCGCATTCCTCCGCGACGCTCACAGCGTTGGGGATTCCATCACCCGACTTGTCGCCCCTCTCCCCGCGATTCTAGCGGGGAGAGGGTGGCCGAAGGCCGGGTGAGGGGCTGTGCCATCAGCCACTCACGTGCACGTTGCGGGTGCGGGGGGCGAGACGCCCCGTGCGGACGAGGACGTCTGCGATACGGCAGGCGAGGACGCCTGCGCTACAAAACCCCGTGCGCCTTCGTGCACGACCGACTCGCGTTTTCTTTCCCTCAGTCGCGGCGCCTCGCCGTCACTTGCTCAGGATGACACGCTTGTGGCGCCTTGCGTAGTTAACGGCGCCTGGCATGTACAAGGCGATCGGGCACACAGACCACACATCCCCCCTCACATCGTCAACCGCACCCAGGCCCGTCCGCCCACGTCATCCATCAGGTCGAGCACGTCAGCGGCGACCGTTAGGCGCATTCGTCGCACGGGAAGCGCATAACGCAGGCCGAGATCGGCTACGTGCGACCGCAGCTGCTCGTCTCTGAAGCGATACAGAAGGGTCACGCCGAGTTCGTCACGGTCACGGAAGGGAAAGGCGGCGCCTAACCAGAGATTGGATTTGTGGCGAAGCTCGGTCGAGCTGTCGCGATCGAACCACGTGTAATTGCCACCGGCCTCGAAGCGATCGAACATGCGGTAGCGCGCTTCGCCTTCGACGCCGTTGCGGATCACGCCGCTGACGCTCCTGCGAATGATGTCGACGCGGGCAGTCCCTGACATGCCGATCGCTGAGGCGAAGCCGAGGGAGCTGCTGCGGACGAGCCGCGAATCGTCGTGCGCTTCGTCGAGATAGTGTCCATGACTGCCTGTGAGCGCACGCCGCCCATTGCCCAGCAGATCCCACGTCAGTGCGATGCGGGGGGCGGTGTGGCCGTCGGAATCGCCGATCTCGTGACGAACGCCCGCGTCGACGGTCCAGCGCCGGGCGGACCAGCGATCGGCGAGGAACACCGATGCACGGTCTTCGTCGGAAGTGTTCCAGGCATCGAATCCTGCCGAGATGACGTGATCCGAAATGCGGAATGCGGTTCGTGCGGCGATCAGATCGTCACGTCGCGAGAAGACGTCGAGATCATTCTCGGAACGGCTTGCGACTGCCTGTGTCACGAAAGCGCCGCTGACTCCTGTGTAGCGGATCGCGCGCACCGAAGTGCTCGCATCGATCGTGTCGACGTTGGCCGTCGAGTCGATCCAGGTAGCGCCGATGTTGTGACTCGGGCTCAGTTGTGCCGCGGCGTTGAATGTCAGTCCTCGCAGGGTGCTGAGACCTGCGGAAGCGTCGTCACCACTCCAGCCGGCGGCGAAAAGAGAAAGGCGGTCACCGAACAGACGACCGCCGCTTGCCGTCTCGAGCAGGTGCCGAAGGCCGTGTTTACCGGAAACCGATCTCTCGCCGGGCATCCACTCGTCGTGTGAGAGTGTGCCGCGGAGGGAGAGATAGGGCGCGGTTCTGCCGCTGCGCAGCTGCCCGACGACGACGCTCGATCCGTAACGGTCGTATTCAATTGGCGGGGCACCGCGGATGACAGTGATCTGTTCGACTGCTTCCTCTCCCAGAAGCGACGTGTGGGCAACGATGCCTCCTGCGAAGAGCAGGGGATCGTCAGCGCCGCCGGGCGCCGTATCGGCCACGGTGGTGGCGTCACGGCGGAGCGGCAGGCGGTCGAGGGTCGAGTCGTCGAAATGCGTCGTGATCGCGGTCGTATCGGTGACGGCGATGTTCCTGACGGTCGACGTTACGCTTTCCTCGTCCTCGCTCGGTTCCAGTGAGGCATCAGCGCGTGCCACGCGTGCGAGCTCGACCACGACACGACGGGTGAGCGACTGAAGACCCGGGCCCGAGAACGTCACCTCGTAGGCCCCGGGAGGAATGGACCCGATCCACCAGGTGCCTCTCCGGCTGGTCGTCGTCGACCGCGGCGCCTGCAGAAGAGGCGACGACGCGGTGACAGTCACGCCCGCGGCCGGCAGCCCCTCGCTGCGGACACGGCCGGTCATCGCCGACGTGACGAGGCTCGCGGAACTGGTGGCGGCGAACAGCACCGCCACCAGCCCGAAAAGGAAGGCTCGCATCACCGGCTCAGCTGGCGGTAGCGGATGCGGTGAGGCTGAGTCGCCTCGGCTCCGAGACGCTTCTTCTTGTCTTCCTCGTATTCGGAGAAGTTGCCGTCGTAGAAGAAGACCCGGCTGTCGCCTTCGAACGCCAGAATGTGGGTCGCGACCCGGTCAAGGAACCAGCGATCGTGACTGATCACGATTGCGCATCCGGCGAAGTTCTCGAGTGCCTCCTCGAGAGCGCGCATCGTATTGACGTCGAGATCGTTCGTCGGCTCGTCGAGGAGCAGGACGTTCGCCCCCTCCTTCAGCATCTTGGCAAGGTGCACGCGGTTTCTCTCGCCGCCCGACAGTACGCCGACCTTCTTCTGCTGATCCTGTCCCGAGAAGTTGAACCGCGCCACGTAGGCACGCGAATTCATCTCGCGCGGCCCGAGTTGCACGATCTCGCCGCCGCCGGTGATCTCTTCGAAAATCGTCTTGTCCCCATCGAGCGTGCGGTTCTGATCGATGTAGGCGAGCTTTACCGTCTCGCCGACGCGCATCGTGCCGGCGTCCGGCTTCTCGTCCCCGATGATCATCCGGAAGAGAGTCGTTTTTCCTGCGCCGTTCGGGCCGATGACCCCGACGATGCCGCCCGGAGGCAGCTTGAAGGACATCTCTTCGATCAGCAGCTTGTCGCCGAACGCTTTCGCAACACCATCAGCATCAACGACGATATCGCCGAGCCGCGGGCCTGCCGGAATGTAGATCTCCAGATCCTGGACTTTCTCCTTCGACTCCTCACTCAGGAGGTTTTCATAGGCGTTGATACGCGCTTTCCCTTTAGCGTGGCGGGCCTTGGGTGACATCCGGATCCATTCGAGCTCGCGGTCGAGTGTGCGCTGCCGGTTCGACTCGGCCTTCTCCTCCTGCGCGAGGCGGTTGCTCTTCTGCTCCAGCCAGGAGGAGTAGTTGCCTTTCCAGGGGATGCCCTCGCCGCGGTCGAGCTCGAGAATCCAGCCGGCCACGTTGTCGAGGAAGTAGCGGTCGTGGGTCACGGCGATGACCGTGCCGGCGTACTGCTGGAGATGCTGTTCGAGCCACTGGACCGATTCGGCATCGAGATGGTTGGTTGGCTCGTCGAGCAGCAGAATGTCTGGAGCCTGCAGGAGCAGCCGGCAGAGAGCCACGCGGCGACGCTCTCCTCCGGACAGCGTCGCGATCGAAGTCTCCGGCGGTGGGCAGCGGAGCGCATCCATTGCCATCTCGAGCTTCGAGTCGAGATCCCAGGCTCCCGTCGCGTCCAGCTTGTCCTGAACCTTCGACTGGCGGTCCATCAGCTTGTCCATGTCGGCGTCGGGATCACCGAAGGCGTTGTTGATGTCGTCGAACTCCTTGAGAAGGTCGAGAATCGGCTGCACGCCCTGCTCGACGATCTCGCGGACGGTCTTCGTCTCGTCGAGCCGCGGCTCCTGCTCCAGGAATCCGACGGTGTATCCGGGCGAGAGCACCGTCTCCCCGAGGTGATCCTTGTCGATGCCTGCGAGGATACGGAGCAAAGAGGATTTTCCTGAGCCGTTCAGGCCGAGAACGCCGATCTTCGCGCCATAAAAGTACGACAGGTAAATGTCTTTGAGGACCTGCTTTTTCCCATGGAACTTGGACACGCCAACCATGGAGTAGATGATCTTGTTCGGTTCGGGTTGAGCCATGGGGAGATTCTATGGGAATTGAAAATTGAAAATTGAAAATTGAAAACGAGGAGGGGGTGGGGGGGGAGGGGAAGCGGGCTGGTGGGTAGGAGAGAAATTGAAAATTGGAAATTGAAAATTGAAAATGAGGGGGGCTGAAGCGTGAAGATCTGCGGGCGGGATGCGAGGCACGTGAAACGGGCCGCCCCGCCGCACCGCTTCCTGTCATCCCGAGCGTAGCGAGGGATCTGGGGGATGGGCGGTGCCAAACACGCGCATCGCACCGCCCGCCCACCCAGATCCCTCGCTACGCTCGGGATGACAGGCGCGTTCTTGTCATCATTCTCAGTCGCGGCGTCACGCCGTTTGCCTGGCTCGGGATGACAGGCCAATGGCCTTAACTTAAGCCAAAACCGTCCACTCACGGTTTCACTTTTCGGTCTGCTCCGATCGTGCTATCCCACCACAGGCGCGTCACTTCAAGGCCTGTCATCCCCGATCTTTTGCGCGACATCACGCCTCGGCCAGACACGAGATTTGTCGCCCCTCTCCCCGCGATTTTAGCGGGGAGAGGGTGGCCGAAGGCCGGGTGAGG
>DASVLC010000196.1:0-2188 GCA_036385045.1 Thermoanaerobaculia bacterium | reverse complement strand
CCGTTCAAGGCGGAGGTCTACTTCTTCAACACGCGCCTCTTCACCGATCTGAAGTGGGGCACGCAGAATCCCGTGATGATGCGCGACGCCGAGTTCGGGATGATCCGGGTCCGAACCTACGGGACCTATGCACTGAAGATCAATGACGTGAAGGAGTTTTTCAGGACGATCGTCGGAACACGCGGCCTGACGACGACGAACGACATCCTGGGACAGCTCCGCTCGACGATCGTCAGTCACATGTCCGACATCATCGCGGAGTCGAAAGTCTCCGCGCTCGACCTGGCGGCGAAGTACCGCGAGCTCTCCGAACTCGCGCAGAACGAGCTGACTCCGGCATTCGCTTCATACGGGCTGGAGCTCGCCCGATTCGTCATCGACAACATCTCGCTGCCGGAGGAAGTCGAGCAGGCGATCGACCAGCGAACCAAGCTGGGTGTTCTCGGGAATCACCTGAATCAGTACGCGCAGATGCAGACGGCGGAATCGATCAAGGTCGCCGCGGCAAATCCGGGTGGCCTCGCAGGGGCGGGAGCGGGGATTGGAGCGGGAATGGCGATCGGACAGGCGATGGGCGCCGGCTTCGCCGCGCAGTCGCAGGGCAGCCAGCAGGCACCACCTCCGCCGCCGCCCGGAGCTTCGGCGCCGCCACCACCTTCGTCATCCTCCTCCGCCAACGTGCCGCGCTGGTCGCTCGCGATCGACGGAAAGACTTACGGGCCCTACACGGACGATGGCTTGCGGGCCATGATTCAGGGCGGGCAGGTTGCGACGACGACTCCGGCCTGGCGTCCCGGAGCGGCGGGATGGGCGTCACTCGATTCGTACGATGAGCTCGGGATCGGTGCCAGCACGCCGCCACCGCCACCCCCGCCGCCGGCCAAGTGAACCGACCACGACCGGAAGCCTTCTCTTACCCGCGCGGCGGAAGTCTCGCAACGGCGGGGAACTAGCGAAGATGCAGACTGAATCCGTCCAGGCGCGAGCCCGCAAGTTCCCGTGCGAGGGCTGCGGTGCGAATCTCCAGTGGGAGCCGGGGGCGACTGCCCTCAAATGCGCCTGGTGCGGTCTCGAGAAGATCGTCGTACCCACCGGCGAGAAGGTGCTGGAGAAACCGGTCGACGCGGCCCTCCGGGCGCCGCGGAATCTAGGCTGGGGAGCCGAACGGAAGGTCATCGTTTGCAAGCGATGCGGGGCTCACACGGCGCTCGATCCTCACGTCGCCGCGAGTTCCTGCGCGTTCTGCGGAACCAATGCGGTCGTGGAGGCGCCGGCCGATCCCAACGTCGTTCGACCGGAGGGACTGCTGCCGTTCCGGATCACTCGCGAATCGGCGCTGCAGTCATTCCGCAAATGGCTTCACAAACTGTGGCTCAGGCCGAATGACCTCAAGTCCTCGTCGCGAATGACGAAGATTCAGGGTGCTTACATCCCCTTCTGGACCTTCGACTCGGCTACGTACTCCGACTGGACCGCCGATGCGGGCTACTACTACTACGTCAACGTGCAGGTCCGTCAGAACGGCCGGATGGTGACGCGGCGCGAGAGGCGGGTGAGATGGGTACCGGTCGTTGGTTTGCTGCAGCTCTTCTTCGACGACGTTCCCGTTCCCGCATCCCGCGGCATCGACGCCTCACTCTGCCGGAACATCGAGCCGTTTCCGACGGCGGAACTCACCCCGTACGACCCTTCCTACCTCTCCGGATTTCTGGCTGAGGAGAACGCGGTCGACCTCCCGGAGGCGCTCGAGAGTGCGAAGGCGCGCATGCGGGATGACATCCGCTCGGCCTGCGCCCGCGAAGTCCCGGGCGATACGTACAGGAACCTGAACGTCACGACGACGTTCTCCGCGCTTGCCTACAAGAACGCTTTGCTGCCGATCTGGATTGCCGCGTACGACTATCGCGGCAAACCGTACCGGTTCCTCGTGAATGGTGTGACCGGCAAGTGCACCGGCACCGCGCCATGGTCCTGGATCAAGGTGACTCTCGCAGTGCTCGCCGCGATCAGCGCGATCACGATCGTTCTCTGGTTCGGCGGTCAGTTGTAGGCGGCACGACGAGGAGCATCGTTGCGCAACCCTCGGTCGAAACTGGCAGGCGTGCCGCTCCGCTCGATCGTCTACTCCGACCACTCGCGCGCGCTGGAAAGCGGCGTCTCGGGCGGCCGGAAGGTCGCCCCCCTCGTA